>JAFGIM010000129.1 GCA_016929605.1 Spirochaetales bacterium | reverse complement strand
TCCGGTAAAACCCATAAATACCATCATCGGTAGTAGAGAAAACACAACATTCTGTTCCGGTTTCATTTTTTTTGGTTTAAATCTAACCAAGAAATAAGCTTGTGGGGATTCATTCCCCTTTATACGAACACGCCTAAAGATTGTAAACTCTTTTTCGTCATCCATAACGATTTTTTTACCAATCGCAGATGTATCAAACGTAATAGTTCTGCTTAAAAACATGTAGCATGTTTTTATTAAACCAATAAATAGGGTAGTCATTAGTACTCCATTTAAAACAGCACAAGGTAAGTATATATTATCCGTTCGAAATAATCGCAGTCAATGCTATATCGCACAAAAGCAGAGATGCGCCTAGAAAGTGCCGGTAGGAGCATTGTCCAAAACGTAGTGACTAGAATTCCTGTCGTTGAAGTGTGGGTGAATGTGAAAGAAGGTGTTGTAACGGACATTATGGAAATGTCCGAACATGAAAAGTTTTATAAAGACATACCAGTGGCATTTTATTGAACAAGGGTTTCTATTCACTGTTTATTGATGACCAAGCTTCGGTTACTAGTCTTTTCTTTCGGTATTCTCCCGGCGTTAGCCCGGTCTGCCTCTTAAAAACACGGGTAAACGCGACCAGGTCCCGGTACCCTGACATATAGGAAACCTCCTTAACCGACCATCCGGTGGTTTCAAAAAGGCGTCGGGCGTGTTCCATCCGGATGTTTTGTAAATATCGTATCGGGGTTTGTCCTCCCTCGGCATGGAATCGGCGGAGCAGTGTTCTGACCGTGACGCTACAGTACCCGGCGATCTGTTCCAGGCTTATTTCCGCGTTCAGGTTATCGTGCATAAACTGCCGGGCCTTCGACAGGACATCATCGTTTCCGGATATCTCCCGATCCATCCGTGCGTACTGTAGCTGGGATCGCTCACCGGTATTCAGAAGAAAAGCGCTTGCCACCGAAAGGGCAGCTTCTACCGATAGATACTTTCTAATCAGGTACAGCGAAAGATCTTGAAAGCCCGTTATGCCGCCGGCGCTGATAATGCTCCCTTCGTCAACCAAAATCCTGTCGCGGCAAACCGTAACTCCGGGATAGCTACTCTGTAGTTGTCCTGCCAGCTGCCAGTGGGTGGTAATTCGATGCCCGTCTGCCAGACCGGCGGCGCAAAGGTAAAAGGCTCCAGCGCATACGGATACGGGAGTCCCTCCCTGGGCAGCGAAACCCTTCAGGGCTCTCACCACCCTCGGATCGAGCCGGATGCCGTCCCTGTCCACACGGAAAGGGGGTATTACCGCCAGGCCCGAGGCGGGTGGATGACGGACAAAATCATCCGCATCCCGGATCGATACGTCAAAAACATCACCCGACAACTCATTGGCGTAACCGAGGATGTCGCTTATGCCATAAAGGGCAGAAAGATACGTACCGGGAAGGTTGACCAGGGTAACGGAAATCATCCTCTAATAGTCTATATTAGCCTATAATATGTCAATAACGACAATTGTGCGAATTTGCTTTTCTGGGCAGAATGGTTGGGTAAAGCAGATAAAGGAGACATAAAATGAAAGAAAAAGAAGCCCTTGTCCTGATCGATATCCAGAATGATTATTTCCCGCAAGGTCGCTATCCGCTTAAGGGAATGAAGAAGGCTGTCCGCGTGGCCGCAGCGCTTCTGGACGCCTGGCGGAAGGATAACCGGCCGGTGGTCCATGTCCGGCACATCAACATCCAACCCGGAGCCACCTTTTTCCTTCCCGGAACCGCCGGAGCAGAGATACATTCATTGGTGGTTCCCTTGCCCGGCGAAACGGTTTTTGAAAAGAACTATCCCAATTCCTTTCGGCAGACCGGTTTGGACGAATGGCTCAAAAAGGAAGGGATAACCACCGTTCATATCGCCGGAGCGATGACCAACATGTGCATCGACACCACCGTCAGGGCCGGATTTGACCTGGGATATTCGATGGTACTCCACCAGGATGCGTGCGCGGCTGTGGGCTTTCTGGGAACAAGACTAGTGCACAAGATTTCCGTCAAGACGTTGGGGAGCGTTTTTGCCAGGGTAGTCTAACAGTGTATAGTTTTTTTGGCAGTACTATTTTCCATGAGTCCCTCATGTCACACCGAGGCTTCAGGGCCGAACGCGATGACGTCGCCGGGGCGGGGGTTTTGGTCGCGGGTTGCGTCGTACCTGTTATGATGCACCGCATTCTCGAGATACTTGGTGCGCCTCTTCTTGCGCTCGTTCGGATACCCGATGTACAGCATTCCGATCGGTTCGACTCCCTCGGGTATTCCAAGTATCTCCTTGACGGCCTTTCTGTTAAATCCGCCAATGCATACCGTGCCCAAGCCGAGGGTCGGCGCGGCTATCATCATATTTTGCATCGCGAGCGCGCAGTCGATGATTCCGTTGTCTTTCCAGGGGATGTTCCTGTTGTTGCCGGTTATAACGATGATCATCGGTGCGTTGTAATTTCCGTAATTCTCGATGCTGTTCTTTATTTGAGAGACGAGCTGTGCATCGTCTATTATGATAAAGTCCCAGGGTTGAATATTGCACGCCGACGGGGCCGCCATAGCCGCTTTCAGGAGTTTGTGTATCTTGTACCCTTCGATCTTTTTGTTTTCCTTGAAGTTACGAATGCTTCTTCTGGAATACAACGCGTTAAAAACAACCATTTCGCGTAGTGACATGTTTCGCTCTCCTTTGATCCGCAAGAAGCGTTATCTACGGCTTCCGAACGACCGTTTTCTTTGTTTGCTTGAGCAACCACTGATAGATTTCACCATTGGAATACGTTCGCGTCCACGCGTCATGCCCGGTATGTTCGTAGTACGTATTTATAACGTTTCCGCCGTTCTTTTTCAACGTGTCGACGAGTATCTCGGTCAGTGCGATCGGTAATACGTCATCGTCCGTGCCATGGAATGTCCAAACCGGCACATCTTTTATACTAGTCACGGCGTCAGGATAGCCGAGGAAAGGATAGGTTCCTCCGCTTATTGGTACGACCGCCGCGAACGCGGACGGGAAGCGTATCGCCAAATGCCATGCGCCTATGGCGCCCATGCTGAGTCCCGTCAAGTATATCCTGCTCGCATCGATTCTATACTGCTCGCTCATCTTCTCCAGGAATGACATCAAGGCATCCAGTTGGAAGACCCACTCGGACCCGGCGGGGCACTGTGGTTCAAGAATGATGAAGGGTAATTCGTTTTTTTCGACGAAGGAATGCAGGCCTCCGTCGGGAAGGATATCGAAGGGCGTGCCGATCTCGTCTTTTCCGTGAAGGAAGAGAATCGTCGGCCAGGTCGTATCGGCGCCAGGGTCGTAGCCGTCCGGCATATAGACGTGATTGACGAACGTAACGGACGTTTCGGTTTTTACCCGCGTTTCTTGCTTGATGGCCTTCATTGGTTGCTCCTTTTATTGATCGTCAATCACTCGCGTGCGAGTGTCTCGAGGTACTCTTCCTTGCTGAGGTACGTTTCGTCGGAATCCGGCTCTTCGAAATACGCGTTCAAGGTTTCTATGGTGATGTCGTCAAACGTATAGTGCCGCATGCCGGCGACACTTTGTCGCTTGTTCATGAAGCTCACTTGCTGCGACAAGGCAATGGGGAAGTATACCACCGATACGGCGAACCCTTGCGCGTCGAACCGCCGAACGACCGTTTTTCGATCTTCCTTTTTCCAGAAACCGAAGTCCAGCGCGATATTGTTATCGCGTCTCTTTGTTAGGATATGTTCGGATACTCTGTATATAAGCTCCGTGCATCTCCGCAAATTACTCTCGAATATCGCGCGATCCTCTGTTTCGTCGTAAAGCTGCAACATCCATTCGTCCACGGAAAAGGCATAAAAGCCGTACTCCTTCTCGAGAATGCGGGTGAATGTCGACTTCCCCGAGCATACTTTTCCGCAACATAAGACTACTTCCGCCATAACACGCTCCTGTAATTTCGAACATTTTTTCCTTGCCCAAGGAACAGGTAATGCGTCATGATATCATAGCTTTGGAGGATTACATGACGCTTCTTGTTCCTGGCCGCCATCATATACTGACGGACTTTCAATCTTCGTACCTGTTCAGATTTTGCAACGCCGGAATGGACGGTGAACTTGATATGGAAGGCCGACCGCTCTCGGGCCGAATTGACCGGGTCGTATTTGCCGTCACCAGCGCCGATCATTCCCTGACCCGCAGGAATCCCCTGCCATTTTTTGCCCGGGCAATGGCGCTCCATGAACTGGGATCAAACCTTGGCATCAACCTTCTTGTATACGGCATTCCCGAAGCAGGAGAACGGCCTGATTTTGCCGAGTACACCCTCAAGACCATATTTCACGAAAGCGAAGGATTAGTATCCCTTACGCCGGAAGACTGCATAGTCGCCTGCGCCACCACAGTGGCAGAGCTGTATCGAAAGGCGGGCTTTAGAGTATGGGGCGCAGAGAAAACGCTGTCGTCGCCGGTACTGCTACCCTGGGACATACTACAAAAAATCGCGACAGACAAAAACTGGAGCAGAGATCGCGATATCGCCGCAAAAATTCATCCGGTAAGCCATAGACTCCTTGCCCGTTACGGATTTGACCGGCTTCTTTCACGCGTGATGTCGGATCCCCTTCTTGGTGCCGATGGGGATATCACCACAACAAGAGACTACGGATCCTACGTGCGACAGATGGATCAGAACATCGAACAGAAATGGCAGGATACCGAGGCGTTTATAAAGCCCGGGAGAATCGGCGACATCGGCTGCGCCGTGGGAAGCTGGATAGCAAAGGCAAGTCATGACCCCCGCTTTGTCAATTCCGATTTTTACGGGATCGAGATCACCATGGCGCTTCACGACATCTGTGTCCAACGCAGACACAACGGAGAGTTCGGAACACCAAACGTCTGGTTTGCCCAACGGAATGCCGTTGAGGGAACGGTATTCAAGCCCGGATCGATGACGACCATCCATACATCAAGCCTTACACATGAGATCGAAAGTTACGCCGGGCGGGATGCGCTCCTTCGGTTTATCGACAACAGACTGGGCGAACTGGAAGAAGGCGGAGTCTGGATAAATCGCGATGTGGTCGGACCGGAGAATCCGGAGCGACAAGTACTGCTTGAACTATCTACAGCAGACGGCCTAAACCCGGTCGTGGACGGACAGCCCCGTACAAGCGAGTGGCTCGCTTCCCTTTCGACGTATTCCCGCTTCCTCGTGTTTGCCCGCGATTTCCGGAAAGCGGAAGGCTATACACTAACATGGGAAGCGGTTCCCCAAACAGAAGAAAGCACAGCAAAAAGACGTGTACGGTTGATGCTTTCGGACGCCATGGAGTTCCTTTCAAAAAAAGACTATACGGATAACTGGGAAAGCGAGATGCACGAGACCTTTTGCTTCTGGTCTTTTTCGCAATGGAAACAAGAACTCGAGAATGCAGGCTTCACGGTTTCAGGAAAATCAATGGCGATAACTAACCAGTGGATCGTAAACAACAGATGGCTTGGCAAGGCCTTGCTTCTGGACCAGGGCGGGAGTCCCTTGCCCTGGCCCCCGACTAACGCAATCCTGATCGCGGAAAAATAAGGGATAGGTAACGGTAAATGATAAATAAAAAACCCGAACTGGCTAAGCCAATTCGGGTTTTTTCTAGCAGGGACAGGACTCGAACCTGCGACCTCCGGGTTATGAGCCCGACGAGCTGCCAACTGCTCTACCCTGCGTCGTGTTCAAGTAAGATACCAAGATAGTAAGGGATGGTCAATGGCTTTGTTGGCATTAGATGCAGTTTTTTGCGGTTTTTTACGGTCGGAAGCATAAATATGGTCGTTACATAAAAAAACCCGGCAGGTAAAAGGAGGTTAAAACCCTGCCGGGATTCGATAAGGAGGCACATCCGATACCGTGCTCACTCAGCATCGCATATACGTATAGTAAAGGCCCAAAGGGGATAAACGTTACAAGAAAAAGAACGGAAACTTTTGTACTCTTTAGTAATTAACTATGTACGTAGAAAAATTATCTTGTGTTACAATATCACAATATATCATTGTACGGAGAGCTCATGAAAAAGAATCATTATCTTTATAATATAGTTCTTTGCGGTGTGCTGTTCTTCCTGTCAGCTTGTTCCACCGGGACCGGCTCTGATGATGAGGGGTCTTCTAACGGATCTGGCGACAATCCCCCAGTCCCGGCTTCACCTGCTTCTTCGTCTATATCTTTTACCAAGGGCTCATACGTGGCGCGCCTTGCGGGTAGCGGGGTTTACGAAAATCCGGTAAGCGGCGGCGGGAACGGTCCCTTGAGCTTTACAAGCAGCGTCCCTTCGGTCGCGACCGTAGATGCGGCAAGTGGCCTGGTTACTCTGGTGGGTGCGGGAAAGACCGTCATTACCGCAAGCCGTCTTGCCTCCTCTGGTTTTGAAGCCTCATCAGCTTCTTATACCCTGTCAGTCACGTTGCCCCCTGTAATGGTTTCCGTTCCTGACGGGAAATTTCTGCGGGATTCTAATGCTTCTAATGAAACCGAGATGACATCATCGTATAATATGGGCGCTTATGAAGTAACCGTCGATCAATATATGGCCGTAACCGGCTTACCTAATCCTAGTACCTATTTTACCTCTGTGGATAATGGTCCGGTACAGTCGGTGAGCTTCTTTGATGCCCTGGTCTTTTGTAATCGACTGAGTATTGTTGCCGGATTAACACCAGTCTATTCCATTAGTGGCACTACCGATCCCGATGCCTGGGGTACTGTTCCGGACGGACCAAATACCACCTGGAATACGGTAGTCTGTGACTGGGAAGCAAACGGATATCGATTGCCCACACGGCTTGAATGGTATTGGGCCGCGATGGGTGCAACATCAGATAGGACTCATGGGTATTCTGGAACGGGATTAAATGTACACGGCATCCAAAAATATTTCTCCGGTAACACAGAAAACTATCCTGATTATAACTATATCAATGACTATGTCTGGTATAAGGACACGAGTGGAGGCACCACCCATCCGGTTGGGCAAAAGAGCGCGAATGAGCTTGGCATATATGATATGAGCGGGAATGTGGCAGAATTATGCTGGGATTTCTCCACTACCCCGCCCTATCCCGATGGCGCGGTATCTTCAGATACATCCACGGGTAAGGGCCCTGCAACTGGACTTGATCGGATCGTATTGGGCGGTTACTGGAATACAGTTGTTAGTGGATGCCAGATAATACTGACTGAAGCGCAGGGGGGGTATTACCGCTCCCGCTTTACCGGGTTTCGGGTAGTACGTAAATAAATAAAAAAACCTTGGGCCTGTGCCCAAGGTTTTTTTACACCCGGCGCAGTAATACCACGCCTGAGTTGCATGTTGCCGATTATTTACCCGTTGCGGCGTTCTTTCCGGCAATTCTTCCGAATACCGTTATATCTGTAAGGGCGTTTCCACCAAGGCGGTTGGTTCCGTGAATTCCGCCAGTAACTTCTCCCGCTGCGTACAGGCCGGGAATAATCTGGCCGTTAACATCTATAACATGGGTTTCTTTGTCGATCTTGATTCCTCCCATGGTGTGATGAACGGTGGGAATTCGAGCGCCAGCGTAGAAGGGTCCTTTATCAAGGGGCTCTGAAAAGAGTGTCCGTCCAAAGGCATCGGGCTTCTTGGATGCGACGTGCTTGTTAAAGTCGGCAACGGTAGCAACCAGGTTCTCCGGGGGTACCCCGATGTTTTTAGCAAGTTCTTCAAGGGTTTCACCCTTAAAGGCCCTGCCTGCGGCGACAAGGTCGTCGATGGATTCGTTAAAGTTATTTTTCTTTGTTCCCTGGGGATACGAGTGCGCATCCACGATAATCCAGAGTTTTGCACCAGGCTGCTTAAAGAGGGCAAGCGTCATGGTGTCGCGACGAGCTCCCTCGTCAACAAAGCGCTTGCCTTCGGTATTAACAAAGATTCGTTTTTCAACGTCGGTTTCTATGTTTCCGCTCAAGCTTCCGGTTTCCGGGTCTCCCAGAGGCAGAAGCTGGATGTTTTCCATCTGTACCAGCTGAGCGTTTACCGCTTTTGCCATGGCAATTCCGTCTCCAGTTGCGCCGGGGTGATTTGTACTTTTAACGCTTTCGTCCAGGGTCGGCCAAGCCTTGTTAAACTCTTGTCTCATGGCTATGTTCTGACCAAAACCACCGGTTGCGACGACTACCCCCTTATTGGCTTTAACGGTAATCTTGTTTCCGGTTTTGCCGGTTGCGATAACTCCGGTAACCTTTCCATTCTCAAGAATGATAGAATCTGCCTTTACGTTGAGCCTGACTTCGATTCCTTTGTTCGATTCGATATACGCATTGTAGGTTTTAAAAAAGCCGGTTCCTACGGGGTCGACCGGTTTATGCGCGCGAGGCCACAGACCTCCGGTAACGGTAAAGGGGTCAGGAAGGAACTTCATCCCCATGGATTGAAGCCAGGCGACTGAGTCCCATGCGTTTTCTACCAGGGTTTTAACAAGCTCCTCGTCTCCCTTTTTATCTCCACCTTCATAGGTTTGCTTAAAATGAAGAGCTACCGAGTCTTTGTTTTTAAGCGCGGTCTCGCTGCCTTCATCAACGGCATTCATCGCACCACCGGCAGAGATAGTGTTTCCTCCTACCTTGGGCATTTTTTCAAGGATAATAACGGTTGCTCCGTTTTGGTGAGCTGAAACGCCTGCGGCCATTCCAGCCCCTCCCGCGCCGATAACAACAACATCTGCGGTAAGGGTTTCATCCTTTTCCTTTTTCGCGCTTTGCCCGGCAACCATCAGCTTGTCTATGTCGGCGCCGGCTTGTGTAAGAGCCTCAGTAGTTGCGGTGATAACCGCCTTGCTTGAAAAGCTTGCCCCTGAAACGCTGTCTACGGCAAGGCTTTGGCTTGCGACGATGGCCTTGGGTATGCCGTTAATGGCTAGATCGCTTATTCCGGGTGTTTCTCCATGTTCCAGAACGCGAACAGCGGCAATCTTGTTCTTGGTAACCTTTACCGCAACAGTCACGTCCCCGTGATATCCCTTGGCGCTGGCGGTATATGTTCCCGGCTTATATGTCTGACCGGTAGACCGGGATGATCCTCCACAGGAAAAGAGGAGGAAAAGTGCTGCAAGTACCGCGATAGTGCGGATTGCACGCGTAAACACATGTTGTTTATTCATACAGAGCTCCTTTAGGGTAACTGTATGGGGAAGAGGACTGAATGTCAATTTTAAATCGGTAAAAAAAGAGCGGATTACTCTTCTTTCTGTACATATCTTTGTGTTATCTCGTCAAAGGTGCCTTTGTCTATGTGTACAAGGGCTTGTTCATAGCGTGCGCACAAGTCTCTTCCCCGGGGTGAATCGGCGAAAATGCTGTATATCGAGGTGTGATCCTGATTTAGGGGAATAATTCTGATATCCGCAAGGAGTCCTCGTGTCTGCATCTCGTACAGGAATGATATGTAGTTAATGTCTAAAAGAGCGTCGACCCTTTTGTTGATCAGCTTTTGGTGGTTCATATTCCTGAAATCGGTGGTTGTAATTAAATCAAGCGTGATCGTGTCGTGGATAACAAACGGAGGAATATACGCATTAGTGATAAAGCCGATTGTCAGGCCATATAGATCTTTTTGTGCGGTAATTGAGGTGATTGGGCTGTCTTTGCGAACGACAATGCAGGGAGAAATGGTGTTTATTGCTTGATTGGGATAGGTAAACTTTTGTGCCCGATCGGGTATTTTGGTTACATAAGGGATTACGTCTATTTCTCCGCTTTGGAGCATCTTTTCCAGGCGGGGAATGGGATATGGCCCGGAGACTTCAATGTCCACATCAAGGAGGGGCGCGATGTGTTCCCTCCAAAAATCCGCGGCAACGCCACCCGCAGAGCCATTTGAGTCGCTCATCATAAAGGGAGGTAAAGAAAAAATCCCGAGTTTAATTGTTTGACGCTCGCTCCTATCGGAATCCTTGGCGTGGGTTACGGAAGCAAACGCACACAGAGCGACGATACCAGCGGTTAGTCGTATACGTGTAACTGTGTTCATAAGGGGCCTGGATCAAAGGGGTATTTTTTGGAAGCATCGAGTTTCTTCATCCCGGAAAGAAAGGTGTCGGTAAGAGCCGGGTCAAAGCTAATGCCCTTTTCTTCGCGAATAATGGAAAGTGCCTCTTCCGCCGGGAAGGCATTCTTGTACACGCGCTTACTTACCAGGGCGTCATACACATCGGCGATAGACACGATACGCGCTTCCAGAGGGATGTTTTCTCCCGAAAGACCTTCTGGATATCCGCCCCCAGCCCATTTTTCATGATGATAGAGAACAATATTCTTTGCCATGGGATCGATGGCTCCGGAATCCAGGATTCTATATCCAATGCGGACATGCTCCTTTATTTTTTCAAATTCCTCCGGGGTTAATTTGCCGGGTTTAAGCAGTATTTCTTTTTCGATACCGACTTTACCAATGTCATGAAGAGGCGAGTAAAGCTTTACTGCCTTGATAAACTGTTCATCAAGACCGGCACCGCGAGCGATGTATTCAGAAAGGAGTGAGATTCTCTGAATATGATTGCCTGTCTCTTCATCAAAATAAAAATTGGCGCTTTCCAGGGCCGTAACCATAGCCATGGTGAGATGTTCGATTTTTTCGCCCTGATCCTGAATGATTCGTTCCTGTTTCCATGCACGAAAGGCCTCGCGTACGGTAATTAAAAGATCGTTTCTGTCCCATGGTTTTGAAAGATATCGATACAGGGCGTTTTCGTTTACCAGGTTTACAATTGCCTGGATATCTGCATATCCGGTGAGAAGAATGCCCAGCGTGTCGGGGCTTCTTTTTTTTATTTCTATCAAGAAGGCGTCCCCATTCATAA
The DNA here is from genome assembly GCA_016929605.1 of Spirochaetales bacterium. Lineage (GTDB taxonomy): Bacteria > Spirochaetota > Spirochaetia > Treponematales > Treponemataceae > Teretinema. The sequence goes on along the minus strand of JAFGIM010000129.1, from coordinate 2,504 downwards.
CGGGCATTCGTTGATCAGATAGGATTACCGGAATAGTGTCTCCTTCGGATAAAAGCTCATCGACAAGGGCTAAAGCCTTTGCCGGGGAATCGGCAATGTCGATGGAGAATACCGAAAAGAAGGGATCTTGCATGATTTCCCTTCTAAGACTTTGGAGAACGATTGACTCGTCATCAACACAGATGATGTGATTTTTCTTCATGGGCCATCCTGTCTGTTTGTGCAGCATTTCTTGACAGCATCAATGAGTCGCTGCGGGTTCCACGGCTTTTCTATAACATCAGAGACACATCCACTGCTTAAGAGGCGATTGATAACCTCCTGGTCTGCCTGTCCGGTTATCATTACCGCCTTTATATCGGGGTGTTGTTCCCGGACTGTTTCCAGAAATTCATCTCCCTTTATTCCCGGCATCAGCCAGTCGGAGATGATTAGAATCAGCTTAACCCCTTCTAGGGCTAGTTCATTAATTACCTCATAGGCTTGATATGCATCGGTTGCTTTTTCGTAGATAAACTCGTTACCAAAAGAGTTCTTTAGTTCCTGAATCAAGGTAAGAAGGATGAGCTTTTCGTCGTCTACACATAAAATGGCTTTTTTGCGTTCACTCATAGTATTAGTTTTATTGATACTACGGGGGAAGTCAAATAGCCGGAAGGATAATCCTGAATTCTGTTCTACCCGGACGGGTTTCCAGCTCTATGGTCCCCTTGTGGGATTCAATAATCCTGCGGCAGATATCAAGGCCCAGGCCCATGCCTTCTCCTTGTTTTTTGGTGGTAAAAAAGGGATCAAATACCCGGGGAAGAATATCGTCAGGTATGCCGGGTCCTGAGTCTATGAATGACACAATGGTGAGGGCGTCTTGTGTCTGTGTCCTAATGATGATCTCTCCCTTAAAATCCATAGCTTGAGCTGCATTACGAAGTATGTTCATCCATACCTGCCCGAGTTTGTCCGATGATCCCTTTGTCCGGACGCCTGAGTATTCCCGTTTAATGGTTACACCGTGCTTTAGCATGTTGTGCATAAGGGTCAGGATTTTATCAATATCCTGTTCAATGTCCACGGTCGCTTGCATATCCTCATGATCTGTAGAAAGGTAGAAACGAAGTGCGGAGACAACGGTAGCAGCTTTTTTTCCCGCGATATCCACAATCTCTGCCATGCGACGTGTTATCAAAAGGTCCGATACTGCCGTAAGAATCTCTACGGCTCGGTTCTCGACTAAGAGGGGCCCAAGAACGCTATCATCGGGATCAAGGCCCAGATCAACAAGATAGTCAGTCACTGCCCGGCTGTCCTGCACGCCCCTTTCTTCCAGGATTGCGCGAATTTCCTTTTGACGCGAGCGATCAACCTCTGGTACATCAAGGCTTCGGCTCAAGGCTCCTCCCTGAGCGAGTGCATTGGTATACAGGGCGTACTCCCGATCGGAGAGTGAGAGGAAAAAATCACGAAAGCCTTGCATTTTGGAGTCAAAAAAATCAATGACATTCCGGTTTGAGGACAGGATAGCCCCAAGTGGGGTGTTAAGTTCATGCGCCATTCCTGCGGACAGCAAGCCGAGTGCCGATAGTTTTCCCGACTCAACCAGACGATCCTGTGCTTGGCGCAATTCGGCAAGGGACTTACTGAGCTCGGTGGTGCGCTCGGCCACTCGTCCTTCAAGCAGGGTGTTTGCCTCAAGGAGCTGTGAGTTTTTTGCAAGGATACTTGCGGACATCTCGTTAATCAGGGTGACAAGCATGTTTACGTCTGTATATTCCGACCCCTTTATACGCGAGGTGTAATCACCCGAGCGGATTGATGCGATCCCTTCCAAGATTGCCTGAAGGGAGCCGAGCATGCGCTTTTGCAGGAACAGACGGTTTACTATCAGGTTTACAGCAATTACCGCAGCCATAATCAGGATGCCGATAAAGATAAACTGATTTTTTGTCGCAGTAATTTCCTTGTCGCTAAAGTGCAGGACAACCGTACCTAAAATAAGATTGTCTCGCCGTATTTCTCGGGTGATGGGTTCAATGTAGCGAGAATCCTCACTGCGCATCTCGGAGATGAGTGTCCCGCTTGCGGTAGAGACCAGGGTAATTCCGGAAAGCCTTCCAGAGAGAAGCAGGGATTCGGCGATGCGGTTTGCTTGCTGATCGTCGATATTGTAGAGCGGTTCCACCAGGAAGGATACAAGCTCATTAGCTACACGCTCCGCATCCTGCTTCATGGTCGATCCCATGGAATAGGAAATAATAAACATGGAAACAATCTGAACGATAAGAATGATGGCGGTAGATAGTACGATGGTGAGTATCTGAATCTCGTCAAGCAGTTTACGACCACCTGGATCTTTGAAGGGCATATTCATAGACTTAAGGATAGGAGAGGGGTACGGCTAAGTCAAATTGAAAGATGCTTTCTTGACGGGGTATGGCGTTTTATCGTAGTGTTGCTGTGCGACGCCGAGCAACACCCCGCCGGCGCGACCGCCGAGAGGCTACGGATTC
>JAFGIM010000128.1 GCA_016929605.1 Spirochaetales bacterium | reverse complement strand
TTTTTACCGCCCGGAGAACTTGATGAGGCAGGCTTTCTACCCCTCCTTCCGGAAGCCTTTTAGACTCTTGGTATCGTATCTCCACAGGCCATGTTTTCCCGGGAACATGATAGTGACCCGCAGATAAGGCCGTGCACAGGGGCAGAGGATCAATAGACGCTGACATAATAAGGACATATAGATCCTGTCGGACAGAGAGAACCTCTCTTAAAAGCGCAAGGGCAAGATCGCCATGGATGGAACGTTCATGAAATTCGTCCAAAATGACGAGAGAAACACCCGATAGCAGCGGATCTCGTTGAATTGTTCTCGTCAGTATAGCTTCGGTCATAACCTCAAGGCGTGTTGACGGGGAAACGTTTGTATCAAACCGAAGTCGCCATCCAACAGTATTTCCAGCCTGCTCTCCAAAGGTATGTGCAATCCGAGAGGCGATAGCTAAAGCGGCAACCCGTCGAGGCTCGAGCATAAGAATAGATCCTGAAAATTGCTTGAGCAGATACGGAGGAATTCCAGTTGATTTACCCGCCGCAGTTTCTGCAGTGACCAGAAGAATGTGGGAAGGTGTGTCTAAAAGGGCTTTGTAGATCGCTTCAAGATGGGCTTGTACGGGGAGTTCAATCACCGATCCTTCCTTCGTTCTATTTTTGTCCGTATTCTCTTTTCACGCAAAGGATCATCCAATGTTTTTGCGATAGTAAGGGCCCGAGTAAGATCATCTAAACGGTGTTCAAGATCTATTGCCAGAAGCCTGGAGGCCCGAAGATCCCCGCTTGCGGCACAACGTTCCAGAAAAGGAAGTGCCTCCTGGTAGTATCCTTGTCGACGTAAATCCATTGCTCGTAACAAAGCCGCTGTATTATTGCCTTGTTCAATTTCTGAATCAAGATATAATAAAAGTCGGGCAAGGGAAAAGACATCGTCCCTGTTGTGATCCCCAACGGCAAGAAGTCGATGTGAACTGCCCCCCGCAATAAAATCAAACCAGGCTTCTGGGGCCTCACTACCCGGTAAATCATCTGGACGGTGTATACCCAAAAGTGAAGTCTCTATATCAACAAGCCTACATGAAGGAAGCCAATGTCTAAATAATCGGCGAGAAGGAAATAACAAATCAAGATGTATGGTTTTTGGGGAAGCAAACGGATTTTGTATTCCATTCATGGCATAACGTGTTGCCAGTATTTGACAGTCAAAACACTTTCCGTTAAAAGATACCAAGCGGGGGTTTTTCCCCGTTTCTTTGGCTAGCTGCGCAAGGAAAGCAGCTTCTCCAGGAAAATCAGTGATTACAAATTGGCGCAGGCAAAGTTCCCCAGGAGCGGTAAAAGAAGCCAAAGCGGCCATAAACGCAACAGTTCCCGCACCATGGGAAAGACCGGTTGTCTCAAGATCAAAAAATAGCAGGTTTGAAACGTCAAGCGGTCCAATCTTTTCTAACACTACCCGTTCCCGAGGAAATAACAGGGGTAACAAAGGGGAGCAATAGGGACGATATTCACTGACGTGTAAGGTACATTCCCGCTCATATACAAGATCATCAATTTCAGTCCACCCGGAAAGCTGTACAGGATGCTTTGAAGTAACTGAAATATGCTTTTCCCCCTGTCCTTCCATCTTTCGTATTCGTTGGAGTCGCGATGCAAGACGATCGGATTTCATTACTCACGTTCCTTAACAGTGAATCCGGTAAGAGAGCCCATTAATTCGATTGAAGCTTTTTTTATAGTCTCTCCACTGTTATCAACCCCGATACACGAAGGGCAGCCACCATCGCACCCACAGGCGACTGTCCGCTCCCGTGCCGCACATAAAACCTCTGTGATTCGAACTGCAAGTGCCTCTGATAAACCAGAGCCGCCAGGCGCCTTGTCATAGATATATAAGGCACTTTTGCCAAAATGGATATCTCGCACAAGAGGTACAACCCCAAGATCTCGGCGGTCACAGAGCAAAAAGAAGGGCGCAACAGAGCGAATCAGCGAAGCAAGCCCTGCAAGAACCTCTGATTGTCCGGCTTCATCAAGATCGTTATATGATTGCGGTAGTACTGAATTATCGCTTTCGTTCTCCTCAAGGAGCAACATCATTCCCCTCGTTTCCATTTCCTCAGCGTCCAGGGCAATTTCACCAAAACCGATATTCTCTTGGGTATGAAAGCGTAGTTTTTTATACTTGGCAACTTGAGAGCGAACTAATACATCCCCCACCACAATAGAAAACGGATATTCTCCGGATCGACTGGTTTCATCCTCAGATAACACACGAATGTCAGTTTTAACCACAGCGTCAGTGAAATAATTCACTTCGCACTCTTCTACTTCTGCTCGCCTGTTTGGAATGTCAAGAACCTTTACCATGTACTGACGGCCAAGATGAATATATACTGCGTTAGGAAACAACAGTTCTTTGGCCGAAGGGCGGTCCATCTCCCCAATTACCAGATTTCTTCCAGCGCTCATATCGACAATAACAACATTATCTGCGGTTGCAGAGCGTAAAGACACTGCTTCAGAAGGGTACGATCGGGCAGACCAATGCCATCGGCCGCCTGTATGACGGACAATACCATCTTCTTCCAAGAAAGAAAGAATATCGACAACCGAATCCTTGGGGAAAAAAATTTCTTCATCATCGTCGCTAAAAGGTAATTCAAAGGCTGCGCATTTAACATGATCGGTTAAAATATATGGATTATCCGGATCTAGCTGAGCTGTTTCCTGTGGTCGGTTAAAAAAATAATCTGGATGAGAAATGATGTACTGATCGAGCGGCGAGGAAGATGCGATAAAAACAGCGACAGACTCAGTTTGCCTTCTCCCTGCTCTTCCCGCTTGCTGCCAAAAAGAAGAAAAGGAACCGGGAAAGCCTGCGACAATCGCCGCGTCAAGACCCCCGATGTCGATTCCTAACTCAAGCGCATTGGTAGACACAACCCCCTGGATCGTACCTTCTCGTAATCCTTTTTCAATCGCTCTACGTTCAAGAGGGAGTAAGCCCCCACGATAGGGAACAACATTTATTCCATGATTTGCGGTAAAAAAATTTCTAAGAGAGTCATTGATGTATGAAGCGATTACCTCGGTGCGAACTCGTGAATGAGCGAAAAGAATGGTTTTGATACCCTGCCGCAAAAAGGCAAGCGCCCACTTTTGGCTTTCGTTCATTACGCTCCTTCTGATACCTGCAACCGCATCAACCAGAGGAGGATTATACAGAACCACCGTTTTTTTCCCCGAGGGCGCTCCATTAATGTCTATGAGTTGAACTGAGTCTCCCAGTATCGATTGAGCCAGGGATCGAGGATTGCCGATTGTCGCGGAACAAAAGATAAAACAGGGGTTTGCACCATAAAAACGGGCGATTCGCCTGATTCGCCTGACCACATTTGCCATATGTGCGCCAAAAATTCCCCTGTACAGGTGCATCTCGTCAATAACGATGTATTTGAGATTGGAAAAAAACCGTATCCACCGCGGATGATTTGGCAAAACACCGGTATGAAGCATATCCGGATTGGAAATGATAAGCCGAGCCTTTTCCCGGGCATCCTGGCGGATAGATTGAGGTGTATCTCCATCGTAGATACATGCCCGAATTGGCAAGGATTCCTCTTCTTCACCTTCGGTCAACAGTGAAGAAAGTTCGCTGTGTTGATCCTGGCTCAGGGCTTTTGTCGGGAATAGATACAAGGCACGGGCTTGGGTATCCTCCAAAAGAGTTTGCAATACGGGAAGATTATAACAGAGTGTTTTACCCGAAGCCGTAGGGGTAACCACGACCGTATGATGTCCAGAGCGAACACTTGTCCAGGCTTCTGCCTGATGACTATACAATCGTTTCGTTCCACGTCGGACAAGGGCTTTCTCCAGACGAGGATCAATATCCCGCGGCAAATCAGAGAAAACCCCTTCCCGTTCGTTAAAAACGGTAACGCCCGAGACAAATGGAGCAATGGAAGGATCGGAAATAATTGATTTAAGGATTTCGTCGTTATTCATCAAGAAATCAAGTATACCATATTTTTTTCTGGCAAGTTAACCAGCGAGGGATTATACTCATAGGAAATTGAACTTCCAAAAAAGGAGCATACTGTGTCCAGGGTATTATCAATCATTCTCGGGGGCGGAAAAGGAACCCGTCTGTATCCACTAACAAAAGAAAGATCCAAGCCTGCTGTACCCTTCGGGGGAAAGCACAGAATCGTAGACATTCCAATATCAAACTGTATCAATTCAGGATTTAATCAAATCTATATCTTGACCCAGTTTAACTCCGCATCCTTGCATATGCATATTGCTCGAGCATACAACTTTGACACCTTTTCCGGTGGTTTTGTTGAAATACTTGCGGCAGAGCAAACCTTTGAACATTCAGGCTGGTACGAAGGAACTGCTGACGCCGTTCGTAAAAACTTTATGCATTTTAAAATTCAAAAACCGACTCATTACATCATACTTTCCGGCGATCAACTCTATCATATGGATCTTGATGAGTTTCTTAAAAAACATGAAGAATCCGGGGCAGAAATTACCATTGCATCTACTGCAGTTACCCGTCAGGACGCATCCGGTTTTGGAATACTTAAAACAGACCCTGCCGGAAGAATTACCGAATTTATGGAAAAGCCGGGACCAACCAAGGATATAAACGACTGGATTATTCCCGATGAAGCGAGAACTCCGGCTGCTCAAAATGGCAGAGATTATCTGGCATCTATGGGTATATATATCTTTAATGCCCAGGCCATGGAGGACTCTCTTGCTAATTCACTTACCGATTTTGGTAAGGAAGTAATACCCGAGGCAATCAAACGTTTTAATGTTCGCGCGTATGTATATGATGGCTATTGGGAAGATATTGGAACCATTCGTAACTTCTATGATGCAACCCTGGACCTTACGAGTATTACTCCTAGGTTTAATTTTTACGATGAAGATGCCCCTATCTATACCCATAACCGGAATTTACCATCTTCAAAAATCAATATGGCAACCCTGGATCAGGTTAACACGAGCGAGGGCTGTGTTATCACCAATGCAACCATTAAACGTTCGGTTATTGGTATCCGCTCAATCATTGAAACAGGAGCCTATCTTGAAGGTGTTATCTGTATGGGCGCCGATTATTACGAAACTGATTGTGAAAAGGCAGATAATCGACAAAAAAACATACCGAATATCGGTATCGGAGAGCGCTGTGTAATCAGACGCGCAATTATCGATAAAAATGCACGAATTGGAAGCGATGTATCAATTGGCATGGGCAAGGTTCCCGATGATGGGGACTATGGTGAGTATCACGTAATTGATGGTATTTATGTGATTACCAAAAATGCCTGTATAGTCGATAAATCAGTTATCTAGTAAAAAGTCCGGCTTGGTCCGGGCTTTTTTTATTTTTGGTAAAGTCGAGCTGTCTCGGCGATAATTCGAATTCCCTCATCAACATCTTCGCTATTACCAGAGTAATTAAGCCTAAGACAGGTAAAGCGATGAGGATGAGCCTTCCATGCTGTTTCTTCCGGATCTCCGCTTTCTCTACCAAAGAAGAAATACTCCCCAGGGACGACCACTACCCCTTGCGATTTTAGAAGAGCATACAGTTGATGAGAAGTTATTGAAAGCTGAGGTAGATATAGCCAAAGAAATATTGCTCCTTCACATCTATGACATCTCCAGGGTATATCCTTCATCTGAATATTCAGGGAAGAAAGTGCATGGGCAGATTTATTGCGGTAATAGGGGGATACAAGGGTGTCCGCCATCTGTTTGATCTCTCCAGAGCGAATCAGGTCTTCGGCCAGTACTTGACCCAGGGATCCAGAAGATAAAGACACAACAGAATTGATAGCAGAGACGGCCTTTATTGTGTGGCTATCAGCGATAATAATTCCTGTTCTTAGCGTAGGAAGTCCTATTTTCGATAAGCTCATACTAAGAATAATTCCTTCTTTCCAGACCGGCACCGGACTTCCTTCCATTCGTTCGGGAAAAATGATATTGGGAAATGGCATGCCATAGGCATTGTCAATCATCAGGGGTATCCCATACGTACGGGAAAGCTCATGCAGGGCTTCTATTTCAGTATCTGTGAGCACATTACCTGTCGGATTAGTCGGACGCGATACACACATAGCACCCACTTCAGGATGATCTTGCAGATACCGGGTTATAAGGGGAATATCAATATGATACTTAAAGCTATGATCCCCCTCCAGGGAAATCGAAGCTGGTAGCGTTACGAAGGTGTCCGCTTCAATACCCTGATCTGCGTAGCCAACATATTCAGGAACAAGCGGAAAGAGTATTGTTTTTCGTTTTGGAGTAAGCCCTGAAAAGAGGTTAAAAAGGAAAAAGAACGCGCTTTGACTTCCGTTAGTAATAGCAATATTCTCTTCGGTAATAGTCCAGCCATATTGTTCATTAAAAAAATGGGCCAAAGCAGAAATGAAGCTGATTCGTCCCTGAGGAGCATCATACCGGCAGATCGCATTTTCAAAACGATCTCCATCAGCAAGAAGGTGTTCCATTTGACGGCGATACACGGCTTCCACCGAAGGAATTCGGGCGGGATTCCCTCCGCCAAGCGGACGAGGAGTTACTCCGGGAGGAAGCGGTCGGCCAAGATCGTCCATAAGACGAAGAATGCCTGAATCATGTGCGAGCTTAGATCCAAATTGTGAGTAGTTCATGACACCGGATTATATCCGCTTATTACGTCTTTGGACAGATTGAGCCTGAACCATCGGCGTTAATCGCTTCAGGGAGATTTAATGCAGTTTCTTCGCAAGTGTCTGAAGGAGGAAGAGCTAAGGCTTTTTTTCTTGTTGCCTTAATCAGAAGTTTTCCTTCTTTGGCTTCGATGCGAACTGAATCTCCAGATCCTACTTTTCCGGCGATTATCATAAGGGATAGCGGATCTTCGATCTCGCGTTGTATAAGCCGTCTCATCGGTCGCGCCCCAAACGCCGGCTCATAGCCCTTGTCAACAAGCCATGCGCGAGCACTGTCCTTTAAACTGCAGCTAATGTTCTGCTCCAAAAGACGTTGCGAAAGCTCTGAAATCTGAATGTCGAGAATAGCTAACACCTGCTCACGAATAAGGGCGGTAAATACCACAATATCATCTACGCGATTGAGGAACTCGGGACTAAATATACGTTTGAGTTCTCCCATTGCGCTTTCCTGGATCTCATGATAGTCCAGTAAACCATCAGCTGTGTCGCTAAATCCAAGCCTGTTTTCCCGATTTATCATTCTGGCACCGGCATTACTCGTCATAATAATAACGGTGTTACGGAAGTTTACTGTATGACCCAGATTATCCTTGAGTTCCCCTTCCTCTAAAACCTGGAGCAATAAATTAAACACATCCGGATGTGCCTTTTCTATCTCATCCAATAAAATGACTGAATACGGATTACGCCTGATCTTTTCGGTAAGCATTCCGCCTTCTTCATACCCGACATACCCGGGAGGAGATCCGACGAGGCGTGAAGCATTATGTTTTTCCATGTAATCACTCATATCTATTCGTACAAGTGATTCCTCGCTTCCAAAAAGAAACTTTGCCAATGTTTTTGCCAACAAGGTCTTTCCCACACCGGTAGGACCAAGAAAAATAAATGAGCCAAGAGGACGTTTTTTTGATGAAATACCCGCCCGAGATCTTCGTATCGCGCTCGACACTACCCCGATTGCATTATCTTGACCGATCACGTTTTTATGCAGTTCCTGTTCAAGATTTACGAGGCGTTCGCTTTCTGTTTCGCTTAAACTGCTTGCTGGAATTCCGGTAATAATTGAAATAACCTGGCAAACATCTTGAGCGGTAACAGGTGTTACGGTTATCTCGTCAGGTTTTTGCCACTTTTGGCGGATTTCATCAACTTCGCGCCTAAGACGTCTTACTTCGTCTCGTACTAATGCCGCGCGTTCATAGTTTTGAGTTTGCACAAGATTCTGTTTCTCGCTTCCTAACTCGGCTATTCGTCTCTCCAACTCCGCTAAGGCTATGGGCCTCTCATCACCTTCTATTTTTTTCATCGCGCCAGTTTCATCAAGTACATCAATAGCCTTGTCCGGAAAGAATCGATCGGTAAGGTAGCGGCCAGAAAGATCAACAATTGCCTGCAGTGCATCATCAGTGTAACGCACATGGTGATGACTTTCGTAACTTGATCTAATTCCCTCAAGTATAGCTAAAGTATCTTCTGCGGAAGGTTCACGAACAATAACGGTTTGAAACCTGCGCTCTAGAGCCGCATCCTTTTCAAAATATTTACGGTATTCTCCAAGAGTAGTGGCTCCTATACATTGCAACTCTCCCCGGGCCAGGGCTGGCTTAAGCATATTTGATGCGTCCATGGCACCCTCAGCACCACCTGCGCCGATAATCGTATGAAGTTCATCAATAAAAAGGATGATATTTCCGGCCTCGGAAATTTCCTTCATGATTCTTTTTAGACGCTCTTCAAATTCTCCTCGGTATTTTGTGCCTGCTATTACCGATGCCAAATCAAGAGTTAATACCCGTTTTGACACTAAATTGCGGGGAACTTTTTCGGCAACGATCCTCTGGGCAAGACCTTCAACTATCGCGGTTTTACCGACACCAGGTTCACCAATCAGTACGGGATTATTCTTGTTTCTACGGGATAAAATTTGAATAACCCGTTGAATTTCATTATCACGTCCTACTACTGGATCAAGGCGCCCTTCCCTGCTCATGGCAGTCATATCACGACTGAACTCTTGTAAAAGGCTTGCGTTGGATCTTCCTTGAACATCTGTTGGCGCTGGGCGCCGAGGCCGGGCTGCAAGACTTTGCTCACGACCACTGGTCGCATTTTGAACAGCGTGCCGAATTTCATCAATGCTGATTGATTCTTTTTCAAAAAACAAACTGGTTATACTTTGGGGTTCCCGGACACATGCTAGAAGGATATGTTCCGTACCAATATAGTCATGGCGAAGCGTTCTCGCTTCTATCGATGCAGCATCGAGCATGCTTCTGAGCCTGCGTGAGGGAGGAATATCCCCATATACAATCGAAGCGGATCTGGGCGGAAGTGCTTGTTCAAGCTGTAATTGCATGGATAAAAGGTTGATTTTGAGGTTCTGCAAAACAGTAAAACCAGTACTATCAGCGCCATGAATCATGGCAAGCATGACATGTTCTGGAAGTAGTTGATCGGCATTGGACCTTTTCCCTTCATCTTGACTTTGAATGGTGAGTAGTTTTTGAGCGTGCGGTGAAAGACCTTTAAACACTTGTCAGTTTCTCCTCTCCCTGATATCGGCCTTTTTGAGTACTTCCTGAATAACCATGGTCCGCATACGGTCCATACGCTCTTCCTCGGAGGTAACATCTTCCTCTATAGTAACATCTGAGCCCTGAATAAGAAAGCTCATATGCGCATTTTGAATACGGTATAACAGTGCATTAATTTCTAGATTGTCAATGCCACTGATCATATTAGCACTCAGGCCAAATCGAAGTCGCTCTAAAAGTTCTACAGCCTCGGGAAAGCTGATAAATCGGGCATATTTCGCTGTGGTTATTGCCCTAAACACGATATCTTCGCAAAATGTAGGGCGCTTATCCATCAACTCCTTTCGACTTCTTCGTTCAAGAGTAATTATTTTTTCACACGCTTCCTGCAAAAGCTGTATCTGACTTTCTTCTGTTCCACTAGTCGATGCAAGCGTTGAAATCTGATAGAGGCTTCCCAGAGATGAACCGTCTTTTTGTCCATAAAATCCGCGAACAGAAAGACCTTGAGCAAGCGATTCCCGAATAACACGATCAAGGAGCCCGTTAAGATGCAATGCAGGCAGGCACACAAGAATAGAGGCCTTCATCCCAGTGCCACAATCAAAAGGAGATGTGGATAGATAGCCAAAATCAGGATCACAGGCATAACGTATACGTGTTGACAGGGAGTCAGTAATTTCGCGAGCGAGGCGTCCAGAAGCATCAAGAGAAAGCCCGCTGGAAAAAGAGCTTATTCTAAGATGGTCATCCATATTTACCGTAACTGATGCAAGCCCATCGTTTCTAAGGATTACCGCACGCCAGGGTTCGCTTCCAGAATCAGAATGCAGTATTCCGCGTTCACTCAGAATCCGTCGACCCAAAGCATCTATCGAAGACATCCTGACCGTTTGATAGTGTTCCGGTGACTCAAGATGATTAAATGCATCCAGAATAATTGATTGAACCCGCTCAGCATCGTCGCTTTTTATCTTGAGAGGAAAAATAAATCCGTCCAAATTTCTGGCAAAGCGTACCCTTGATGAGAGGGTTACATCGGAATCTGGTCCGTCAACGGTATACCATGCATCAGTTTTCTCGTAATTCCGCTTCATTGAGCACCTCCGGAAAAGGATTTAATCCTGTCCCGATAATAGGCCGCAAGCTCATAGTTTTCTTCCGTGACAGCTTTCTTAAGCTCCCGTTTTAGACTATCAATATCTATCGGTGCGGACACTTCAGTTTCCGACTGCTTCTGGGTTGTTCCCTGCCAAGCAGATTCAATTCCCTCTTGACGTAACAGCGATACAATTCCTGTTTTAAATAGCGAATAACAGCGAGCACATCCTGTTTTGCGAATTTTTTTAATATCTGCAAAAGAACATCCACAAGAAGGACAAATTTCATCTCCGCTTTTTTTGGAATGCTTTTTTTCAAAGAGTTCGGAAAAAACGCCTCCAAGAGATATATCAATACGGTTCTCCGTGGAAGAAAGACCACGCTCCTTGGCACATTGCTCACACAAATGAAGTTCGATTGTTGAATCTCTTGAAACTTGCTGTACAAAGATTACCGCTACTCGCTCACGGCAAATATCGCATTTCATCAGTATTTCCTTAAAGTATCTAGCGGTTTTTCTTTGCCTGCCTTGAATGAGGGGAAAAGAGAAACAGCTACCGATAGAAAAAGCGTCGCAGAAGCGACGAACCATAATTCCCTAAAATTGATCACCACTGGTATATATTCAAGATAATACGCTGGGTCCAAAAGGTGAACCCCCTCTCCATCAAGTAATCGGTAGGAACCGCCTTTAAGAGCATGAAAAAAAGCGGTTCCCGAGTTTAAAAACTTCTCAATTGTGGCAAAAATGGTATTTATATTAACCGAGAGGGCAATTGCTATAGGCATTCCAATGCAAATTCCGGTAAAGGCAGTAAAAAAACCACATAAGACAAAGGCAAAGGTAATCCACGAAGGATGAGCTCCCAAGCTTTTTAATATTGCAATTTCTTTCCTGCGTTCCATTACAAGCATTACAAGAGCCGAGGAAATATTGACGGCTGCAATAAAAAGAATTAGAAACATAATAAAAAGAAGCAATCTTCGGGTCGTTTCAAATGCATGAAATTGGGAACGATTAAGCTCTTTCCATGTATACGCAACAATCCCTTCGGGACTGTTGCGTAAGATTTGATTGCGCAATGGATCTATATGGCCAAAAGGATTAGACACAGAAACATTGATAAATGTTTGAGAAGAAACAGAAGGTAAAACCCTACCCGCTGTTTCCAGGGGAATAAAAATCCATAAAGCATCAAGCTCTTGATATCCAGATGATACAATTGCGGAAACGGTAAAGGTAGTAAATCGAGGGATGCTCTTCCCTTGTAGATTGGAACGGAGTGTTAACAGTTTAAAATTTTGTCCAACGGACAGCCCTAAATCACTCGCGATCTTATGTCCCAAAATAGCTGTATTCTCCCCATCCAGGGCAAGCGTACCTTGATGTATCGTAAGTAATTTTGTAACAGATGGAGAGCTTAAAAAATCTCTTTCAATTCCACGAACTGTTGCCCCCATGCGTCCTTGTGAACTTACCGCCAACGCAATTCCCTGACGTTCACAATATGCCGTTGCTATAAGACCCTTATCTGCCCAGGAAGGTACTTCTTGGGCAAGCGAGATAGCCGAATGTACATCATCATTAAACCCATTAGTGCCTGAATAATCGATCAATCGTATATGTGATGAGGAAAGATTAACCAATCTACCAGTTATTCCTTCTATCATGCCGTCCGAGACAACCATCACCACAACCAGAGGTATCAAACACACTGCGATTCCCGCAACTGCTCCTCGAAGACTCTTTCTCGCGTTGGATGGTCCTGAAGTGCGGCCAAAACCTAAAAAAGATAGGGCAAGTCGCACAGAAAATGAAATACTCATTGTTGGATAAGCCTTCCCGCCTCAAGACGGTACCGTACATCAGCCATATCAGAAATCATTGTGTCATGAGTAACAATAATCAGCGTTTTTCCATGACGAGAAACAACAGAAAAAAGAAGTTCACGCACCAGCTCAGCATTCGCTGGATCAAGATTTCCTGTCGGTTCATCAGCCAAGACTAAAGACGGATTATTAACAAGTGCACGAGCAACCGCAGCTCGCTGCCGCTCGCCACCAGAAAGTTGTGCAGGATAATGTGTCAAGCGGTCAGCAAGGCCTACCTCATGCAACAGGTTCTCTGCCCGTTCACGAGCTTCCCGTCGTGTACTTCCAGCCATAAGAGATGGGAGCATTACATTTTCCAGGGCAGTAAAATCTTTAAGTAAATAATGGAACTGAAAGACCAAGCCAAGGTATTCCCTTCGATATTCGCTTAATAGCCGTTCATCAAGCTCATCAACATTAAATATCCCGGCTGTTACACTACCTGATGTTGGAGATTCCAAACCTCCTATGATATTGAGCAAGGTGCTTTTCCCTGATCCTGATTCTCCAATTATTGCAACCTTTGTTCCTTCTTCTACAACAAGGTCAAGACTATCAAGAATGGTTAACCGTTCACTTTCAGTTTCAAATCGTTTGACTATCTTTTCCAGAACAAGATTTTTTTTACTCATAGCGTAACACCTCCGAACTTTTCATTTTGGTAATAGCACCACTAGCTTTCCAGGAGGCGAGCGTTGCAGATAACACGCCAAAAATAAACACGAATAATACTTCAGAAAAAATAATGCGTGTGGGAATCTCGGTTAGATAAAAATAGTCAGGATTAAAAAGAGAGAATGTCGAATCATCTCCTCGATGTAATAAGGCCGCAAGAAAATGATTTACATGATTAATAAGGCTTTCAGTTAAGGTAAATACTCCATTGATCCGCACAGACAACAACAAACCGGATATTAGACCTATAAAGGCACCGGAAAAACCGGTAAAAAAACCATTTAGTGTAAACAATGCCTGTATTTGTGATGGACGAGAACCAAGAGCTTGCATCAACGCAATCTCTTCTCGACGCTCATAGATGGAACGTCTCATCGCATTGTGTATATTCACAGCAACAACAAAAAAAATTAATACAACTAAAAGAAGTAATATGTTTTTTTCATTTCTGAGTGCGCCAAAAAAAGCTCTATTAGTTACTCTCCAAGATTGGTGTGGTGTACCAGGAAAAGTGCTTTCCAACCAAGAAGTAAAATGGCGATCTTTTTCTGGATCCGACAATTTTATCAATAGAGACCGAGGCCCATCATCAGAAATGATGGAAAGCGCTTCAGCTGTATGTAATGAAATAAAAGTAAAGCTACTGTCTATTTCATAATAACCCGTTTGTACAATACCGGTAACCGTTAAGGGTTTGGCTGTAGGAAACAAATCGACATCTGAGCCACCACTAACCGCTACTAAAGTCAATTCATCGCCTACCGAAATAGAGAGCTGACGTGCTAATTCTCGTGTACAGACAACAGAGTATGGACTTGTAATATCAAACGAACCTTTAATCACACGAATTGATTGAGCAAAACCAGTATCGTCTTGCAATACGCTTGTAGGAAGAGCGCGAACTAACGAACCGCTTTGCCTACCCCATTTACCGCTCACCAAAGCTTGCGCTTCACCAAAAGGGATTGCCGCTTGTACGTAAGGAGCGCCCTTTATATCATCAGCTTGTACAACAGAACCGGTAATGCGAACATGTGCTGAACTGACCTCAAGAATATTATCTATGTATCCCATCTGAAATCCATTCATTACCGACAGGATTACAATAAGAGACAAGGCACCAAAAGCAATTCCGCCCGCAGATAAAATACCAGTAGGTGCTCCATGCCCACGCGAGTCAACCTTACCAAAGCGGAACGAGACAAAAAAAATCCATCTATTTGCGGCCGCCATACGGCCTCCTTCTTCGTGTACCGTTTTCGAACTCTACAACCAAAGCAGGCTTTCCCTTTGTGTATACAGTTTCACTCCAGTTCTCCTGGTCCTTGTACTGATACCTTAAGGAAAGAATCCCGTCGATGTAGACTATTTTTTCGGAAAGATCTTCTCCATCCCACATATATACTGTTCTGACTGACTTTTTTTTTGTTTCAACAAGAGACTCAGAGAGTTTATCCTTATTATCCCAAGAGTATAATGTTAACTCAGTATCTCCGGAGGAAGCTTCTGTTTCAACCCGAATACATCTACCTTTGCCATCATACTCTGTTTCAATAGTTTCATTTTCATTTGTCAATAATTCCAGAAATACAATCCCTGTCTCACCATGGTAGCTCCAACTTTTTTGTTCTACTATTTCACCTTTTTTCCAGAGAACACCTTCTACCGGTCTTTCCAGCTTGTCAAACTCTTCAAGATACCACTCATCATTGGTTGCAACAATAACTGAGTCTCTGGAAGTTTTTGTATACAGTCCTGGCCTGATCTGATGTGGCGGCTGTTCGACTTCAGGTCCAATATCCGTTTCTTCTGCATCAAGAACAGAAGTTAATAATAAGAGTAATAAAAGTATGCTTCTAAAACGATGCCGGCTTTGTCTCATTCTAGATCCAAGAAATCCCTAAGATATTGATCAGCGTTAAAAACGGACATATCTGAATATCCCTCTCCGGTACCAATAAAGGCCACCGGAAGGGAATATTCTTTTCCTGCAGTTATCGCAACTCCACCACGCGAGGTAGAATCGTATTTGGTTAACACAATCGCGTCAATGCCAATTGCTTCATGAAAAACCTCTGCCTGTCGCAGAGCATTTTGTCCAGTCGTAGCATCAAGTATAAGTAGTTTTCGATATTCACCGTTAGCCGCCTTCTCTCGTGCAATGCGATCGATCTTTTGTAATTCCCTTACAAGATGCTCTTTGTTATGAAGACGACCGGCTGTATCAACCAACACAAGACCTCCTCCACTAGAAGCAACACTATCAGCTGCGGAAAAAACAACTGCTGCTGGATCGGAACCATGTTGATGAGCGATAACTCTAATTGACAGGGCATCCCCATGATAGCGAAGTTGATCTATTGCCGCAGCGCGGAAGGTATCTGCAGCTGCCATGACTACAAGAGGACATCCTTTTTGTGAATACCATGAAGCAAGTTTTGCTACACTGGTAGTTTTACCAACCCCGTTCACACCTAAGATCACATATACAGACACAGAAGATTGAGGCGGAAGAAAATTACATTCCAATACATAGGGCCGTAATAATTCAAACAATTCCTGTTTTATTGCTTGTTCCCCGCTGATATTTTTTGTCTTGATTCTTTTTTGTAACTCTTCAACAATATCATTAGAAAACCTGGCTCCTAGATCGCCTTCAATCAGGCTGTCGCCCAAGTCATCAAAAAAATCATCATTCAAATCAGTATGTCGGGAAAACAGCTTTTTTAGACTTTGTGCAAATGAACGGGCACTCATGATACTCCTCCGGGCCTACTAATACGTTGTTTTTGGGATAGTTTGATTGGCTGCCCAGATATAGCGGGCAAGTTGCACAGCAAAATTGATCCCCAATCCAATACTTACCCATTTTGATACATCCGCTACCATAGCCCAAGAATCAAGTTCATCAACAAATTCCTGACTATAAGGAATTTTTCCATCTTGATAGGCTTTATATTTATTGGTTGCAACTCCATATGATATCATAGATACCGGTAGCGAAAGATAGAGAAAACCAAGCGACCAGTACATTGTTTTACGTAACTGTTCAATACGTTTTCCTGTATCATAACGATTCTCGCGAATAGTAACAAAATGGTTCCCATCCCCAGGATAAAGGCTCCCATCTACAAGAAAATATGTTTTTACCCCATCTGACAGAATCTCGCCAATAATGGGAAACCTTGGTACTTCGGCTTCTCGAGGTGTTTCCCCAATATAAGTTGTATGAATAAAAAGGTCGGCCGGTAAACCTTGTGTATTAAAAGCAAGGGTAGCCATTTCTTCTTTTTCCAGTGCGATGTTGACCGTAAAGCGATCGAATCCATCAAGGGAGACAGTACGACTTGCACTACGGTAACCCGCAGAGGTAACACTCAAGTTATGAGTTCCGGAGAAAACAGACACAGGTACCGATGGATCCAGAACAAGTCTTCCATCAATAAAGAACTTGGCATCGGGAGGGTCTATTGCTACATCAAGAAGTACTGGGGGACGGTTTGCTATATCCGGCAATAGACGAGCGACGATCAGTTGAATAATTAGGTCTAAATCATCATACGGAGATACTTCAGAAACCATTAACTGTTCAACAGAACCATACCCAGTATCAAGGCGAACAGTAACCTGCATGTATCCAGCGATGTCTTCTATCTGTCCGGTAAGTAATGCGGAAATACCATCTGTATATAAAGATTTTGCAAGAGAATATGATTCAGAACGCTTGTACAGATTTTCTCCTTTTTTCCACAGGGTTAGTCTGTACTCCTGATCATCGACAATTCTTGCCTCTCCCATTTTTTCTGCAAGAAGTTTTCCTTTTTTTGCTATCTCAACATCCTTATCCTCAATTCTTTTTTGAATATCTCTTCTTTTTTTTGTTTTGGTATACCGTGAATCATTAGAAAGAAGAATTTTATCTTTATCCCGTAATAAGGCTGATTTTTCCTGAATCAATTTCAGTCGAGCATCCAGAATTTGACGCACCTGTCGTTCTTGACGTTCACTTGCAAATACAAGACGATTGTTGATACGGGATAATTCTGTAAGTATCAATTGCGGAAGCACTGTGGTATACATTGAGTACACCTCGGGCAATCCTTCTGATGTAAAGCTTTCGGCCGCAACAGTCCATTCAGGAGCCGTCTCGCTTGCAAAACAACAAATAGTACCCAGCCAGACAGTTAATACTAGAAAGAAAGAACGCTTAACAAACAAAATCAAGGACTCCGTGAAAGTCACCATCATTAACCGGTTTATGTAATACGGCTACAGCACCCGAAGACAGGGCCAGCGTAGTTGCTACCTCTTCACCAGGGCCGCTAATTATTACAAAACGAGTATTGGGACTTAAACTACGAAAGTAGGCTGGATCGACGAAAAAATAGGGTTCATAAAAAACGACAGAAATGACATGCTGACGTAAACAAGTTGCAAGCCATTGCTTCCCCTGAATTACCTCATTGGAATCAGGAATAAAAACAGTAGTTTGCATTCCTGAGCTTTGAGCAAGATTTTTTGCAAGAAAAGCTGACCGACAGAGCACACTAATCATAGGCCCTCATCATCTCCCTCCAGGGGCAATCCTTTCCAGCTATTATTTAAATATGCTTCCATAAAGGGATCCAAGTCCCCGTCCATTACTGCCTGAATATTACCTGTTTCATGACGGGTGCGCAAATCTTTTACCATCGTATATGGCTGAAAGACATAAGATCTGATTTGATTTCCCCATGATATATCTTTTTTCTCAGCCGAGAATTTCTGATTTTCCTGTTCCTTTTTTTCTCGATAATACTCGTACAAACGGGCTTTTAGGACATTCATAGCCATTTGTCGGTTCATAATCTGACTTCGTTCTGACTGGCAAGCTACAACAATACCGGTGGGTAGGTGTGTAAATCGAACTGCAGAATCGGTTTTATTAACGTGTTGGCCTCCGGCTCCTCCTGCTCGATAGGTATCAACTCTTAGGTCCTCGGGGCGAATATCAACCTCTATAGTGTCATCAAGTATCGGAAACGCGTGAACAGAGGTAAAAGAAGTATGGCGACGAGCATTAGCATCAAAGGGACTGATACGTACCAGACGATGAATACCGGATTCACCTTTTAGATAACCAAATGCCCACTCGCCGGTAATCTGATAGGTTACCGACTTGATTCCACCTTCAGCCTCAAGTATATCTACAGTTTCGACCTTGTATCCGCGGCGTTCTGCCCAACGAATGTACATTCGGGCGAGCATTTGTGCCCAATCACAGGCTTCGGTACCACCAGCACCAGCGTGGATGTTTAAAAAACAGCCATTTCGATCAACTTCTCCTGATAAGAGGTTAATGATATTAAGTTTTTCAAGTTTTGCTTGTACCTGTTCAAGCTGACTTTCGATCTCATCGACCATCTGTTCATCATTTGATTCTTCAGCAAGCTCATATAGAGCTTCCAGGTCGCCAATTTCCCTGAGTAAATCTTCCCATGGTTCTACACGGTTTTTCAACGAACGAAGCTCGCTCATTGTTTTCTCTGCACGCTTAGGATCATCCCAAAAACCGGGGCTGGAGGAAAAATCCTCCTTTTCAATTATCTTGGCTTTTATTGCATCCGAGTCAAAGACGCCCCCAAATTTCCAAAACCTCATTCTTGATTGAGGCTATTGGGGCTTTACATTCTGCAAGTATCATCATGGACTCCTTAGTGTATAATGCAATAATTATCGTTTGGCAGCCGGTCTGGGCGTTGAAGCACTCTTAGTAGCGACAGGGGGTCGAACCACGATTCGTTTCCATTTTTTTTTGATTAACACAGTAACCGCTAACAAACCTTCTACGGGAAACTGATACAATCGAACAGTATCGTAATAATCGGTTACCCGATCGATATCTTGCTTGAGTCGTACCAATGTTTGCTCATTGATGGTAGCGGTTTCCCAGCAAGCTCTTTGGGCTTTTTCAAATCCATAAGTGGCTAATATCTCCGCAAGTTGCCGCGCGGATTCTTCGCCTCCTGGATCTAGTATTACAGATACAAACATAGATGATAGAATACGGGAAAGAAATTATCTTGTCAAATCATCAATTAACTGCGAAACTGAATATATGACTGGAATATCGACGCTTAAAAAAACGTTTTTTCTCTGTATGCTCTGTCTTGTATCAGCCTTTTTTTTGGCAGAAGAGCCTTTGACCCGCCCGGTAGGACTAGAAGTTCCCCCTCCACCGGTGATTTCGGGTCTTGAAGCGCAATTAAGCGGAAATTCAGTAACACTTACCTGGATAGAAGCCCCCGAAATAGAGGGTGAACACCTTATTCTTAGATATAATCAGCCCATTACAGCCGCAAATTACCTCTCTGCAGAAAAAAGGGCTCAGGTCCCCCCAAAAACCACCACTTTTACAGACACCATCGATAAAGGGCAGGATTATTACTATGCGATTTTAACACGTGATACTGATGGTACCCTGTACGATTTCTTTATTCCGGCATCTAATTCCATGATATCAAGCATATCAGGAACAGTGGCTCCCGAGAAACCGAGCGTCGATATCACTGCAGTAGACGCTATGGTGAGAAATGATGCCATTATTCTTTCCTGGACCAATCCTGCCAAAGGATCATCCCTGGTCGTGTATAGATCAACTCAACCATTTACTGAATTAGCTAGTTTAACACAGGCTATTGTTCTTTCGACCATAATTGATACAGGAACACCCTTTGTGGACTATCCTGTACCCGGGGTTCCCTACTACTATGCGCTAATGGAAGAATCATCCCTTCTTACCGGTCAGGCCCAGTTTACCCCGGGGAAAAACACTACTCGCGCCCCAGTTGAAGTTTCCGCTTCTTTTGCTAAATTTCCTGCTTCCAAGATGCCAAAAGTTCGCCCTGTTCCACTCCCTTGGCTAAACCCCTCCCGCAAGGCATCCAAGCCAGTGTGGCAGTTTTCAACACAAACAGAGAACATGATCACAAAAATCTTGCCAGCCGAGGTGAACCTACCGGTCGTCTACCATGAACCCTATGTATTCAGGATGGATATTGAATCAACCGGAAGTGGAGAAGAATATGCTCTGCGATCCATACTTGAAAAGTCTTTCCTTCCCGGTCATTGGGAAAAAACCATAGAAGATCTGGAAAAATTTCTTTCATTGCGACGAACCATACCTACTACGGCTCGTGCCCGTTTTTACTTGGGTCAGGCGTATTATTTTAACAATAAAGACAACAAGGCGCTTATTGAGTTTTTACTGTCTCAAAATGTGTATTACACTCAATCCCGCGAGTGGATTCAATACATTATGAACCGACTGGGAAGTTAACTATAAAATCCTGCGTATCAGTGATAATAGGGACGGAGGTGCCCTTGATGCAGCAGGATCTTGAAAGACTTTTTCTTCGGCCTTTTCATCCTTGGCTGGTGACAAGACAATTGCATCTCCAAGATTTATCCGGTCAAAATGCCCTGCCCGCTCGATCTTTCCCTGTGAAACATCTTCATCCACCACGGTAATGGTTAACACACCCAATACAGCATCAGAATTCCAGGAAAGTGCAATCCCTTCGCTTGCGCGGCGAAGCTTTGTATTATCTACGATATCAAATTTTTGCGAAACCTGTATTCCATCACTTTTACCTAAATCGATAAGCCCATCTTTTTGATACCGTGCTATCAGGGCTCCCTTAAGGGGCAGAGCCGAGGAGGTCATATGAACCGCACGGCGAATTGCCTGGATATATCGGTCATTCCCTGTCCTGAATACATTAAAGGAAGCGGCTTTTGAACCGGTTCTTGAAACATATACATCCAGATGTATCTGTACATCACGGGTGTTTTCGGAAAAAGAAACAAGAGCAAAGTAATCCTCACCTCCCTCACGGGATTGTCTAAAAGCCTCTGAATAACTTCCAACACGTTCGGTATGTGCGCTAACGCGATAGCGTAAATCATGGTCAAAAGCATCGGCCAACATTATCGTAGTAATGCGCTCGCCGTCAGGATGAATCAGGGCGGATAAATTGGCTGTATAGTATAAACCAATAGCAGTATGAGCCTTATCTAAATACAGAGGATTAATCTTCCATTTTTGAGTGA
>JAFGIM010000127.1 GCA_016929605.1 Spirochaetales bacterium | reverse complement strand
CAGTGAATTATTCATCCGGACTGTGCCAGGGTTTGTATGAATGGCAAACGATGGAAGATGCCGAAAAATATTCTAAATCAATAGCTATGCGATTTATGATTGGCAGATCCGACCCTGATTCAATAATGTATAGAATAATTGATAAAAAAATAGACCAAATTCATTTTGTAATACAATAGTCATATTCAGACATTGACTGCGGTAGCAAAGTGTTTCTATTTATTTGAATTTCACTACTGATTTAATAGCCTTTTCGTAATCGGCAAGACGTTCCTTCCCTAGAGGAAGAGACGAATAGACTGCTTGTTCAAAGCAGTCGGCAATAACGGCGAATGTTTCTTTGTAAGCGGGAAAGCGTTGGGAAAGTGTGCTGGTATAGGTTCTGGCGGCGGTAACGGCGGTAAAGATGACGCCCTGCCGTTTACCCCAGCTAATAAGTCGGAGAAACAATCGACACACCCTCCCAAATTCATTTCGCCTCTTTCTGTCTGTATGTAATCGCCCCATACCCGCAAGGCGTGTGCGAACTTCCCGGAGGTTGTCGGGATCAAGCGGCGCTCGTTTTTCTTCGGAACCGTCCCTTGTACCGATAATTGTACGGAAGTGAGCAAAGACTTCGCGAAGGAAGCTAATCACCGAGTGGCGGGCAATCATAACCCGATACCTTTTACTTACAAGCGGAGATAGTAAAAAAAGGACGACAAAGATTCCAAACGCAATTGGCGCAAAACGTGCGAGCGACTCAAAAAACGCAGACAAATCAGTGCCGTGATCCCCATAGGGTATTAGCTCTCTAAAGCCCTTTCCGGCAGGATCATCAAGTTGGGATTGCATGTTGAGACGAATCACTGCTCCGGGGATAAACGATCTTATCCAAAGACCAAGCCGTATAAAAAGCGCTCCAATCCAAGTAGTGGGAATAAGCGAGGAATATCCTCCAAATAAAAAAGCGGATCCTCCGATAAGAAGAATTATAATAACGGCAAAACGCAATCGTCCGGATCGTTGTCTGTCTGTTTCGCGCAGGCCTGCGCCTGCCGCATACTGTTCAAACCCGTATTGAGAGCAAAGGATTAGGATAAAAAGATATACCCAAAAATATTGCATTACGCTTAGAATGGTTAAAACAGTCATAGTAATATTTTTACTTCCGCTTAGTAGTAGAAGCACTAAAAGCACAATCGCGAATGATGTAGAAAATCCTTTTAGCCACTCCAAGGACTGTTGTGCTGCTGCAGGCTGAGCGCCGGCATCTCTCATACTTGAGTATAATTCATCCCCATTCTTTCCTTCGAGTTCCAGGGCAAGAATCTCCCTGTCTCGTAGAGCGTTCTGTATCCTGGCCGAGACGAACCACTGAAACGACGCGTAGAGAACCGCAAATATATTGGAAAGAGATGGTATGCCTCGGGACGACAGCGGGCCGTCCTTTGAAAGAGATGCCAGGGCATATACAAACATGGCAAGGACAATCAATTCGCGTAGGCGCGCCGTCCAGCGAACGTGTTCCCGCTGGAAAATATTCCCGCAAACAACTGCGGTAAGACCGGAAATCATTGAAAGAAGAATAAGAGTGCCATGCCAATTCGGTAAAAGACCCTCTGGCAAATTCAATGAGTCAACAAGGAGGGCAGTAACGAGGAGGGTACAACTAACCAAGAATGACGCCGGTAAAACAAGGGCAATAACGGGATGGATGATATTACGATAGTAATCATGGCTGCGCACCGCTCTCCCCTTCCATCGACTTTACCCATACACGTTCCGCTCTGAGGCGTTCTTCCGCGTCTTTAGAAAGATGACACAGATACATCCTAAAATCGCTCCCGCGTTTCACTACCGCATTGGCGAGCAGAGTCGAGTGAGCGAGCGGATCAGGACCAAGATACCAGGCTTGCGCTCGATACGGAAGCATCGATGCCGTACGTAAAAACAAATCCCAGGGCGGCTCTTTCCCCTGAGCGATACGGGCAAGAATATCGAGCAATGCGGTGGCCGCTCCCCCTTCAGGCAGTATACAGATTTCTTCCTCAACGTCGCGTAAATATGCCTTCGATGCCAAGCCTACTGCTTGTCCCTGCTTGGCGGCTTCCGATATAAGGGATGCTCCATAGCTAATCGTTTGTTCCATCAACACATGTCGGTACTTTAGCGGATAGGAGTCAGGATGCACATTTAAAAATAGCATTAGGGGACTATCCATGGCGGTTTCGTATTCATTGCAGTAAAGGCATCTTGCCTTTGCGGATACCTTCCAGTTTATCCTGCGTAATTCATCGCCTTGGATATATTCGCGAATCGACCTAAAACGTGTTGGATCCTCATCGATAAAGGATGCAGAGCGCAGTGATCCTAGGGGAAAGCCGCGAGAGGGACGAAAAGAAAGTTTTTGCAGGGATGGGAACACGATTAACAAGGCTTTGTCCCCTACTACAAGACGATGGTGAAAATTGCCGATCAAACCATATATAGAAATACTTGCCGGTCCTTGAGTAAACTCCCCCCGTTCTTGCGGCAGTATCTGATAGCTAATCAGTTTCCGTTCGCGCGGCCGTAAATGAACAAGGATCCGGTGGTCGCCTCCGTCTTGCAGGATGGCAGAAAAAAGTGGTAGCAATGAGCGGTTTTCCAGAATCAGTTCCACTTTTTGCGGAGAACCTTTATAAGAACGGAGAATCGTATCCCGTCTTTTAATGGTGATGGATCGAGAAAGTATGAGTAAATACAGGGCATTACATAGATAAAAACCCGCTAGAGTGCCCGTTGCGGTTCTAAGAAGCGGGGATGAAGTCGTTAAAAACAGAACAAGATAAACCGGAAAGGGCCATAAAAAACTTTTAATCATGCACCGGCCTTGAGAGTCGGAACCGGAATAGT
Organism: Spirochaetales bacterium; assembly: GCA_016929605.1. GTDB lineage: Bacteria > Spirochaetota > Spirochaetia > Treponematales > Treponemataceae > Teretinema. The sequence continues at coordinate 5,179 of JAFGIM010000127.1, read as the reverse complement.
ATCCAAGAGCGACGAGACGATGCGGTCGGACGTTATGCTTTTTAGCGAAGCATCAGGAGTGGGAATGATGCGTTTACGGAATACATCGGGCACAATTTCTTGGACATCTTCGGGTACGATATAGTTTCTTCCATCCATGGCCGCCATTGCCTGTGCAGCGCGATACAAGGCGAGGCTCCCGCGAGGGGAAACGCCTAGACGTACAGATGGATCATTGCGGCTGCCGTGGACGAGAGCGAGCATATAATCCCGCAATGCGGTGTCCACATATACTTCTACTACTTCCTTTTGCATGGCAATAATCGTTTCCGGGGAAGTAATCGGAGTAAGATTAGTAATCGGATGTTCTAGGCAACGTTGATTTTCCAGCATCAGAGCTTCAGCCTCTGCTTCAGGGTAGCCAAGTGAGATTGAAAACAGGAAGCGGTCTTTCTGGGCTTCCGGCAAGGGGAAGGTTCCCTCAAACTCGACCGGATTCTCGGTTGCCATAATAAAAAAAGGTTCAGGCAAAGGCAGAATCCTTCCATCGATGGATATTCGCCGTTCTGCCATAGCCTCAAGCAGTGCTGACTGCGTGCGCGGAGTCGCGCGATTAATTTCATCTACCAGCACGATGTTTGAAATTATTGGTCCTTTGCGGTATATAAACTCACTCTTGTCGGGAGACCACACCGAGACACCCAAAACATCGGCTGGAAGAAGATCGGGCATACACTGAATGCGGCTAAAGTCCGCACCAAGGACCGCCGACACTGCCCGGGCAAGAATTGTTTTTCCTGTACCAGGCACGTCCTCTAGTAGGACATGCCCTCGCGCAAGGAGTGCGCATAAAAGTTTTCTAATAATCCGGCGTTTCCCAAAAAACACTTTTTCAATTTCATCGGTTATATCGCCGGTCCACTTTTTAACGTTCGTATTCATGATGACGCCCATTATACTAGAGATGCGTTTAGTAAAGACTCTTTATACTGTTTTCTTTACTCGAATCTTCTTAACGTGAAACTGGATAACGTACTTGCCAATTTTGACCTTATCGCCATCAGCGAGTGATTGCTTGGTATTTACCCGCTTGTCGTTCACATAGGTTCCATTCGTTGAGTTTTCGTCCTTGATCCAAAACGAGCTTTTTTCCCACTTGATACTCGCGTGCAAGTCTGAAGTAGTTTTCTGTGGCAGGGTGATCGTGTTTTTTGTCAGTCTTCCAATGGTGTACTTTTTTGTCTTGTTCAAAACGAGGGGTGTTTTTCTGGTTGCACAGGTAATGGAGTATTCATTCTTTTGGACTGGTCTGTGAACCTTCGGTGTTTTTTCCGAAATCATGGTTACATCTTTCATAAGAGCCTCCGAATAATAGGTATAAGGATAGTACCAGTTTCTTTGTGCGGTCAACCCATGTTATATTCTTTATTGTATCCTGGTGCGACAATTGATCATCTCTTTAAGATGTTTTAGAGTTATTAGAAAAATTTAGGAGAAAAAATGTCTGTAAAGAAAACAAAAATGGTAGTTATTATTCTGGCGCTCGCAGGGTTTGTTTGTGGAGTTATTCTTGTTGTTTTGATGGGACAGAATCTTGCTGTAGACCTTAAAACAAATATCCTTTTTGGTGCGTTGCTATCAGCCCCTATTTTTATCTTGCTTAAGATACTTGAGAAAACGCTTAGAGTGATCGAAATACGAAATGTAGTAAAGCCGTACGTTATTACAGGCTATGCAACATGGATCGCAGTCATATTGTTTTATGCAAAAGTATCTATCTGGGGGGTCAGAAACTTAGAGCAGGTAATACCAGGCTTCGCGATCACAGTGATTTTTTCATTTTCTTTATCGAGCGTTCACGTGCTTCTATTTGTGCTTGGTGCCACTGACATACAAAAAAAGAAAGCGTCTATCGCAAACTATGTTGTCTATTGTAGAAAACCAAAAAAACAAAATACGGATAATTCCGTGGTTTCTCTTGCCAAACTACAAACGCCGGAAATGTATTTTGAAAACAAAGAGTGTAGCGATGTCTATTCTGCACATAAAGCATATATTCGTGAACTCTCCGAAGAAATGGCAAGGAATTTCATCCTGGAAAATAATCTACAGGAAGATATATATGGCGAGTATTTTGCGTCAAGAGTCGATTTTTTCTATAATGATGGATTCAGTCCCTGTCTCTCTTATATGATGACGTTTATCTCACGAGAAATAATTGATCATCTTATGTACGGCTTTAGGCTTCGTAGAGAGGTCAAGGAAAAAGAATATTGTGTAATCACCTGTCATTTTAATTATCACAGGTCAAACACCGATAATCCATTTGAATACAGTGATGTAGAAATTGAGTTTAAATAAGGAGTACAACATGATTGAACCAGTTTCTAAAGATACTATAGAAGATGTACTTCCATTAATTCGTAAATATCAGGAATTCTATAAGATAGCCACAATTGATGACGATCGTAATAGACGTTTCTTTTCTCAGTTTGATGAACACGGAGATAATGGGTGTCTATTTATCTACCGGAATGAAGCTGGAGAGGCTGTGGCATTCGCAACCGTATATTTTACGTTTGTCTCAAGCATTCCTGCTAAGGTTGGAGTGATGAATGACTTATATACTCTACCAGATTTCCGCGGCAAAGGTATTGCTCGTCAACTCATTGAACATTGCCTTAAGTTCGTAAAGTCAAAAGGCGGAGCAAGGTTGCAATGGCTTACTGCCGAGGATAATGAGGTCGCGCAAAGACTGTATAATTCATTAGATACAAAGAAGAGTAAATGGATTGTGTATACGTATAGTGCCGGTTTATAAGGGAAAGACAATGGTAAAAAGATTTCTATTTTTATGTACGGTGGTTTTATTTTGCACCTCATGCCCCAGTGTTAAAAACGCCAATAATCTTACGCCTGACGAAGCAGAGGAACTTGCGTGGGCTACCCGTGTTTGCGTGTCAGCAGAATATGGCTTTCCAAGAAATCGAGTTGTTAAATGGGCTCGCCCGGTCAGGGTATCGGTCATTCAAGGTCAAGCTAACTCAGACGTAATAGATGTCATTGATACTCTTAATGATCAATTGAAGGGTTCCCCTGTCAGTGTTGAATTAGTACCGTATCCGGATAAAAGTGCGGACATAGAATTATATATGACTGAATTAAAAGATTTTACGTCAATAGCGCGAGAAAACAAATTTAATTACGTTAAAGGGAATTGGGGATATGTGTATTGTTTTTGGAATAAAGAATATGAAATAAACAAGGCGTATGTACTAATTGCAACTGATGTATTAGAGGGAGTTCGACTCAGACATTTTATTTTTGAAGAGATGGTTCAAGGTTTTGGTCTTTTGAATGATTCACGAACATACACCGATAGCATCTTTTTTAGTGGTAATCAGTATGATCTTTTAATTGACTCGCTTTCAGAACGAGATAAGAAACTTGTGCGATTGCTCTATTCAAAGCTGAACGCTGGAGATACAAAACAGCAGTTTGAACAAGCCTTTATTGAATCCTGGAAAGATATCGCTGTAGAATAAATTCCTAAAAAACGTCGAGTCAATGTACCTTTCATACGATACAGTTAAGATGTCTTCCGGAAGACGACACATTCAATTCGCGAGGCGTATTATCAATGGAATACTACTGTCTTATGCAATCCGCGATTTCGTATATCGAAAGTCGCGTACGCTCGGAAATCGACTGCGGTAACCTGAGCCGTTCGTTCGGCGTATCCGAAGCGCACTTTCGCGATCTGTTCGCCTCTCAGATGGGCGTACCCCCGGGGCGTTACGCGCTTTCCCGGCGGGTGGCTAACGCCGCGTTTGAGCTGTCGCACACCGATCGGAGCGTCGTCGATATCGCGCTCGACTTTGGCTTTGACTGTCCCGACACCTTTACCCGCGCCTTTAAACGAGAGACGGGCATGACGCCCTCTGCGTTTCGTTCATCCAGGGTGGTGGTAGGGAGGGTACGGCTTGTGGCGGGGGCATACGGACCAGGATTAAAGACGACAGGGACTATTCTGTTGATACCGCCCGTACCGGAGGAAGGTATGAACAAAGAGAGAATCGAAAAGAGTGAAGATGCCTGCGTACTGTATGGCGTCAAGAAAGTACACTATTGTCCTGAGGAATGTACGCCGTTTCCGGCTGCATTGCGCTCTTGTCTAAATTACTTGGGTCAGGATGTTCGCTACCCGTATCTTATGGCGGCAACCGGGGCCGCGTTCCGGCTTAGATGGAACGCATCATCCTGGGACCCGGGTAACATAGATATCATGAACGTCTTTGCCGATCCCGAGGAGGCCTTCGTTCGCGGCTTCCGGGCAGCTGGCAGGTCGTTTACGTTCTTAAGACGGGACGCCTACACGACAAAAGAAGATTTTACGGCGTTTATACGTGCCCAGATCGATCAGGGCAGACCCGTTCTCGCGCTCGGGATAATCGGTCCTCCCGAGGCATGCATAATTACCGGTTACCGGAAGAACGGGAATACGCTTCTGGGATGGAATTTTTTCCAGGAAATGAGCGAGTTCGGCGGCGGTTCGCTCGACGAATCGGGATACTTCGTTACAGACAGCTGGTGGGAAAATCCGTCAACCCGGATGCTTATGGCGATTGGAACGGAGTGCGGTGAATTACCGCCTGTTAAGGACATCTTAACAGATGCGCTCAACGTGCTTGAGCGGGAGTCCATTACTAACCCGGATGGGTGCGTTCATCTGGGGGGACAAGGGGCGTATCGCGCACTCGTTTCAGCGCTTTCAGACGACACGAATTTTCCGATAGGGATGCCCCTTCCTCAGCTCTTTGAGCGTCTTATGTGCGTCGATGACGCGCTTATGATGCTCGGCGAGGCCAGGGCCTCTGGCGCTCTGTGGCTTAAAGAGGTTGCCGCCGCGTTCGAAAAGTCGGCCAAGGGCGAAGCGGCAGCCCTGGCTCGTAAGGCGGCGCAGTGCCTTGAAGGAGAGCGGAAGATCGCGGAAGAGATCGAGGCCTTGCCCGAGTGGCGTGAGGCAGGCGAGAAGAGAGCTCTCGCCCTTGCTGATCCTTCGGTACGGAAGAAACTTGTTTCTGGAATAGTAAAGGCAGCCAGCCTCAATCAAGGAGCCTCCGAGGCGATTCGAAAACTTCTGGACACGCTACGCTAATGAAGCCTCGCGGCGTTATTGTTACACAATAACGCCGTATTT
>JAFGIM010000013.1 GCA_016929605.1 Spirochaetales bacterium | reverse complement strand
CTTCGGCACTAGTATAGCATGTTTTTTTCTGACAAACGGGACTTATCCCACAACCGCCTTAATCTCCACGGTACTTCCCTTGGTTCCAGAGGCAACAAGGGTTCCGTCAATCTTGACGTTTCCAGAAGCAAGCGTAAGGGCAATCTTTCCTGCAGGATCACGGTTCTCTACGTTAATTACGTAGGTGCAGCCGCGATACACGCGAGTGATTGTCGCACTCTTAACATGGGAAGGAAGCCGCGGTTCAACGCGGAGACCTGAGTACTCGGAGCGAATACCAACGATCCACTGGGACAGCGCGACGAAGTTCCATGCGGCAGTTCCAGTTAACCAGCTGTTCTTTGCCTCACCGTGTCGGCGAGCGGCCTTACCGGCGATCATCTGAGCATACACATACGGTTCAAGACGATGAATCTCGCTGATATCCTCAAGGTAGGCGGGCGCTATCTTCTTGTAATACTCCCATGCATGTGCCGGGCGTCCAGACTTAACCTCGCCAATCATAATCCATGGATTATTGTGACAGAAGATACCGGCGTTTTCCTTGTATCCAGGCGGATAAGAGGAAACTTCACCAAGCTCAATATGATAATCCTTATATGGAGGATCAAGGATAACGATACCATATTCAGTATCAAGGTGTTTCTTTACCGCGTCGAGCGCTTTAAGGGGATAGCCCTTGTCCGCGCCAACCTGAGCCATGGAACCAAAGCCCTGGGTTTCGATAAAGATTTTACCGTCTTCGCATTCCTTTGAACCGATCTTGTTACCAAAATCGTCATACGCGCGTACGTACCAATCGCCGTCCCAACCAGTTTTGCAAATCTGATCTGCCATCTTGGCAGCCTGCTTCTCCGCCCACTTGGCCTCTCCCTCTTTTCCAAGGAGGCGGCACATGGCGGCGTACTCAGGCGCGACATACACAAACATCTGTGCGATCATCACCGACTCGGCGTTCTTGCCATCCTTGTTGGTGGAAGTCTGGAAAGAATCGTTGGGATCCATGCTAAAGCAGTTAAGGTTAAGACAGTCGTTCCAGTCGGCACGTCCGATAAGCGGAAGCCCATGGGGCCCAAGGTGGGTAACGGTGTAATGGAAGCTTCGTTTAAGATGCTCGAACATCGACGCCTTCTTGGTAGGGCTATTGTCAAAGGGAACCATCTCGTTAAGGAAGTCTACGTCTCCAGTCTCACGGATGTATCCACCTACACCAAGCACCAGCCACAGCGGGTCATCGTTAAAGTGACTGCCAATGTCGGCATTACCGCGCTTGGTTAGCGGCTGGAATTGATGATAGGCCGAACCGTCTTCAAACTGGGTAGAGGCAACATCAAAGAGCCTCTCGCGGGCACGGGAAGGAATCTGATGAACAACACCGAGCATGTCCTGGCTTGTATCGCGAAAACCAATACCGCGGCCAATACCGCTTTCAAAGTAAGAGGCAGAACGGGCAAAGTTATAGGTTACGATACACTGATATTGATTCCATACCGCCATGCGATCAAGCTTCTCGTCGCCAGTCTTAAGGGTAAAGTTGGAAAGAAGGCCGTCCCAGTATTTCTTTAAATCCGCAAAGGCTGCGTTAACCTGGTCAACGGTTTGGAAACGGGATTGAAGGGCAAGCGCTTTTTCCTTATTGATTACCCGCATCTTGGGATTGGTTTGAAGGAGGTCCTTGGAAGCGGGAGCACACCCATTCTCTCCAGCCCATTTCTTATCCTGTTCCATCTCCACATAGCCAAGTACAAAGATGTATGTCTTTGTTGCCCCGGGCTCAAGGCTTACGTTTAGCCGATGGCTTGCAATGGGAGACCATCCGTCGGCGACGAAATTCTGACTCTTACCGGCCATAACGGTGTCGGGAGCGTCGTAGTTATTGTGAAGGCCAAGGAAGGTTTCGCGGTCGGTATCAAAGCCGTCCAACTTGGCGTTAACCGAATAAAAGGCAAAGTGATTGCGTCGTTCACGATATTCGGTTTTATGATAAATCGCGCTTCCATCAACCTCTACCTCTCCGGTAGAAAAATTGCGCTGGAAGTTTGCGGTATCATCAAGGGCGTTATACAAACACCATTCAACAAAGGAAACGAGGGAGACGTCTTTTTTACCGGAGGAGGTGTTGGTCAAGGTAATCATCTGCACCTCGGCATTTTCTCCGTTGGGAACCATATACAACACATCTGCCTTAAGACCGTTCTTGGAAGAAGAAAGCTTTGAATATCCAAAACCATGGCGGCATTCATAGGAATCAAGCTCTACCCGCATGGGCTTCCATCCCGGGTTCCATACCGCATCTCCATCTTTGATATAGAAGTAACGGCCGTTATTGTCCAGCGGTACATCGTTATAGCGATAACGGGTCAGTCGGCGCAGGCGAGCGTCGGTATAGAAGGCGTAACCGCCTGCGGTATTGGAAATCAACGAGAAAAACTGTGTGTTTCCAAGGTAGTTGATCCAGGGATACGGAGTCCGTGGCGTCTCGATAACATACTCACGGTTTCCGTCGTCAAAATGACCAAATTTCATATCGTCTCCTTATCAGGTTGATTGATTAGTTCAACCAACTTAAGTGTATCATAGTCCCTGCCCCCTGTCAAAGGGCAGAGGTTTTTTTTATGGAGATATTAGGGATTGTTGTTTTTAGCTTCAATATCCTTAAAATATCGCACGGTACCAACCTTCAATTCGTCGGTTGCGTCCTCATCGCACACAACTATTGCCTTGGGGTGCATTTGCAATACAGAGATTGTCCACATGTGATTAACCCCGCTCTCGAGGGCATGCCTAAGAGCTCGTGCCTTGGTGTATCCAGAAGCCAGAATCATTACCTCTTCGGCATCGGCAATTGTGCCAACACCAACGGTTAAGGCCCGAGTCGGAACCCGTTCGGGATCTCCGCCAAAAAACCGTGAATTCATAATGATCGTATCCTGAGTAAGGGTTTTTACCCGAGTTCGTGAGGTAAGAGAGGATCCCGGTTCATTAAACGCGATGTGCCCATCAGCGCCAACACCACCCATAAACAGATGTATCTTGCCATAGCTTTTAATCTTTTCTTCAAAGCGACGGCATTCAGCGTCTGGATCACTGGTCATTCCATCCAGAATATGTACGTTATCAAGATTTACGTCGACATGAGAAAAAAAGTTGTCCATCATAAACCGGTGATAACTTTGAGGGTGCTCTTTTTCTAGTCCCAGATATTCATCCATGTTAAACGTAACAACATGCTTAAACGAAATTTTCTGCGCCTTGTACAGCCGTATCAACTCCTTGTACACACCAAGCGGGGTTGATCCGGTGGGAAGGCCGAGCACAAAGGGTTTTTGCGCTGTGGGCTTAAAGTCGTTGATTCTGCGAACGATATGATTCGCCGCCCATTCAGCGCAGGCGGTATAATCGTCTTTGATTATAACTCTCATTGATTGTTCCTCCAGTAAGGTATACCCATCATAATCGAGTTTTTACCACTTGGCAAACCATATTGCTGGGCAAGAAAGCGACTAAAGCGGGGAAAACAGGGACTGACGAATTCGCTTAACAAGCACGGCTCGGCTCAGCGAAATATGCACAACCTCCCCCGAAGGTTCTGTACTAATATGAGCCAGGGCATCCCCTGTTTTTTTTTCAAGCGACAGCGCGCGGCCCAGATAAACGGGAGAGCCTTCTTTCTCATCAAGACGGATTTCCACCAACGACTGGGAAGCAATGGCATGTTCAAACACACGAACCTTACCCAAAAAATCAACTCCCCGGGCCTCGAGCTTTTCCAGCCGAACCGAATCAGGATCAAGTTGATCGGCGGACAGGATAATCCTCCGCTCAATTCGCGACATAAGGGCTTCATGAATCTCTGGTGACGCATTCATCTCTTCCAGAGCCTTAACCAGATCCTTCTCCCTGGCATGCCAAAGCCCAACATCAGGAGAAAAAGATTGATGTGACTGTACGACAGCAGCATTCCCATCGGTTGATAACCGGGAGAACCGGTATTGTCCCTGATGCGGAGCCGTCAGATGCACCGTTGGAAGAACATCAAATCCCGCCTGGGCAAGATGGGATTGAATCTCTTCAATACTGTCAGCCTCAAGTAAGTACACTCCTTCGGCCAATACCCGCCGTACCAGGGGAAACAGGGAGCCTCCTTTGGTAAACAAAACTCGGCGGCCTTCTTCCACCGTAAGCACATATCCATGGAAAAGAGCAAGGGAGCTATAGGAGCCATACCAGTCCTTTACAGAAAACAACAAGTTCCCCGGAAGGGACTGGGAGGAACGCTTTTCCAGTATCCGTAGAATACTTTGAGCGGTTTCTCCCTGATCAAAGGCCCGGGAACACGAATGTCGGGAGATAGTAAATTGGCCGGCGGTTTGCATATCGGCAACAGCCATAAACCGGACCAGGGGCAGTATATCCGCGAGTTGTGAACCTGGCATCAACACCGCTTCGAAGGAGGGGGAGACAACGAGCGCAGGAGGAGTCCCTTGGGGAATGAGTAATGCGTCAATCTGTGAATTCCGCCTGAACACACCATCTTCTTCCACCACCAGGGCAAATAATTGAGCGAGTTCCAACAATGACCGTGACACTACCTGAGGAGCGTGATGAAGAGAGGCCTCTTCTCCAAGAAGCTCGGCAAGACGGCCTCTGCCGGAAGCGGCGGGGTCTCTACCCGATAATTCGGTAAGAATAATGGAGAGCCTGTCCAGGGCTTCCCGAGAGTACCCCTGTTCAGGCATAAGGGCGCCAACAAAGTCCATGACTGTTTGCGCATTCCGCTGTAGGGTTTGGCGATCGTAACGCCCGTTTACCGAAGCGATTACATACGCGAGCCGCTCAAGAGGCGCGGTCTCGGCAAAAGCCTTCCATCGCGCAGCATCCGGCAATAGAGATCCATCTCGTACAACAAGCAAAGAAAGATTCCGCAAGGCAACAGTAACCATATCCGGAAATTGCTCATCGCGAGGGAAGTGCGGAAAAACCGACAGGAGCTCGGCTATGGTTTTTTTTCGCAAGGAACCATCATTGCGTGGGGATTCATCAGAATGAAGGAAAAAACTGTACAGTCCCGCCAGAGCCATATCATCCACCGGCAACACCGCGTGAGTAGCCTGAGAAGGAAAAGACGGTGCGGTCAACACAGAAAGCGGATCAAAGTCCGGCAGTGCGTCAAGGAGATGCGGATTGATGGCATATCTACGGGAAGAAAAATCCTTTCCCCGTTTCGCGTCCCCCCCGTCAGCCTCGCGATAGATTACCAGGCGTTCTTCCAGATTCAAGATACGCTCATAGACATCCGGGAAACTAAGAGAGGGCGCAAGGACATTAACGATCTTTTGCTGAGTTGGCACAGGAAGCACCTGAATAGCAGATAGAACCAGATAGTCCAGATTATCAAGGGCCGACACCAAGCGCTCCCTTGTTCCGCTCTTTCGCAAAAAAGCCGAAAGCTCCTCGATGAGCCGCTGTTTATTAAAAGGGGTCTTGATCTGCCCAAGATACATTCGCATCAAGTCAAAAAAATGTTGATCAGAAAGACAGGTCAGGGCCTCCCGCCAGGCAAGCACATCCTCTACCCGCATATCTCATCCTCCGGTGCCGGCAGGCTCTTCCCATCCCACCGCTGAATTGAATATTCATAGCCCTGTTCGGCAAGAAACTTTTGGCGATTCGCCGCAAAATCCTCTTCCACCGTTCGGGAAGTAACTATTGTATAAAAATGGGAATCCTTTTCTTTGGGCCTGAGTATTCGCCCCAAACGTTGGGCTTCTTCCTGACGACTACCAAAGGTTCCCGAAATCTGAATCGCGACAGAAGCATCCGGTAAATCAATGGCAAAGTTCGCAACCTTGGAAACGACCAAGGTTTTTATTTTTCCCGAGCGAAAATCTCCATAAATACGATCGCGCTCTGTGTTGGGAGTTTTTCCGGTAATAAGCGGAGCCCCTGTTGCACGCGCAATGGTTTCCAGTTGTTTTATATACTGCCCAATAATCAATATTGAATCTTCTCTGTGCTTCTCCAGCAAGGCGATTACTGCGGGAATCTTTGCCGGGTTTTCGCTCGCTATACGGTACTTCTCCCGCTGTCCGGCTACGGCATACGAAAGCTCGCGCTCACTATCCATATCAACGCGAAATTCTGTACAACTCGCGGTGGCAATCCAGCCCTGCCCTTCAAGCTCCTTCCAGGGAACATCGTAGCGTTTAGGTCCAACAAGAGAAAAGACATCTCCCTCGCACCCATCCTCGCGTACTAAAGTTGCCGTTAATCCCACGCGCCGTACGGTTTGAATTTCGGCGGTAACTCTAAACACCGGGGCCGGCAGCAAGTGGACCTCGTCATAAATAATTAACCCCCACGCACGCGAGCGAAAAATACGGAAGTGTGGAAAGTCCTCTTCCTTGTTTGGCCGCCATGTAAGTATTTGATACGTCGCGATGGTAACGGGTCTAATTTCTTTAAGGTCCCCGGAATACTCTCCGATCTCTTCGCGGGTAAGCGACGTTTTGTCCAAAAGTTCATCACGCCATTGGTGGACTGCCGCAATGTTGGTAGTAAGGATAAGGGTACTTGTTTGCAGGAGGGTCATCACTTCCATGCCCACCACAGTCTTGCCCGAACCGCAAGGTAGTACGATAGTACCAAAACCGGTGCCCGGCCCCTTATCTCCCACCAGGGCACGAGCCGCGTTTTTTTGATAGTCGCGAATTACCAGCGGCTTACCCGACACACATGCTGATCGCAATGATAAAGAAAGTGGCTCACCTTCCTTAAGGGGCGCCTCATCCTTAACCGGCCACCCTAAGCGAAGAAGTTCTTGTTTTATCGTTCCACGGTTAATTACTGATAAACGAAAACGCAGGGGGATAGACGGTTCGGGAACAAGATATTTGGACATCTGCCTAGAAGCGGCTATTTCCCTGAATATCATCTCGGTCGCCGTAACCAAATAAAGAACGTCAGGATCCTCGGACGGAATCATGGTTAGCCGACCAAAACGACTCATCGTTTCCACAATCCAGGTACGTACCGGTTGCGGAAGCGGGAAGCGTGCCAAATCGTCCAGGACTTCTGCGATCCGCAAAGGAGAGAACCCTGCGCTGGCTGCGTTCCACAAAGACAAGGGCGTAACACGATAGGTATGAAGATGCTCGGGAGACTTCTCCAATTCGGCAAAAGGAATAAGCGCGTTTCGCGCTTCCTCCGCACGAGGAGTATGAACATCAAGAAGTATTGAGCGGTCTCCCTGGATTATCAGGGGATTTGAAGGGTTATTTAGCATAACAGGCCATTGTACCTGCGGAGAACCGAAAGGGCAAGGGGACCGGCAGGTATTGCGCGCGCCCCCAACACAGGATTACCGGTTATTGGTACATGATCAAATAAGGCCGGGGATCAAGAGAGAGTACTTCCTCGGGTGTCATAAGCGGGCTATCCCAACCCGCCCCGGCAATCGTTGGCTTAAGAAACAGCTTAAAAGATTTTAATGGAATATTGTTCGCCTCTGCATTTGCCGCATAGGCGCGCTTCTTGAGCGCGGGGGAGCCAAATCCGTCCGCGCAATGAATGAGCTTAACCCGTTCAAAATCGCTTTGTACCTCTGCACGATTTAGAATCATACGCGGTTTGAATTGATGAACTACAAGCATTCTTCTTCCGGGAAGATCATGAGAGATGATATATTCCTGAATCATGTTCTGAGCGATATTTAATTCAGCGCCTGTAACCGAACCAATCTCCTGCATGGGGCGAGTCGTTCTCCATTCAGGGTCCAAGGCAAGATGTACGTTGGGATACTTAAGCCAGGGAAGCAGTTGCTTGACCGAAGTTTCCACTGAATGTTTCCCTATCTGATGATCCAGAAACACATACCAGCCCCGTTCAAGGGCAAACTCAATATACGAAACAATCAAGGCATCGCGTAATATGCCAATTTCGCCCTCGGGCCAACAGGTTCCATAGATTAAATAGAATGCCGGAATAACCCCTCGATCCCCATTAGCCTTGTCGTAAGATTCCACAAATTCATTCATCACCGACTCAATTTCGGTAAGGGAATACTGCCCAACTATACCCATATTACGGGCGTCGGGTTTACCGTATAAAGCAAAGATATCGTTATTTAAAAGAACGGACTGTAACCGGGGATTGTCCCGGGTTTGTATACGCGTTTCATCCAAGGTGGGCACATGGGCATACGAAGAAGGCTCAAGACTGGCAAAATCGGCTGCACCCTTCCAGGTAAGCGCATAAGGGAAGGAGGGATTAAACCGGGAGGCACCAATAGCCTTACCCATGTTGTTTACCAAAGTTGCAGCGCTTTCCGCCGTAAGTACCGCGGCCGTAAAGATGAGCAATGCCGCTATCAGCGATCGGCTCGAAGGTCGATGGATGTTCATTGTGGCTCCTGTCTTTTAACTATCGGACAGAAGTATCCTTGACTGAAGAGCTGGTAATGCGGAAAAGCACATCAAAAGCAAGATCGGGAGAGGCCGAACGGAACAGGACCAACTCTCCAATACGCTCTCCTGCAACAGGAGACTTTCGGCTCAAGCGCCAAAAAAAAGACGCTGGATTTTCTTGCTCCTGACTCACATCAACCGATAGATAATAGCCACCAGAAGTCTTTCTACATAACAGGTACACTGTTTCCCTGCGACGCATTCCAGAGAGAACGAGAAACCGGTCTCCAGTTACTAAAAAGGTGCCATCCGAGGCAAGAGAGGCCGTAAGGGAGGAGCCAAAAGAGGGTAAGAGGTCATTCCCCTCAACCAGACAGCGCACCAATGAAACAGGCTCCAAAGAAGGCTCAATCAGAGGCGTCGATTGTTGGCGGGAGAGAGCCTTTTCCAACAAAGATTCAAGCCGCTCATCACGGTCGGAGTCGACTCCATTACCACGTATCTTTTGCAATAGCGAGCTCTCTCCATCAAGCCCTAAAAGCGGGAGCAGGGCAGAAAGTTCTCCGGAGGAAGCAGCCTTGGCCGATTTCCGGGGAGCAGTCTCATCCGTTTTATTTTTTGCAGGGGGGGACACTCGTGGAGCACTCACTGTTGGCACGGATGGAGGGACAGGAGGCGAAGGGGGTGTTGGTTGGGAATACAGGGGGAAAGATACCAATAAGAGTACAACGATTACGAGCACTCCCTATCCCTCCATCCCCGAAAGGCTTTTTTCTACCGCTTCAAGGCGGCTTTTAAGCATGGCGATAGTTTTTTCAAGCCGCTTCTTTTCTTTTTCAAGCCGTACCACCGGATCCTCTTCAGCTGCGGTTTTTGCCAGAGCGACCTTAATGGAGTCGGGGCTTCGGTGAGCAGTAAATTGTTTTTCTGCTGCATGCCGCTGCTCTGGAGTAGACTGGGAGGCAACGATCTTCATCGCCTCATACCCCAAGGAAGGGTTAATATCAAGGGAGCTCACCCGAACCGCTGTTTTCGCGGCAGTGCGAGGAAGGCAAAGCACCCGGTCTATCCAATCTTCATAGCGAACTCCCGCTTCCTGACACAGGGCGTGCCCCTTTGCAAGCAGTCCTCCCAACTCGTTCATAAGTCGCCCATTCTCCGCAAGATACTTTGAGCGGATTTCCTCGGTAAGGCGCGAAAGCGAATCGGACTTCTCTACGCCGATTGAATACAGGCCTTTTTTCTCGGCTTTTTCGAGCAGGGCATGAAATCGCGCCCAGTAGGCTCCTGTATGAGAGCGGGGAGAGCGTAAG
>JAFGIM010000126.1 GCA_016929605.1 Spirochaetales bacterium | reverse complement strand
CTGTTTCAGTGGCGATCTTCGCGCTCTGCAGGTCGTGGGGTCTATCAATATGCCCGCGCCGATATTATGAATAACCGTCTTGAATGGATTTTTTCCAATATTTGGACCGATTCCTCGGGCAAGCCCTTTGACGTGTCTGTATCATCCCTCAGGAACATCATTCCCTCACGATGGACACACCATCAGATCTCTTGGGACTCGATCAGTGGTTTGTTGGAATACCGGATGGATGGATCGACCGAGGCGCTCAGGTGGGTTACTTCTAATGGACGCGAGGATGGGGCGGTGTTGCCGGCTGTATTTGGCGCTGCGGCCGTAGTCGAGATCGCGGGAAAGTATACCGGACTCATCGATGAGTTTAAAATTACTCGCGCTGGTGCTACCCGGGATTCATTGCAGGAGCGAGGAGCTCTTTCCGGGATGTATCCTTCCGCTGGAGGCCGTTTCGAAACACAGCCGCTTGATTCGGGTGGCCGGTTATCGCGCCTGGAGCGGCTTACGGTACGGATGAGCGAGCCGAATGAGACTGGCTCTGCCTTCTTTGCCCGTGCAGGAGAAAATCCGTATGAGTGGACGGATACCTATCCGCAATGGATCACCGTTATTCCGGGCAACACCTTGTCGGGGATTCAGGGACGCTATTTTCAAATTGCCGGCGAGTTATATACCGACGGAAGGGCGCGCTCAACACCGATTCTTTCTTCAATAACATTGGAATACCAAAAAGACGATCCTCCTTGGCCTCCGGTTAAAGTGTTTGCCGGGGGAGCGGATGAATCGGTACATCTACAATGGAAGGCGTCTATAGACAGTGATACCGCCGGTTATTTGGTGTATTATGGAGAGCGGCCGGGTGAATATCTTGCAGCGGGCTCTCCCATAGATGCCGGAAAGACCCTTGAATATACCGTGAACGGTTTGCTTAACGGAAAGCTCTATTATTTTTCTGTTTCAGCGTATGACCTGGCAGGCAAGGAGCATAACGGGCCCCTTTCCATGGAAGTTTCTGCTCGGCCTCGTGCCGGTCACGGATCATCTGCGCCTCGGAGCAATTACTAATGTGTAAGTGGAGAATGCATGGCTGACCAATTATCTGTACTTATTGACCGGGCCAATTCAGCCTTGGTGGCGCGGGACTTTTCCTATGCCGAGAAGTTATTAACTAATGCACTCAAGCAACATCCTGACGCGACCGAGGCCCTGTCGCTTTTGGGGACGGTATATTTGCGGGCCGATCGATATTCAAACGCGCTTGCTGTGTATCTTAAACTTTCCGAGCTTGATATGGATAATGTCGAGGTTCTAAATAACCTCGGGATAATTTATCGTCGGCTTGAGCAATATGATAAATCAATCGAAGTGCTCACTCGCGCGCGAAAAAGCGGCAGTGATTTTGAAACGGTGTTATATAACCTGGGAAATACCTATAAGCAGATGGGGCGATACGAAGAAGCCGCCGCCTGTTTCCTTGAGGTTATCGAGCAAAAACCTGATGACGTGTTAGCCTATAATCACTTGGGAAGTATTCATGCCCTAAGCGGTCGCCATGATCTTGCCTTACAAGCCTATCGCCGTGGCCTACAGATTGATCCCAATCATCCTTTTATTCATTTTAATATGGCTCATAGCTATGAACTGCTTTCCCGTCCGGATGAGGCGGTCTCTGAATATAATGCCGCCTTAAAAACAAAACCGGGTTGGTTGGAAGCCCTTCGTGATCTGGCTGTTCTGTATAGTCGGCAAAAAGATGAAGCAAAAAGCACTGCCACCTGGCGGCGTATTCTTGCGGTGGACTCTTCCGATGTGCGCGCTCTTACCGAGTTGGGAAACATTGCCGCCCGTTCGCAGCGGAATGAAGAAGCGCTTTCGTATTATCGAAAGGCAATTAATAGCGACGCAGGTTATATTCATGCGGTCATCGGTCTTGTTCAGTTGCTGGAAAAGCAAGGAAAAATGGAAGATGCCTTGCAGGAGCTTTTATCCGTTAAGGAAAAAAATCCCCAGGCCTTTGATTTACTGATTAACCTTGCACGCCTGTATATCAAGCTTCAGCAATACCCCGAGGCTAAGGTTGTTTTTAGGGATTTGGAACGCATTGCGCCGGACAATAGCGCCTCCCTGCGATTACAAGGGCGTATGTATGCCCAACTTGGGGATAATGAACAAGCGGAATTGTGCTTTGCTCGCATTCTTGCCCTTAACCCCGCAGAGATTGATTTTCGCATCGATTTGGCTGACCAGCTTGTTCAGTCCGGTAAATTGTCCGAAGCGGAAGAGCAGCTTCTTACCTATCTTAACGAGCGACCTCGTGACTATCCGGTTTGGATATCACTTGGACAATTATACGAGAATATGGGCAGGAATGAACAAGCCCTGGAGACTTATAAGGACGTAATCTCGCGGGAACCCGACAATATCGATTCCCGCTCTGCCCTGTCTCAACTCTATCAGAAGCTTGGTATGAACACCGAGGCGGTGCATCTTGCTGACGAGATTGTAAATCTTCAGGGAAGCCGTGGTACTACCGAAGATCTTTCGGCCTTGACCCAGTCGCTTGAATTGTATGAACAGGCGGTTCATGGATACGGGGCGAGTAATCCTGGTGCCTTGAGTCGTAACCTGGATTTATTGCGCTCTCGCTCTATTACCGATGATGCGTTTTCTGCGGAATCCGAGGCCTCGGTTCCTGAGGCGCAAAGCCCTTCATTTGTTCCCGTTGACGAAGAAACCGATCCGATGTCCCTTATCGAAGACGATGAACTGATCGAGGACTCCGAGCTTCCCTTTGATGAACTGGTTTCCGAGGACGAAGAGCTTCCGGAAGATGACCTGGAAACCCTGGACGATTTAGTCGGTTTTGAAGAACCCATAGAAATTCCATCTTCCTCACCAATGGATGAACCTGTTGGCGAAGAAGAGATACTTCCCGATTCAATGTATAATAGCCCGGATGACGGTGCTGAAGGGGAGAGTATATTAGAAGAAGGGGAAGAGGATTTTAGTGAACCTTCCTCTTCACCGGCGTATGAGGATGAGCCTTCCTGGAATGACGAGATTCAACCTCAAGATGACGGTATGGATTATCTTGATATGCCGCCTGAACCAGCTCAGCCGCGCTCTGAGCCGCCGCGCTCTGAACCACAGAGAGCCGAACCGCCGCGCTCTGAGCCGCCGCGGCCTGAACCACAGAGCGCTGAACCGCCGGGGGCCGAGCCGCCACAAGCCGAGCCTCCTCGGTGTCCGCCTGAACCATTCCCGCCGCAGTATCCTCCCTTGAACCGGGAACCGCCAGATCCCGAACCGGCTGCTCCGGCAAAAGCCCCGTCATTTCAACAAGAACAGAGTGAGGATTTGGACCTCTCTCAACCTGATGATGGGGAATCCGCTGGATCGGCGTGTTCAGAGAATCAGTTAGTCAGGCGCCATGGTCTACCCATGGGAACTCCGGTGTTAAGCCCGCCCAAGCTCGATGATGTACTTGAAGAAATTCCAAGTGTGGACATTCTTGCCCTGTTTTCCTTTCTTAAGTCTATAACAATGAGCTTGCCGGAAGAGATCCTTTCGGAATACTTATTAAGCGACGAACGTGTTCAGATGGAATATATAATTGATCGGTTGTCGGGCAGGCCGGGCTTGAAACACCTTGCCGCCTTGCGCAGGCAAACTGGTTCGGTGCTCCCCACCGACCCGGAAGTATTGATTCAAACGGGGATACGCGAATCGTTTGAATATTTGGAGAATCTGGTTGAGTCTCTGCCAGACCAGGGATTTGCGGTTACCATCCGCAATCGCCTTGAAGATTTAAGGACTCGTTTTGACCGAGTGTTGCCATGATGTTGCGATAGTTGGCGCTGGGGTTTCCGGCGCTGCTATCGCTCGCCTCCTTTCCCGCTATCAACTTAAGGTAGCGCTTTTAGAAAAAGAGGTTGATGTATCTTTTGGAACCTCAAAGGCAAACTCCGGTATCATCCATGCGGGATTTCATCACGCAGGTTCATTATTAAAAACTCGGCTTGAGCTTGAAGGGCTTGCCCAGTTTGATCAATTACAGCGAGAGCTTTCCTTTCCCTTTCGGCGCTGTGGTATTCTGGTTGTAGCTTTACATCCTGACGAGATGGGGATGGTGGAACACCTGTGGAAGCAGGGGCTTGCCAACGGGGTTTCCGGTTTGGAGTTATGCTCCAGGGAACGGCTTCTTGCTTTGGAGAGTAAGCTCGCAGATGATGTAGTCGGCGGCTTGTATGCGCCAAACGGGGGCATCATTGAGCCGTACCGTTTTGTTTTTTCCCTTGTGGAAAACGCGGTTCTTAACGGGGTATCCCTTCGCACTTCATTCAAGGTTGTTAACGCGATTCATGACGGGCTTTCCTGGAGTATAACTTCATCAAGCGGGGAAGTGCTTCGTGCCCGGTATGTGGTTAACGCTGCAGGACTGTTTGCCGACGAGGTTTCCCGCATCTTTGGCGCGGAGGACTTTACGATACAGGGGCGAAAGGGGGAGTATTTTCTTCTTGATCGCCAGGCAAAAGCACATCCTTCGCGAGTTGTGTTTCCGGTCCCCTCATCTATTTCCAAAGGCATGCTCGTTATTCCAACGGTAGAAGGAACTACCCTTATCGGGCCAACGGCCGATGCCTGCCCGGACAAAGAGGATCTTGCCACCGATTCAACCAGGCTTGAGCGTATTCTTTCTTCGGCCCGAAACCTGATTCCCTCGGTTTCCGAGCGCGATGTTATCACCTCCTTTGCGGGCCTTCGGCCAGTGTATGGAGATGATTTTTACATCGCTCAATCCCGCAAGGCGCCTAATCTTATTCAGGTAGCCGGTATCCAGTCCCCGGGTTTAACCGCTTCTCCTGCGGTAGCCTGCATGGTTCGCGATCTACTCGTACGCGCATCCCTTCAGTTAACCGAAAACCCCGCGTACATCAGTCATCTCGATCCCCAGGTTCGTGTGCGGGATCTTTCCCTGGAAGAGCGTCAAACGCTTGCGAAGGAAAATCCTGCATGGGCACAGATAGTCTGTAGATGCGAACAAATTAGCGAGGCAGAAATTATTGAAGCGGTCAGGCGAGGCCATACGACGCTTGACGGGGTCAAGTTTTATACCAGAGCCCAAATGGGCCGCTGTCAGGGTGGGTTTTGCACGTCCCGAATACTTAAAATAATTATGAGGGAAACCGGTTTGACCGCAGGCGAGATTACCAAGCGCGGTGGCGACAGTTTCGTTCTGGAAGGCCTTGTATGAGAAACCGCTATGATGTGGCAGTAATAGGAGCCGGTGCCGCCGGCCTTGCCGCCTCCGCGACACTTGCACGGGAAGCTCTTAGCGTGTTGACAGTGGATCGTGAAGAAAGCGCGGGTGGTATTTTGCCTCAGTGTATTCACGATGGTTTTGGATTACATCGATATGGACAGGCCCTTACCGGCCCCGAGTTCTCCGCCCGTCTTGAAGGGGAAGCCCTTCTTCCGGCTAATGATCTGCGTCTTGGCACCACCGTCCTTTCTCTGTTCCGCGACGGTGAATCCTGGATCTTGCGCCTTTCTTCTGTGCACACCGGTGTGTACGAGATATCCGCTCGCGCTGTGGTCCTGGCTATGGGAAGCAGGGAGAGAAATCGTGGCAATGTCCGGATCGCGGGAGACCGTCCTTCGGGGGTGTTTACCGCAGGCCTTGCCCAAAGGCTCATGAATATTGACGGCTTTCTTCCTGGCAAGGAAGCGGTGATCATTGGATCGGGCGATATTGGTTTAATCATGGCCCGGCGATTAACGCTCAGCGGGGTTCATGTACAAGCAGTCGTGGAGATACAGGGGTATCCTTCCGGTCTTGCGCGCAATGTTGTTCAATGTCTAGAGGATTTTTCCATCCCTCTGTATCTGTCTCACGCGACAATTGCCATCAGGGGACGGCAGAGAGTTACGGCCTGCGAGGTCGCACCGATAGAACATGGGGCACCAGTGCTCCAAAAAGCCTTTCAAATTCCATGCGATACGGTGTTGCTTTCCGTTGGTCTTGTTCCGGAAACTGAATTGGCAACCAGTATGGGTGTTGCGTTGGATCCAGTGACGGGGGGTCCGCGCGTTGATTCGCGATATATGACAAACCTTGCCGGTGTGTTTGCCTGTGGTAATGTGCTACAGATTCATGACCTTGTCGATCATGTAGCAGCCGAGGCAGAAAATGCGGCCCGCTCCTGTGTTGCATATGTACGGGGGGAATACGTTCAGAATGTGCCTTTTGTTTCCCTTGAATGCGCTCAACACGTTCGCTCTGTTGTCCCTTCCTGCCTTATTCCCGGCAGTCCCGGTATTCTTTCGCTCAGAAGTCTTTCCGTACTTACCAGCGCACGCCTTCGACTGCGGGATACCCAAGGTACGATCGTATTTGAAAAGAAGCTCGGGTTTATCCGTCCTGCCGAGATGATTGTCTGCGCAATACCGGATGCCGCCATGATCCGCTGTACAGAGGCGCAGCGTTTGATTGTATCTCTTGAGGACGACGAGCAAGGAGGGGCCCCATCATGATCACAACGTGTATCCTCTGCCCTCGCGGATGCAGATTAACGATTGACGAAAAGGATCCCCATACTGTTACGGGAAATGCCTGTCCGCGTGGGGCAATATGGGGACGCGAGGAAGTAACCGCTCCGGTCCGAACCCTTACGGCAACATGCGCCGTGACTCTTCCTGCTGGTATGGATGCCCCTGCGCGAAGGGTGCCCGTGCGCACCAGTGGGCCTGTGCCCAAGGATGCAGTGATAGACCTTGCGCGGGAGCTTACCAGCATCAAGCTGTCCCTACCGGTTTTCGCAGGGGATGTGGTTATCGATAACTGGAGAAATTCCGGTGTGTCGGTACTGGTAACCCGATCCCTTGACGTCTGTACACAAAACTAAAGTCTGATAATCCGGCTCTTTGTTAATACCCGGTTACCCTTCTCTGTAATCAGGATATCATTTTCAAGCCTGCAGCCCCCATGGACTGCGTCGTACAGGCCCGGCTCCAGAGTAACTACCATATTCGGCTCAAACACCCATTGGTTATCTTCCCGATTTCTGATAGCCGGCCCTTCGTGGGGCTCAAGCCCGATCCCGTGACCAAGGGCGTGCGGCATGGATTTTTTTGCCTTGCGAAATACCTCATCGCAGGCTGCAGAGGCTTCCTTGGTCGCGATGCCCGGCTTATACAGGCCAAGAGAGGCCTTGTATGCCTTTTCAACCAGACTTATCATTTTTTCCTGCGCGGTGGTCAGTTTTCCCGCGGCAATCGTCAGGGTAACATCACTAGTATAGCCTTCTACCATAATGCCAAAGTCGAGTATTGATAGCCCTTCTGTGCCAAAAGGAGAGGCCGTGCAGGAAGGAAAGGGGTGGATAAAGCAGCTTCGACTTGGGCCAGCTGCAAGGGTTTCAAAACCACAGCGCTCAGCCAGGGGATGCTCTCGTGCGGAGCGCTCAAGAAAGAGGGCTGCGTCAATCTCGGTTTTGATTTTGCCTGAGCGAACTTGTTTTTCTAGCTGATCGATAAGGGTGTCGGTAATAGCCGCCGCTTTTTCTATGTGTTCAATCTCCAACAGGTCCTTGATGGATCTCATCCGTTCTATCTCTTCGTGCGCGCCCCCGTCCTTGCGACACAGTACGTTATATCCAAAAAGGGCTTCTACATAGGTAAGAAAAAGAGGATAGGGGGTTTGAGACGGTATCTCTATGCGAGACTGTGGAGGCACTCCAATGCGCTCGGTAAGGAGCTGGACAGCAGTAACCGGATGTCGGCCAAATTCGCTGTAAGGCACGATAACATCCACTTGCGCACGCTGTTCGGCAAGGTTATTGTCCCACGGACAGAGGACGGCGTGACCGGTTACGGTTATCAGTAAGAGTGCGTCGCAGGGATGACCGGAAAAATAGCGAAGCGCGGGATCTCTCCTGCCTTCGGTATCTTCAATAACTACTACGGATACGCTGTTTCTCGCCATCCAGGTTACAAGGTCTGCTCTGCGCTTTTGATGTATCATCTGCATATGAGTGCCAATATACTCCAATTTCTTTGACAGGGTAAAGCAAATCGGCTATCATTGCTCACAAAATTTTGTATTTCAGGGAGCGGTGCATGAGTCTGTCGTTCGGGAAAAAATTAGTGTATGCGCTCGGTCAATTCGGGTGCGTCTTGTGCGCGTATGGAGTGGGTAAGCTTTTTTTACGCTTCTTTGCTCCGGGCAACGCTGATCTGTTTCCGGCGTATCTTCCTCAAGGATCCTTTTTTGGCATGTTTACCATTGCCGGCCTTATTGTCGCGCTTTCCAGTCTCGCTTACATATTCTCATCCCTGGTCTCCGGGTGGGTGTCCGATAAGACCTGTACGCTTCAGGGAAGACGCATCCCCTTTTTGCTTTCCTTTGCCATTCCCTTATCCCTTGTCTCTGCTTTTATTTTTTATCCCCCCGGCGTACCCGGAAGCACCATCAACGCCGTGTATGTAAGCATTCTTACGCTTTTTTTCTTTGTCAGTCTTTCTTTTTATGCCGTGCCGTATCTGGCCCTCCTTGCGGAAGTTGGACAAAGCCCTCGCGATCGCTTGCAACTGTCGGTCATGCTCGCTTTTTCAACCGCTTTCGCGACCCTTTTGGGTAACCGTATTTACACCCTTATGGATATCCTTGTTGCCAGTACTGGTATGAGTGCCCTTACCGCCTTTCGCTTCGTTATCTTTTTTTTCTCGGCGGTGTCGTGCGCTTGCCTGTTAGCGCCGGTTCTTGCCATTTCGCGAGATGGCCTTTCCGACGGGGAGGCGATTACCGAATCGTTTACTACCGCGCTTTCAGCCGTGCTTGGGGATAAAAATTTTCGCTCCTATGTGTGGGCGGAACTTTTTTTTCGCTGTGCCTTTGCGACCTTAATGACCGGTTTTTCCGCTCATATTACGGTGCTTCTGGGATTACCCAAGCGGGCTTCCGATCTTTTTTTGTTACTGCTTTTTTTCTCGAATTTAGCCTTATACGTCCCCCTGTTTTATTTTGTCAGACGATACGGCAAACGCAAAATTTTGTTTATCGCTTTTATCCTGCTGGTTCTGGCCCTGAGCGCAGGATCTTTTGCCGGAAAATACCCCGCTGGAGCTCTGGTTCAGGGACTTATCCTTTCAATCTTGTTTTCCCTTTCGTACGCGGCCTTTACCGCGATTCCTCTTGCCCTTGTCGCAGACCTTTCGGCGGCTAATGAGCGAAAAACCGGCCTGAGCCGGGCAGGAGTGTATTTCGGCCTTCATGCCTGTGCGGTAAAGGGCGGAGAGATTCTTGCAGGATTGTTGTTTCCGCTCATCATTGTCGCAAGCGGTTCATCGCTTCTGGATACCCCCCGGCGATTTTCTTTGCGGTTAACCCTTGTGTTGGGGGGAATTTCCGCAATTCTCGGGTTTCTTGCCCTGTTCGGGTATCGGGAAAAAGAGGTTATGAGTGTTTTGGAGCGCCCTGCTCAATAATCGGAGTGCTTCGTTCCGTTCAGGCGTTCGCGAAGGCTGGTAAGCACTGGATCCTTTGTCATACATAATTGAAGAACAAAGATAAGTAAAAAAACACCAAACCCCAGAGTGATCGGTATTGCGTTACCGGCGATTCTTCCCAGATTGGCAAAGGGTGTTAGTAGATAATCCTTAAAATACCACAGCGGACAGGCTGAAACTGCCGAGAAAAGGGTGATTTTACCCGCATAGCTGGCTGTGTTCCGTAAAAAAGGCCCTAATTCGACTGTTTTTGTTTTACCCAGGAAATAGAGCAAGCATGCGGTATTGACGGCGCTTGCAAGGCTAAGGGCAAGGGCTATGCCGCCCCCGCGCATAGGGCCGACGAGGATCAAGGCAAGGATGATATTTGCACAAAAAGAAAAAAGACCGGCAATGGTAGGTCTCTTCGTATCTTTTTTGGCGTAAAAGGCGGGAGAAATAATCCGGTTTAAGGCGATGCAATACAGACCCATAACATGGAAGGTAAAGGCATTAAGGGTCAGTGCTACCGAGTCGTCGGAAAAACTTCTGGTTTTAAAAAGCAGGGTAATCAGGGATTGGCCAAAAACCAGGGAAAAAAAAGTAACAGGGATTGTGATAAAGGCAATGATGTTCATGGCGCGCGAAAGCAAGCGGGTAAACAGGTCCCATTGTTCCTTTGCTGCGTGACTTGAAAGGTCGGGAAGGATAACCGTTCCGATGGATACGGCGAAGACACCCAGGATAAGTTCCTGAAGGCGCAGAGAATATTGAAGGGAAGAGACAATGCCCGTCCCCGCGTTGCTTGCCAAAATTGAGGAAACTAGATCGTTAATCTGATAGGCCGCCATACCAATGACCGTTGGACCGATCAAATGTAGGACGGTTTTTGTGCCCGGGTCTGAGAGGGCCACCAGGGGATTCACTGGTTTGAAGCGGAACCCCGCCTTGAGTACAAAGGGGAGCTGGAAGGCGGCTTGAACCGTACCGCCTAAAAGCACTCCAATGGCCATGGCCCTTGCCGGGTTACCGGTAGAAGAGGAAAAAAGCCAGGTTGAACCGATGATAACAAGGTTAAAAAGGATGGGCGTGAATCCGGTTGGGGAAAAAACGCGAATTCCGTTCAGGATGCCCTGAAAAAAGGCCGCAAGGGAGATTATCGCTAAATACGGAAACATTATCCGGGTTAATAGGACTGTTTCATCGGTCCCGGTGCCAAAAAAAGGAATAATCAGGGGAGCGCCGATAATGCCGGCTACTACGGTCAGGCTGGTTGCCAGGGCGATAACGGTAAAGGTAGCGGAAAGGAATTCCTTGATTTTTTGCGGGGATTCATTGTCCAGATATTGGCGAAAGGTCGGTATAAAGGCGACAGAAATGCTGTTTTCGGCAAAAAGTCGCCGCAAGAGATTCGGGATAAAGAAGGCGATAGTAAAGGCATCGGACAGTGCGGAGGTTCCCAAAAAAGCCGCTTTGGTCATTTCTCGAACCAATCCGAGGATTCGCGAACCCATGGTTAACAGGGACAGTCGGGAACCGCTTTTGATGATTGAATGTGCCATGCTCATAAGCATAGCATGACAAAGCTTTCTGTGTCTTGAATTGACCTTGTTTCTATGGCATCATGGCCACATGATACACAATTCGGTACTACGCATCGGCATTGATGTTGGATCCACCACCGTTAAGGTTGTGGTTCTGAACGCCGACAACACAGTTCTGTTCAGCAAGTATGAACGACACAGAGCAGACATCCGCAGCACGATTATTTCTGTTGTGGAACAGGCTCTTACGGAAATAGATACGCGCTATCCTTCTTCATCTGACGTATTACTCAGCGCGATGGTAACCGGTTCCGGTGGCCTTTCGGTGTCCCGCTGGCTTTCTATTCCCTTTATACAAGAGGTCATTGCCGCGACAACCGCGGTGCGCAAGATAATCCCTAAAACGGATGTTGCCA
Source organism: Spirochaetales bacterium (assembly GCA_016929605.1). Classification (GTDB taxonomy): domain Bacteria; phylum Spirochaetota; class Spirochaetia; order Treponematales; family Treponemataceae; genus Teretinema. The sequence goes on along the minus strand of JAFGIM010000126.1, from coordinate 385 downwards.
TCGAGCTTGGAGGGGAAGACGCCAAGATTACCTATTTTTCCGATGGGGTCGAACAGCGCATGAATGGTACCTGTGCTGGTGGAACCGGTGCTTTTATCGATCAGATGGCAGCCCTTTTAGAGACTGACGCTGACGGCTTGAATGAACTGGCCAGAGGCGCATCGATTATCTATCCAATCGCTGCCCGGTGTGGAGTGTTTGCCAAGACAGATATCCAGCCTCTTATTAACGAGGGTGCCCGGAGGGAAGACATTGCGGCCAGTATTTATCAGGCAGTAGTAAGTCAAACCATCTCCGGCCTGGCATGCGGAAAACCCATTCGCGGCAATGTCGCCTTTCTTGGCGGACCGCTTCATTTTATGGATCAGCTTCGCCACCGCTTTAT
>JAFGIM010000125.1 GCA_016929605.1 Spirochaetales bacterium | reverse complement strand
CGAATAAGATCGCGCATCCGCTCCTGCCTATCGATAACCGCCTGTCCTCCGACCGGAATGTCGGGATGCAGTTCCTTGGCCTTACGCCTAAAAGCGCGTTTTATCTCGGACGCAGAGGCAGATGAGGGGATACCGAGAATTTGATAACAGTCTTCCACGTGCGAACCTTTACCCAATAAAAGGCGCGATATCGCTACAATGGGCCGCGTCCCGAATTATCTCGAAATAATCGACACAGATACCAACGCTTTCCATTATTGCCATTACCTTGCGGCAAAAAGCGTTTGTCCGCCATCCCTGACGTATAACGAGAGCGCAACCTTTTTTACCTTGTATGCCAACGGCCTCTTTCCAAAACTGCTCTACACGTGCAGGAACGGTGGCTCTCCATAGAGAATCAGGGCGGGTAATAGTAGCGATATAATCAAAGGTCGCCATGGCAACAGTTGATGAAGTCGATGTACCGTCAATCAACACAAGATCAAAACCCCTGGTGCGTATGGCAGAGCCAAGACTATCCAGGATAGCCTTGGTGTGTTGATCAGGTGTATCCAAAAAAGTAACTAATGCGATTGTCATGGTATTGTCCTTATCAGGCTAATTTAAAGAGTTGTTCGATCATCCGTTCCTTAACAATAAGAACCGAACATCGGGCGTTCATCATGACAGATCGATACGTAGAGGACATAATATCTTTGGAATCGACCGTTTCTCCTTCCTGCCCCCCAAGGAGTATCAGATCCATTTTTCGCTCTTCTGACATCGTAACAACCTCGGACCAAATTGCACCACGGCGTAACTCTGTTTCAATCTTGACCCCTTTAGCCTTACCTAATTCTTCTGCATACGAAAGGTACCGATGGCCGTTTTCTTCAAGACTCTGCTCATATTCGCGGCTTTCCTCATCAATAAAAATTCGATTCAAGGTGAGTTGCTTGATGGTTGCTGTATCAACAACATAGACCGCGTATACCCTGCTACGATACAGTTTTGCCATAAGGACGGCATACCGCACCGCGTTGATTGAAGCATCGGTTCCATTGAGCAGCACGAGAATGTTCTGGAAAAGCGGTTTGATCATCTCGAAAGGCCTCCGTTTTTTGCCTTGAGTGCCTTAAGAACGAACACATTCTCGCGCTCGCGTTCTTCAAGGACACTTTCTATATAGGAGCTGGTTTCGCGTGTTTGCGGGATCACCTGTTTATCGAGGGCGTTCACGCGCCGTTGCGTTTTTTTTACTTCTCGTGCCAACCGCCATACAATGGTCCTGATGGAAGCCATATCGGTTAACAGACGCAGAAGCTCGAAAAAGTCTATCATGACTTTATCGCAATCGGCAAATGAATTTAAATATGACCAGGCAAGCCGCCGTTTTGGCAATTCGACAGAAAGCGTCGAAAAGTTCATACCAGCCATCACGACACGTTTCTCAACCAGATGAAAGTCATAGGATACCGTCCGTGATACCCGTTCTGTCCGATCGCGACCTACGGCCATAAACATTCTTTTTAGGGATGGATAGGCCTTATCAATTTGCTTCTCTATATCCGCCTCAAGGAGCTTAACCTTTTCGACCATCTGCATAAGCTCCATAACGAGTATCTCCCGTTTTTGTTCCAACAATTCATAACCATCCCGGGCAATAGCTAGTTGCTCCTTTATGGCGAGAAGGTTTGACTTGGTCGGGGCTACGGGTAATCTGGCCATATCTTATATCCGGGCCTTAACCCCGGAAAGGAACGAAGGATCCTTATCAAGGGCAGCTTGAAGGTAGGTTTCGATATACTCAGCCTTAATTCGATACAGTTCTGAACGGGGCAAAACCGAAAGAAGACGCCAACCGATATCCAGGGTTTCCTCTATCGAGCGGTTTTCGAATTCACCCTGAGTCAAGAATTTCTGCTCGAATAATTCACCAAACCGAAGATAGAGTTTATCGGAATCAGAAAGCTCTTCCTCACCGATAATTGCCGCCAGGTTTCGAATACTTTTTACCTTTGAGTAGGAAGCGAATAACTGACTCGATACATCCTTATGATCATCGCGAGTCATACCCGCTCCGATCCCGTCCTTCATAAGACGGGATAGACTCGGTAAGCCCGCGACCGGGGGATATATACCTTTTTGAGAAAGCTCACGATCGAGAACAATTTGACCCTCGGTAATATATCCGGTTAAGTCCGGAATGGGATGACTGATATCGTCGTTCGGCATGGATAAAATCGGTATCTGTGTGATTGAGCCGGAAGAACCCTTTATCTTGCCTGCACGCTCATAGAGCTCGGCAAGATCGGAATACAGGTATCCAGGATATCCCTTGCGCCCGGGAACCTCGCCTCGAGTTGTTGATATTTCTCGCAATGCCTCGCAGTAATTAGTCATATCGGTAAGAACTACCAAGACGTGCTTTCCACACTCGTATGCAAGATACTCAGCTGCAGTAAGCGCACACCGAGGCGTAATAATTCGTTCGATAGAAGGCGAGTCGGCAAGCGACAGGAACATGACAACCCGTGAAAGAACGCCAGATTTTTCGAAGGTGTCGATAAAAAAACGGGCAACGTCGTACTTGATTCCCATGCCGGCAAATACCATAACGAACTCTTCGTCCGCGGAAAGAATTTTTGCCTGCCTGATAATCTGTGCAGTAAGGCGATTATGCGGCAAACCATTTCCCGAAAAAACAGGAAGCTTTTGGCCCCTAATTAAGGTGTTCATGCCATCGATGGCAGAAATACCAGTTTGAATAAAATCTCGCGGATACACCCGGGCGTATGGATTTATAGGATACCCGTTAACATTGAGCATTCGCGAAGAATACATCTCGGGGTACCCGTCCATGGGCTTACCCAATCCGTTAAAGATACGGCCCATTAACCCTTCGGAGACACGGAGTTCCATCGGTGTTTCCAAATACTCGACTGTAGTATCGTCAAGGCTTAATCCGGTGGTTGATCCAAAAATTTGGACAACACAGTAATCGTCTGACACGTCAATAATTCTGCCGGTTCGTACCGCCCCGGTATTATCCCGAACAGAGGTAATTTCCCCAAAAAAAACATTCTCGCGACGCTTAGTTATTACGATAGGGCCGTCGACCGATTCGACTCCCCGATATTCAAGACCTCTCATACAGCTTCCACCTTACGATACAGCCGGTCCAGTTCATCCAACTGTTGATTCATGCGCCCTTCACAGGCGGTAATCGCGGAAATATCGCCATTGGGACAGGTTGTCTTGATACGTACGATTTCCTCATGACAGGGAAGATTAACGATCTTGGCCAATGGTGCTCCGTTTCGAATAATGGAAAGAGAGCGGCGATAAAAGTCCATAATGATAAGCAAAATCATTATCTGTTTTTCGGGAACCGAAAACATGTCTATCTCGTCAAACGCGCTTTGTTGAAGAAAACCATTTTTAATCATCTCCGCGACTATCAAAATAATCCGCTCGGTATCCGGAAGCGCATCGGGACCGATAAGGCGCACGATTTGCTGAAGACGCTGTTCCCGTTTTAATAACTCCAATGCCTGGAGTCTCACATCATTCCATCTGGGATCAAGACGATCCCACCAGGGCTTTATTTCATCGGCATATTCGGAGTACGACTCTATCCAACCGATGGCAGGATAATGGCGCGCATTGGCGAGCTCGCGGTCCAATGCCCAGAAGCAGCGGATAAATCGTTTGGTATGTTGAGTAACCGGCTCCGAAAAATCTCCTCCGGGCGGTGAAACAGCTCCAATGATGGATACTGAGCCTTCCTGTCCGCAAAGGGAAACAACCCTTCCCGCCCGCTCGTAAAACTCTGCAAGACGCGTAGGAAGATACGCAGGAAATCCTTCTTCCGCTGGCATCTCTTCCATACGGCCTGACAGTTCCCGAAGGGCTTCCGCCCATCGACTGGTAGAGTCTGCCATAATGGCGACGTGCATACCCATATCACGATAGTATTCGGCAAGGGTTATTCCCGAATACAGCGATACCTCCCGGGCGGCTACAGGCATGTTAGACGTATTGGCAATCAGTATGGTTCGTTCCATCAAGGAGCGTCCGGTACGTGGATCGATAAGACCGGGAAACTCCGACAATACGTCGGTCATCTCGTTTCCACGTTCGCCACAACCGATATACACGATGATGTCAGCATCGCACCATTTTGCGACAGCATGTTGCGTCATGGTTTTGCCAGTGCCAAAGCCCCCCGGAATAGCAGCGGTGCCACCTTTAGATAAGGGGAAAAACACATCAATTACCCGTTGGCCAGTAATAAGAGGCTCAGAGACAGAGAGCTTACCGGAAAAAGGGCGGGGTTTGCGAACCGGCCAGTAATGAGAAAGCAAGATAGGCTCGTCCAATTCGGTTTTTGCGATAACGTCGTTAACGGTGTATTCCCCTTCTCCGGCAAACCAGGAAAGAGATCTTCCCCGAATTGTTGGCGGGACCATTATCTTATGAGTGACCGACGCAGATTCCTGAACCGTTCCTAAAGTAAAGCCACTACTAATCGAGTTTCCAGCGCTTAGCAAAGTGCCATCATCCATCGTTGTCGGGCTAAAGTGCCATTTTTTTTGAATATCCAAGCTTTCGCTTCGATCTCCGGGATTTAAAAAGGCTCCGGAAGACTTGTATAAACTTTCGAGGGGACGCTGTATTCCATCGTAGATAGTCCCCACCAAACCAGGGCCCAAACGAACAGATAGAGGCCTGCGCAAACACACTGCCTTTTCGCCAACGTGCATACCGGTGTCATCTTCGTACACCTGTATCGTAGCAATCCCGTTTTTAAGGCGGATAATTTCACCGATCAGGGCCGCCTCTCCGACGTCTACGACGTCATAGAGGCCGCACGACCCGAGACCTTCCGCGTACACTATCGGTCCGCTAATGCGTGTAACCTTTCCTTCTACTAAATCCATGGAACTCACTGCGGTATCCTCCCGCCCATCAGAGCCTTTGCCAATTCTTCACGTCGGGTGGACAATAATTCATTTTTAACCTCTTGCTCGCCTGCGCGACAAGAGAGGGTTTTACCAAGGTCTTCAAGATAAAAACCGTCTTGTAACGAAAGAGCGGCTTTACCGGGAGCATCGAGTACAGTAACTGAATCGATAGCCTCGGGAGAAAAAACCGATTCAACAAGTTTTCTCGCTTCATCCTGTGCATAGCCTGAGACCTTAACCATCATTTTTTTTCCATTAAGGGATTTTTTAAAGCGAAGCAATAACTGACGGTATACAGAAAGCCTACGGCTCTCGCCTATGGAAGTAAACCATGCATCAAGAGCCTGATTAACTTCGTTGTCGATAAAAGATACAAGGCGGCGTTGCTTTTCCAAAGGGATAGAGGCCTGGACATCCCGCTTATATACCTCAAGACGTTCGGCATATTCTTTGCCCTTATCGGTGCGCAAAGCCGCAATTCGCCGATCAACTTCCTCAAGTATCTGGCGGCATTCTGCTTCGTTCGACTTGAGTATCTTTTCTGCTTTACGCCGGGCATCCTCCTGGATCTCCCGATCAAGTATTTCCGTAGAACGTAATTCTTCCATTGCTTCCTTAACCCGCTTTCTTATACATGTATACCAATCGCTTCCCGAATAGAATCGGTAAGTGTTTTTCTGCCGCTCAAGTGTCCATGAAGTCCGGGTATCTCGACGATAAGAGGATAATCTCCGGCCATTTGCCATTCCCGTACTTCTTCCTCGAGCAAGGCAGTCATCTCTTCGGTAAGAATAAGCACTCGTGGACGCTCTTCCTGAACGGGAACATTGGCAGCAAGAAGATTCCCCCTGCCAGTTACCCGATAAAAAGCATCAAGAGCCTCTTCCCGAGTTCTCGCTACCGTACCGGTAACGCCAACCAAAGAGAAGCCGAGAACTAACTCTCTTTCCCCGATAATGTAATACTTCACGAAGCGTAACCTGCGTCTGTTACAACAGGATGATCAGCAGGGCGACAAGAAAGCCCCACAGACAGATACCTTCCGCCAAGCCAACGAACGGAAGGGCCTTACCGGAAAGCTCGGCGTTCTCGCTCATTGCGCCCATAGCGGCAGCACCGATGCGGCCTACCGCCATGCCACCGGCGATACAGGCGATACCTACCGCGATTGCCGCGGCGATATACTTAAATGCGGCGATGGAAAGCCCTGCCGACTGGGTTGCTTCGGCAGCGGGGGCGTGAGCTTCTGCAAAGCCAAGGGCTGCACAGGCCAGGGTAAGAGAAATGGTGGTGAGTAACTTGCGATTCATATTATTGCTCCTTGTATGTGAATCTGAAGGGTTTGAATTCCCTTCCGGTTTCTGTAAAAAACTTTGAGAAAAATTCGTAATACTGAAGACGGATAACCTGTATAGTAACTATCAGTCCTTCAAGTACGATAATGACCAAATTGCCAAATACGCCAATAACCAATCCGCCGGCGGAAAGGGATCCTCCGACAAGCTCGGACATGGTAAAGATAATAAAGCTAAGAACCGCATGAGAGAGGGCAAAGGCCCCTACTCGGAGGAAGCTGACGGAATTAGATATGTAGGTGGACACAACTTCAAGGATCTCTACGACACCTTCGATTATCGCGGAAAAAAGGCCGTTTTCTAATACCGGACGATGACCTTCGATGAGCCGGGAAAACGGTTCTGCAAAGAATACTCCAAAAAGAGGTATACCCACGCAGACAAAGTCATACCACTGAACAGAAGAAGCAGTAACCGCGATGCGAATAGCGGCAAACACTACATACCAGAAAAACAGGGCCCCACAAATACCGGTTTTACTAAAAATTGCCTTGGCAGGACGAGAAAGAGAAAACTGATTGATGATATTGATGATAAGGCCTACCGAGTTGATCATAAAACCAACCGCAAGGGTAAAGCCAAAAAAGATCATCAGTTTATCAAGCGAATCCTTTGATGGCATCATGTGAAGAATATGATCCCGGCTTTCTCCAAACAGTCCGGTGACAAAACGGCTAAACGGTTTAAGAAGTTCCGAGTTAGCAAAGAACTCGCCCGTTAAAAGCCCCATTAGTACGCTTGAACAGCCAACAGCCATAAAGATTGGCCCAAAGTGATAGAACTTGCGCAGGGGCGGCATCTTTTGGTAGCTCAAGAGCAAGCCAAGCAGTAAAAAAACCAAACCCTGCCCCGCGTCTCCAAACATTATGCCAAAAAGAAGTGTAAAGAAAAAAGCGACTACCGGGGTTGGATCTATAGTGCCATATAACGGAGCGCCGTAACTAAAAATCATCCGTTCAAAACTTTTAACGAATTTTCCGTGAGTATACTGAACAGGAACTTTCTCCCTTCCGCTTTTTACCGAGGGAACTTCGTTTGGCGCATACATCCTCATGGCTATTCTGCCTTCGGTCAAATTATCCAAATCCTTCATAAGAGTCGCGCTTTCATCCAGGCCAATCCATCCCATGATTCTATATACCAGCTGTGTTGCCTCAAGACTCTCTCGAACATCCTGTACCTGCGCTCCCAAGGAGAAGGTCTCAAGCAAACGCTGGATTTCCTGAGTATGAGTCTCTGCGTACCTCATTCTCTCGGCAGCAACCGCTTCCAAGGCTCCAGAGGCACCCTGGGTTTGATTTTGCAAACCAATCAAGACCTCTTCCGGGACACCCTTAAAATCTTCCGGAACGTCGAGCGGTATAAAGCCGAATCTCTTTAATTCAGTATCAAGGGCAAATCGGCCTTTTTTTGAAGAAGCAGCCAATATTCGGGTACGGTCTGCGCCAAGGGGCAGAATAACGGCGCGGTCCCCAATTGCGAATTGCAATTCATCCAGGACCGCAGGATCAATCTTACCAATTCTCATGGACAAAAAAGTAAGATGCTCAAGTTCACTGTATGCAACCTTTAAATTGGCAAAGGCGCGTGCCTCATCATAGGCACTCCCGATTCGCTTGCGTAAATCGGATGCTTCAATTTCCCGCTTACGAATATCTTCAACTTCGGCAAGAATTGCATCAGCGCTCTGCCGATCTTCTTCCGATGGGAGGGTTGTACCGGTTGATAAGGCCTGAGCATCGGATACACCAAGATACGCTCGGGCAGTATGAAGGCGCTCAAGAAGCATGCGATTCGGATTATCTTTTTGCGCGTGAGAGAAATCAGTTTCGTTTTGAATCTGAAAGTTTGAGCTTTTCCCCAGGTATTCAAGGACACGATCAATGTCCTGCCGGAGAATCATCAATTCTACGAGTTTCATCTTGGTAGTTCTAAGCATCCCTGCCGTCCCCCATAAAATCGTTCATCTGGCTGTCGGTCGCACCAAGCCTGAGGCCTTCTGCCGCAACCCGTATCATTTGCTCTTCCAGTTGTTTAATTTTGAAAAAAGAAACCAAAACGCCAACAGTAAAGGGTGCCTGATGAAACTTGGACAGGGCTTTTTTAAAGAGATAGCGATCTGCCGACAGCTGTGCCCATCGTGGATCAATTGTCCACGGTACCCCTTCATCATGATGATTACAAAGCCAGGAATACTTCCACCCAGCCCAAGCGTTCCAGTCATCAATCGGTTTTGAGGCCGCTTCCATGGCAGCCTGGCATAATACATCCGAAACAGGCGCTTGCTCGTCATAACAGGCAAGCTGAGGGAAAATTTCTTCAGGCGATTTTTGATAATACACCTTGAGCCTGAGTGCCCAAACGATGTTCTGCAGTATTATCTCATCCGTAACCAGATCTTCTACTGATTGACGATCCTTTTTCCCCAAGGAGGAAAAAGACTTCCACAGCGTATGATAATATTCATGGTCAAGCTTGGTTTCCCAATCAATCTGATCGTCCCCGGAAGGCACTCGATTATACCAGGATACCGGGGATGCCTGGGTCATTGCCCCAATGTCCGGCCAGGCATCCGTATCAAAAAGCGAAAAAGGACTCGTGTCAATCATAAACGGACGCTCTGGTTTGCCAAGAGCAGCCTGAGCTGAAGCCGACTTAAGATTGTTATAATCATACAAAGACAGAAAAGAAAGAGACAGGGGATCGGGTGTGTCGTATGCGGACAAGAGCGTAATATAGTCCTGGACCATCTGCTCTTCAGATTTTCGTTCAAGAAGAAGGGCTAATAAGCCTTCGGGAACAAGGGGGGGCTCCTCGTTATACAACAGAGACCATAAATCTTGTAGACGTTTTGCCTCAAAGAGTTTTCGGGCACGGGGACCGACATAGGAGCGCGAATACATCCCGCATGCCTTTGCATAGACATACGAATCCGCGGAGCTACGATCCATGGCTTAACTACCGGTATACAATGAATCGAGATAGTCGTTAAAGGCTTTCCGATCCAGGGTGATCGAGGAAAGATGGGCGTTGAAATCTGCAAGATCGCTCTCTCGCGATTCATTACAGACAGAGCGCTCCCGAGTAAGTTCTGCGTCAAGATGTGCAAGAAGTTCCTCATACGCGTTACGAAAACGGGTTTCGGCTTCTTCCTTAGCGGTGTTTTTTCTTTTGTCAGCCTCTGTCTGCGCGTCAAGCAGAAGATCGTAGGCTAACCGTTCGACATCAATAAGATGCCCGATTACGTCCTGTTCAATCACATCATCCTCTGGCAGTTACAGGGCGCCGAAAGCAGAGCCTCGGCGTCGATCGGGTCAAATCTCCGTAGATTACACGGAGGTTGTTAAAAGATCTTCATATCTGCACAACGAAGTATACACCCCATTGCTATCTTTTTGTTCAAGAAGCGAGCGAGAAAATTCAGGATCAGAAAGCAGGATGGACAGCCGTTTGAGCGCCCGAAGGTGCAAAGAACAATCGTCATGGGAAGAAAACATCATAAACACGATGCGAACGGGATTTCCGTCCATCGCATCGTAATCAACCCCGGCCCGTGATATCCCGATCAAGCCTGAAACAGAAGACACCTCATCCGTCTGGGCATGAGGAAAAGCAATACCGGGCATAACTCCGGTAGATTGCTTGCTTTCCCGTTGGCGTATCGCTTGAAGAAGCGCGGTACGAGATACAGACCGATTCGATGCGACGAAAAGATCAACCATCTCTTCAAATACTTCTTCTTTATCCTCTCCCTCAAGGCCAACCTTGATCAATGCGGGAGAGAAAACTTTTGAGAGTACCATGATAAACCTGCTTAATTTCCCGATTCAGTGGTTGCCGGAGAAGCTGATTCCTCGGTTGTAGCGGGAGTAGCATCTTCACTCCACCATTCAGTAGCAGTTTCACCCTGTTCGATGCGAGCCGCTTCCTCAATACCCTTATCCCCGGTACTCCGGTTAAGAAAGGCAAGGAAAAAAGCCGTTAAAAAGAAGAGAGTAACCACCACATAGGTAGTTCTGGTAAGAACATTTCCGGAGCGGGATCCAAATGCTGAATTGCTGCCGCCGGCAAAAAGACCACCAAGGCCGTCCCCTTCTTCATTTTGCATAAGAACAAGAGCGATGATGAGGAAACAGATAATCACAAAAACTACCAGCAACACAATACCGACTATAGCCATAGATAACTCCAATTAAGAATTCAGGCAAAACTATACCCAAAAGGAAGGCCTTATGCAAGTGCATAGACAAACACCCGGTTCCATTCATCACAGAACCGGGAAAAAAGGGGTAATTACTTACACAGAGCGATTGGTTTAAAGGTTTCGGCCTTAAGAGCGGCGCCACCGATAAGTCCGCCGTCAATGTTTTCCTTGGCAAGCAAGGCTTCGGCATTACCGGCATTCATCGACCCACCGTACTGGATAATCATCTGTTCTGCGGCAGAAGCGCTATACATGCTGGTAATCACCTTGCGGATAAAGGCATGAATGGCATCAGCATCCTCGGGAGTCGCGGTTTTTCCGGTGCCAATTGCCCATACCGGCTCATATGCAATGGTTACCTTCTTAAGCTCGTCGGCACTAACACCGGCAAGACCCTTGCGAGTTTGCTCTTCGCACACTGCCTCGGCCTTTCCGGCTTCGCGTTCCTCTAAAAGCTCTCCCACGCAGAGAATAACCTCAAAACCATGAGACAAGGCAAGCTTAACCTTCTTGTTGATCATGGTATCGTCTTCTTTATATGTATGGCGGCGCTCGGAGTGACCAAGGATAACAACCTGAACGCCAAGGTCTTTAAGTTGAAGCGGAGAAACTTCTCCGGTATGAGCTCCCTGCTCGTCGGTACTCATGTTTTGAGCACCAAGAAGAATGTTGGTTCCTTTAACAATCTTTGAAACAGCATCAAGGCTGGTAAAGGTGGGGGCGATCATGTATTTATTGGGTCCGCCTTTAAGTTCGGCAACAAGTTCTGTAGCAAGGGCAGTGGCCTCGCTCACTGTCTTGTGCATCTTCCAGTTTCCGGCAATAAAATATTTCCGCATAGAATGGCTCCTTGGATAAAAATGTATCGAATCTTAGCATTTTTGGATAATCGATTCAACTGATAACCCACCGTTGTTTATTGATACGATTACTCATAATTCCCTTGCATTTTACCCAAGGTGTGTTATTATGATTCTACCAATAGAAACAAGGAGTCATCCCATGTCCATCCAGAGAAAACGAGTATCCCCGGTAAAGATTGTCCTTTCAGAGTCACAAATGCCCCGACAATGGTACAATTTAGCCGCAGACTTTCGCACGCCCCTGTTACCGCCACTTGGTCCCGACGGTAAACCGGTAACCCCGGAGATGATGAGTGCAATATTCCCTATGAATTTGATTGAGCAAGAGATGACCTCCGATCGTTGGGTCGATATTCCGGATGAAATACTCCAGATACTATACCGCTGGCGCCCCTCCCCTCTTCATCGAGCCCTGGCTCTTGAAGAGCTCTTGGACACCCCTGCCAGAATTTATTACAAGAACGAATCGGTATCCCCCGCGGGAAGCCATAAGCTCAATACCGCAATCGCCCAGGCGTATTACAATAAAATCGCCGGGACCAAAAATATCACCACGGAAACAGGTGCCGGACAATGGGGAAGCGCCCTTTCTTACGCCTGTACTGCTATGGGATTAACTTGCAAGGTGTATATGGTAAAGGTAAGCTTTGAACAAAAGCCCTTCCGAAAGATGCTGATGCAAACCTGGGGGGGCACCTGTATTGCAAGTCCTTCCAACTTGACCAATGCAGGACGGGCGGTTCTGGAAAAAGATCCAAATTGCCCGGGAAGCCTTGCCATCGCCATTAGCGAAGCGGTTGAGGAAGCGGTGGCAGACAAAACCGGAAAGACCAAATATGCACTTGGCTCGGTTCTTAATCATGTCATGCTTCATCAAACAATCATTGGACAGGAAACCAAAAAACAACTTGAACTTGCCGGCGAAAAACAGGCAGATGTTGTAATAGCATGTGCTGGAGGCGGATCAAATCTGGCCGGCCTTACCTTCCCCTTCTGTAAGGATAAAATTGAGGGAGATAACATCGAGATTATCGCCGTTGAACCTGAATCATGCCCCACCCTTACCCGCGGACCCTTTGCCTATGATATTGGCGATATGTCCGGTATGACGCCCCTCCTGCCCATGTACACCCTGGGCCATGAGTTTATTCCCGATCCAATCCATGCCGGTGGCTTGCGCTATCACGGCATGGCTCCGCTTGTGTCCAAGGCAGTTGCTGATAAACTCATTGAACCGCGCTCAATCGGTCAGGAAGAATGCTTTGACGCCGCGATCAAATTTGCCCGAAGCGAAGGTATTGTTCCCGCCCCCGAATCAAGCCATGCCCTTGCGATGGCAATGCGAGAAGCGGTTAAGGCCAAAGAAGAAGGTAAGGAAAAGGTAATTGTGTTTGGACTTTCGGGCCATGGGCTTCTTGATCTGGTGGGCTATGATAAATACCTGTCCGGTAACATCAAGGATCACGAGCCATCTCCGGAACAGCTTGCCAGATCCCTTGATTGCATCAAAAACTTCCCTAAACCCTGACAGCCGCGAACTACTATCCATTACAATAAAAAGAGCGAATCGGTATCCCCGATTCGCTCTTTTTTTGTACGTACGCAGAAATAACGATTACTTGGTTTCGAGTACCGCGATACCGGGAAGCGTCTTTCCCTCAAGGAATTCAAGGGAGGCACCACCGCCAGTGGATACATGGCTCATTTTGTCTGCCAGATTAAACTTGTTAACGGCAGCAACCGAATCTCCACCACCGACAACGCTGATGGCGCCCTTGGCAGTAGCATCGGCTACCAGGTGAGCGACCTCTCCTGTTCCCTTTGCAAAGGCTTCGAATTCAAAAACCCCAACCGGGCCATTCCATACGATAGACTTGGAAGAAAGGATCGTTTCGCGATAAATAGCAAGGGTCTTAGGCCCAACATCCATACCCATCTGTCCGTCGGGGATATCCAGAGAATCGATGTTGGTTACCTTTGCATCGGGGGAAAAACCGTCGCCGCAGACATGGTCTACCGGGAGAATAATCTTAACACCCTTGGCCGCAGCCGCGGACAAAAGATTTTTCGCCGTATCAATAAAATCATCCTCTACCAGGGACTTTCCAACGGTATGGCCCTGAGCCTTAAGGAAGGTATAGGCCATTCCACCGCCGATGATAAGGGCGGACGCGTTTTTAAGGAGGCTGTCCAATACGGCAATCTTTGAAGAAACCTTGGCTCCTCCGATGATAGCAGTCATGGGCTTGGGAGGATTAGTCACCATGGGTTCAAGATACTTAACTTCTTTTTCCATAAGGAAGCCGCCAACCTTTACCTTAACAAACTGGGCAATGGTGGCAGTGGAAGCATGAGCACGGTGAGCGGTTCCAAAGGCGTCGTT
>JAFGIM010000124.1 GCA_016929605.1 Spirochaetales bacterium | reverse complement strand
TCTCGCATTTATTTGGCAGGGACTATCTCGGGAATCGCCTGGCATGATGTACAGGTGTTGGAAAACGACAAGGGTCGCCGCGTTGTTTTTTCGTTAGATGCCGAAAAACTTGATGGTGGCGTTTTTACTATAACGGTGGTCCATCCAAGCGGCTTACGTGCACAGAGCAAGAAGTCGTTAAAAATTCGCTATCAAACAAGTCAGCAGTTTTTTGCTTCTTTTGCATGGGCCCCGGTTGTTCCCTTGTTGGACGAGTTTTATACCGACACGTGGAGCGATGGCTTGTATCCCGCAGGCGCAGAAGGTGCGTTTACCTGGCTCTTTGTCAGGCGCAAGGCTTCGTTTATGGGCGCACAGCTGCGCGCAGGCGGTATTTTGATGGATGGTGGAGACGACCGGGCCTTGTTGGAAACGAGCCAGTATCGACTGTCCCTCTCGTTTGCCTATAAACGAATCGTTACCGATCGGATATGTGTAGTAGTACACGCCGGAGCCGGTCTTGCCTTTACCGATATGACCTTTTTGTATGATGACGTAGAGGGCACAAGCCTTGCGACGATGGATGCGCTGGTATGTGCAGGCGTCAGTGGCCAATACCTGTTTACCCGCCATCTGTTTGGGGAGTGTTCTTTGGAAGCGGTAAACGTATTCTACGATGGGGCCAACGCTCTTTCTCTTATTCCTGCGCTTGGCCTTGGCTATCTTTTTTAGATTTCCTGATTTTTCTCTACCAATGCCAAAAAAGCATCCACTACCGAAGGGTCAAAATGGCTTCCAGACTGCTCCTTGATGTGCGCGATAATTTGACCGCGCTCCCAGGGCCCACGGTAGGGACGTTCGCTTGACAGGGCATCCCACACATCAATAACGGCGAATATGCGGGCAGAAAGAGGTATGTCTTCTCCGGTAAGCCCCTGCGGATAGCCGGTACCGTCCCATTTTTCGTGGTGGCACCAGGGAACCGCAAGCGACGGCAGGAGATATTCTATCGGGGACAAAAGATCATAGGCGTAGGTGGGATGTAAACTCATTATCGATCGCTCGTCATCGTTTAAAGGACCGGGTTTAAGGAGTATGGCGTCGGGGATGCCCACCTTGCCAATATCGTGAAGCAAGGCTCCGCGGTACAGGTTTTCTATTTCTGCGTTGGGCAGGCCAAGTGCCTTTCCAAGTTTAACGCTCATCTGAGCGACGCGCATGCAGTGTCCCTCAGTTTCATGGTCCCGAAGGTCAAGGGCTCGCGACCACCCTTCTATGGTGGTGTTATAGGCTTGGCGCAGGCTCACGTTTGCCTGTGTAAGATCTTCCATAAGCCGTGCGTTATCAAGGGCGATGGCCGCTTGTCCTGCAAGTGTGTCCAGAAAGGCTTCCCAGCCGGGGGTGCTATCAAAGGGGGAGCGGTTAAAAAGTTCAACCAGTCCAATCGTTTTTCCATGCGCGCAAAGGGGTACGCGGCAATAAAAACTAAAGCCTTCTTCGGGGAAGTAGTTGCGGATATCCGGCTCTTCTGCGCCAAGGGCTCCGGCTTGATGGAGGTTCCGCACCAGGAGCCGCTGTGCGGGAACGGGACGGCTTCCCGTCGGTTGAAGGCGCCTGAAGCCCCGCCAAGCCGCTATCTCGGGTTCAGATCCTTCCTGATGTACAAGAGAAATAACAATGGCATCCGTTTTTTGCTGATCAAGAATCTCGTTCATCAGTACATCAAGAAGCAGGGCCCGTGTCCGTGTTTCGGTAATGGCGCGGTCTATCGTTCGTAAAGAAGAAAGATGGGAAACTTCTTCGGAGAGGCTTTTGTTAAGCTCTGCGATTCGGGTAAATGTTTTTATATTGTGCAGGGTCAAGCTGATTTGCTCCCGCAGAATACCAAAGGCCGAGTAGGGAAGGGTGTTACATTCAAAGATAATAACACCCATAACCTCGTTAGCATAATTTAAGGATTCAACAACCCGAAAGCGCCCTCCCGAATCCCTTCCCATGTCTGTCCTTCCCTCCCAGCGGCCCTCGTCGTGAACTCGTGCCCCCGTTTCCCGGGAGTAATCGATAAAAGCGCGTAGTCGCGGAGATTCGCCCTGCCGTCTAAAATCGCAGAGGGAACAGGAGATAATTTCGCGAAGCTGCGGTATCTCGCGGTTGAGCGTGGCGCATAATTGGCCTTCGGTATTGGTGTTGATTAACCCCTCGCTAATAATGTTAAGGGAATAGTCCTCTTGCTCCTGACGTATTGATTCGCGTTTCAGGTTAAGTATTTCTTCGGTAAGGCCATTGCGGTCCTGAATCTCCGGCAGGGCACCTCCACCGCAGCCACAGCTGTCCCGAATCAAGAGCCTGGTTGGAAGCCAGGTAACCTCTTGCGCCGGCTCCCCATTAATTATCCGCCGTAGAGCCTCAAAGGAGGCGGTGCCCATCTCGTAGGTATTTTGTTCCACGGTGGTTAATGCAGGGGAGAACAAGCTGGCTCCTTTAACGTTGTCAAATCCGGTAATACGGAAGTCGTCCGGACAGCGGATGCCATGCTCTTCCATACATTCAACAAAGCCAAAGGCCATTTCATCGCTGGCGGAGATGACGGTATCAAAGGGAGTGTCTTCTTCCAGGAGCTTTAAGGCTGCATTACAACCGGAAATCTTGAGGTAGAAACCCTCGAATATACGAACATCTTCCAGACGGTAACCGGCGTTGGTAAGGGAGTCGCTAAAGGCCCTAAAGCGCTCCTGTGCCTCATCCCCGTCTTTTGGCCCGCCCAGGTAGACGATGCGTCCGGGTGTATGCGTGCTAAAGACATGGTCGCACACGGATCTCATGGCGTCATAATTATTGATAAGGACACTTGCCACACCGGGGACGCGCATGCCCGAGCTGACGAGCGCAATGGATCCAAAGGTTTTGCACAGGGCGTAGATATCTTTTTTTGGGCAAAACTCCCCCAGAAGGGAAGATAACATGATAATACCGTCGGGACGGTCCCGCTCTACTAATTCATACACAAAGTTTCGCTGACTTTCAAAGCGATCGGGAGTGTTATAAAACCCGCCTGAGTAAAAGATAACCTTGTCGTCATTTTGTTTTGCCGCATCCGCGATGGCAGATACAAAGCTCCGCTCATACGGAAGCTTGGCCCCGCCCATGTGATTGGTCAAAACAGCGATGGTCTTCCGCATACCTTATAGTACCAGAGCCCTGTCCTGCCGTCAAACAAAAGCAGGGCTCGCGCACGTCTTTCTCTCCTTGATAAAGGCGCCGATTACGGCTAAAATGCCAGCACACAAGGGGTTTTGTATCATGAAAATGTCCAGGATGTTCATGCCGACACTGCGGGAAGTACCCGCCGAAGCTGTTATCGCCAGTCATCGTCTGTTGCTCCGCTCCGGAATGATCCGCAAGCTCGGCAATGGCCTGTTTACGTATTTACCGCTCGGGTTGCGTTCGTTCCGTAAGGTTGAAGCGATTATCCGCGAGGAAATGAATGCATCCGGTGCCCTTGAGTTTAAGCCTTCGGTAGTGGTTCCCGGCGAGATTTGGCGGGAGTCCGGTCGGTGGGAAACCATGGGAGCGGGAATGCTCCGCGTGGTAAACCGGGTGGATCAGGAACTGGTGGTGAGTCCAACCGCAGAAGAAGCCTTTACCGCACTCCTGCGAAGTGAAATATCCTCGTATAAGCAGTTACCCATCAACGTCTATCAGATTAACACTAAATATCGCGACGAGGTTCGCCCCCGTTACGGCCTGATGCGCGCAAGAGAGTTTACCATGAAGGACGCCTATTCCTTCCATACCGATGATGCTTCCCTTGACGAAACCTATCAGGAAATGGGCAGGGCGTATCGGCGTATCTTCCGCCGTTGCGGACTTTCTGTCATTCCCGTACGTGCGGACTCGGGCGCTATGGGAGGAACCGGCAGCGAGGAGTTTATGGTCGAAAGCGAGATAGGGGACAACAACCTTATTCTTTGTCCATCTTGCGGCTATGCTGCGAATGACGAGAAGGCAGGGTGCGCCCCTGATCCGCTTACCTCCGGGCCCGGCAGCGCCCCTGCAACCGTCCCCTATGCAGAGATTGCAACTCCTGCCGTGCGCACCATTGACGAGCTCTGTGCCTTTCTTAAGACAACTTCAAAGGCCTTTATCAAGACCCTTATATATCGCGCCATCAACTGCGAACTGGATATCTCCGGCGCCCCGGGTGCAGCTTCGCTCAAGCGAGTGCAACCGGAAAGTGCTGCCCCATATTACCCCGAGGCCTTTTTTGCCGTGTGTATTCGCGGAGACCTTGACGTAAACGAGGTAAAGCTTGCCGCTGCCCTTAAGGCAAGCGAAGTTGAGCTTGCAAGCGATAGTGACGTTGAGCGAATCACCGGCGCGCCGGTTGGCTTTGCCGGCCCTGTCGGTCTTTCCTCCGTTCCTGTGGTTGCCGATCTTTCCGTTATGGCAATGCACGACAGTGTAACCGGCGCGCTTAAGGCCGATGCCCACTTTGAACACGTAGAACCCTTGCGCGACTTTACCCCCTTCCTTTCCGCCGATGTACGCACCGTTGTGGCCGGAGACAAGTGTGCCTCTTGCGGAGCCACTTATTACGCCAAGAAGGGAAATGAGCTCGGTCACATCTTTAAGCTTGGTTATAAATACACCCGCAGCATGGGCATGAATTACCTTGACGAAAACGGCAAGCAGCAAACCCCCACCATGGGCTGTTACGGCATTGGGGTTGACCGCACCCTTGCCTCGATTATCGAGGAAAATCACGACGATGACGGCATTCAATGGCCCATGAGCGTCGCACCCTTCCAGGTATGCATCGTTCCTATCAAGTACGAAGGCGCCATGAAGGAAGCGGCCGACTCCCTGTACAACGAGCTGAGCGCCAAGGGCGTTGAGGTCTTGCTTGACGACCGGGACGAGCGACCGGGAGTCAAGTTTAAGGACATGGACCTAATTGGTATTCCCCTTCGCGTTGTCGTGGGCGATAAAAATTTGCCAAACGTTGAAGTTAAAAAGCGCGGGGAAAAAGACGCAAGCCTTATGCCACAGGCAGAGGCAGCAAAAGCTCTTGTAACCATGGTGAGCGAAGCCCTTGCCGCATTGAGGGCTGTATGAAGCGCTCCTTGCGCCTGACCTTTTCTCTTGCCCTGTTACTATGCGGTCTGGGTCTTGTCTATGGAGCGGAGCGTAATCCATCCTTTCCTGAACCGCTCCATGGTGAATGGGTGCTCTATCGCGACTATTCATGGAAGGATCCTACCTGGGTAGGATTTATGTATTACGACGATTCTGCCTGGGCTGCCCTTTTAGTTACGCCCGCTA
This sequence comes from Spirochaetales bacterium, assembly GCA_016929605.1. GTDB lineage: Bacteria > Spirochaetota > Spirochaetia > Treponematales > Treponemataceae > Teretinema. Next base: position 2,538 of record JAFGIM010000124.1, on the reverse strand, counting down.
CCGGAACGCGGGTGTCCATCCTGTTCCGCACCGAAAACGCGGATGGTACGATGATATTGCTTGGCCAGCGTAATCTTGGCTCACCCACACCCGACGACACCTTGCCCATAAATTACCTTATGGGGCTCTTGCCCGACCTCCATGCATGGCGATACGAGGCCCTCAGTTCTTCCGCAAAGAAAGACAGGGGCGCGCACAAGGGCCGCTCATCTTTATTACCTCCTGCCATGGTTTCCCGCCGGGATATCCGCTCCTTTGGCGGAGCGGTTTCTTTGCTTTGGAAGCCTGAGATTGCCGCTTTTAATCTTGATTCAATTACCGCTTCCGACGGTTCTCCCCGGCTGAGCCTTGCCTTGCAGGGACGCATTTCTTCCGGTTCTGACAATGACTTTTTTACCCTTGAGCCGCCAACAGGCCAAGCCCTTCAAACCCGTCCTGCGGCGGATATTACCCTGCAGCCTTCCAAGAACAGGGAAAAACGAGTTGTTGACGGTGTAGCACTTTCTTTGGATAGCTCCTGGACCATGATTGCGGATAACACCTTTTTTATGGGCAACGAGGCTATGCTGATTGTGGATACTCTGGATGTTCGTTTGATGGGGCTTACCTCTGTTAATCTTCCCCTGGAGATGCTTCGCCTTTTTTCCCGTTCGGGTAAGGACGCGGTAATGGATGTCTCGTCTCACGCGCTTACCGGAAGTGCCAAGCGGTTTCGTATTGAATCTGTCGTTCGCGACCGGCAAACCGGCCGGGTAAATCGGGATATTAAGGTGTGTATTCCTCAGTCAGACGGGGCAAAGTGCGCCTTGGTAAGTCTTTCGGTGTCTGACGATTTTTACCAGGCAAACAAGAAGTACTTTGATTCTCTGTTTTAATAGCTCAGACTGAAGGTAAACTCGATTTCGTAACGCTTGCCGCTACCGTTGCGTTCAGGCGGACGCAGGTCATAGGCGTACCCGAATTTTATGGGCAAGCTTTTTATGCTATCAAAGAACAAGAGGAGCTCGCCTCCTGCCGCACATGCCCAGTCATATTCCCGCTCATCTTCTTCGGGCGTCCATGCCAGGGCGATGTCAAAGCCGGGGGATAGATGTATCTCGGTTCCGCCAATTCGGGCCAGAAGAATCTGGACATTGGTATTGGCGGTAATAGCCGTATTTGCCTTGAGCTCGCCGTTTCGTAAGCCCCGCACCTTTGATGCCACGTCAAGGTGCGGTAAGTCGTTATTCGTAAAGGCTGCGATTCTGGCCTGAGGGTTAAAGCGGGTTCCTATGATGCGGAAAATAGAGGCTTCGCCGGAAAGGGTAACATCGGTTCGGCAGGCAGAATAGGTTGGATCGATGAATTCCCATTCAGCCTCCAGCTGTCCCTTCCATCCTTCCCTGAAATGTCCTCTCCAATTAAATCGCTTGATGGATAAGGTATTCTTTACTGTTATGGTCCAGTCATACGGACCATAGGCAAGAGATTCGTCTGTTTCCGCGAACTCAACCTTGTTCGTCAAAATGTGTCGACCGCCAAAGGAAAAGGTGTTTTCTGCCGTTTGGCCTATGGGGATGCTTAGGTTAATCGTTCCAATCAGGCTAAGTGCGTTGTACTTGGCAAGAACTTCTCCCCGGTCCTCTATCTTCCGGTTCATTTTCATGATAGAGGTAAAAAAGCCAAGGCTGAACGGAGGAGAAAGAGGTATTCCTGACCAGTTTAAAAGAAGAATGAAGTTGGGATCTGTCCATTGCAGGTCATCGTTTTGATCGGGGGGAGCGCTATAGAGGCCGGTGAACAGAACGTCTTGCATGCTTCCACGGACGTTTGGCGCATTGCCCAGAACGCCGGCCATAACGCCCTCGTTGCTGTTATAAAAGGCAAAGGGAATGGGAACAAAGGCCTTGCCGTCTGTTATACGAGTTTCCAGAATTATGGGCGTTGCTCCCTCGGGAGCTCTTTCCTCGCTGGAGACTATCACCTTGACGGATGATTCCTTAAAGATACGGCGGTTTTCCAGCTTACGCTCGCGCGCTGTTACAAAGGATGCAAGATCTTCTTCGTTTTCAAAAATCATCCCCTGTGCGTCGCCAAGAAAATTGGAAAGTACCTCGTGACGGGTTCGTCCGTTGATTACGTATCGCTCCTTTTCTACAACAAACGGCCTGTTGCCAAGAGAGTCTTCCGCCCTGAGTAAGGAACTGGAGGCAAGCAACAGTAAGCCAAGAAACAATTTTTTAAAAGGACAGCCCTGGAAGCGCATAGCAGAATAGTAACGTGTTTGGCAAAAAAAATCCGCCTTCTTGCGGGCGATGGCGCGTTTTTTTATGATAAGATAGCCGTATGAGCGCAAAAAAGAAGACGGGATCGAAGGCCTATCGCTGTTCATCCTGTGGATATACACAACCCAGGTGGCTTGGCCGCTGTCCGGATTGCGGGGAGTGGAATACCTTTGAAGAAACCCAGATGCACGACAGTCCTGCTCCCCGGGTTCCGGGAGCCAGCGGGGCCACGGCTTCTCGTCCGGTACCGCTTTCTGCCGTAGAGGCCCGCGAT
>JAFGIM010000123.1 GCA_016929605.1 Spirochaetales bacterium | reverse complement strand
GGCCATGGCGGTTCAGTACACACCAGGATGGAATTTGCCGAGGGTATTGAGTTTTCCTCTCGTTTCCCCTGGCAGTATCTTATTTCCATAATTGGGGAAAAAGGAACGATTGAATCTTTCGACGGCACCTATAAACAGGATGTCCCGGTATATTCGCTTTTGGCAGGAACGGAACTGATGTTGCGTATCCCTCTTACCGAGGAGGAGCTATCCTTTTTATATGAATTTCCTGATATGTATCAGTATGTACTTGTTGGTTTAAATGACATTCAGGGTAATGGCGGGTTTTCCGGTAACGGAGTATCGGATTTTGCCCCGAATCTGTACGATATAGTGGTGCCAGAAGGCTTCCTCCAATCGGAACTACTATCCGGATGGTCGGAAGAAGATTTTACACTAGCGACTTTAGAGCCGATTTTGATTCGTCTTTCTAAAAGTGTCGAACAAGACAGTCAGGGCGTGGAGTCTACAGATGAAACAATAGCGGCATATCAAACACTTAAAAAGAACGCTGCCACTGAGCGTGAAGAAAAACAGCGGCAGTCCAGGCAAAGATATGCCTCCCCATCTCTTGAACCCTTTGAGGCAGCGGTTGCGGCGTTTAATGCGGGAATGTATGACGATGCGGAAAAGCTTTTTGATACACTGTTATCAACTGACCGAAGATCTTCGCCGGCAATGGCATATAAAGGATCTCTTGTCGCCTTGCGAGCCGATCAAGCTCCGCCATTGGAAGCGGTTGGCATCGTTAAAGAAGCATATGAGTGGCTCGATCGCTCAGTAAAAAGCGCGCAGGGAGACTTGGAGCTGTATACTGCGCTAATGAACCGTGCGAGCGTTTCGCTTGCCGTGCCTGATGCGATTTTTGGATATGCACAGCAAGGCGGTGATGACTTTATAAGAGCTTCGGAGTGCGTAGCGCGGCTGCTCAAGTCAAAGAATTCTTCTGTAGGAGTAACCCGCGAAGACTATATTGGTGCAGTTTGTAATGCAGCCCTCTGTTACGAGATATCTGGAGATACTGTAAAGGCAGAAACCTGGTTTCGCGAGACAAAACGTATGCTGCAGGATACCGATCAAACCCTGTGTGCGTTTGAGCGCATGGAAACCTTTCGGTATTTTGAGCTCGGAGAGGAGAAGGTTGAAGAGAAAACGTCCCGACGAAAAGAAGACAAGGACACTACTAAAGCCGATGACAAGCGGAATGCTCAAGCTACTGAGCTTGCATCCGTTCTCTCCCTCCTTGATTCGAATCCCGGTGATCTTCAATTGGTGGAAAAGGCCTTGCGCCTTCAGATAATGGAGCTTGATGCAATTACAGACGGTCTTGCCCTGGCTAATGCACATAAGGGAATCTTGGTCGATTCCCTGTACGGCCAGCTTTTTATCGCAGTTGCCGAATGCAAGATGGCAACTAAGGTAAAAAAAGTAGTAGATAAGGTAGATTGGATTACTCAGGGTATGCGTCGGTTCGAGACTATTCAACGCCGATGGCCGAATAACGAAACTGTGTATATCTATCAAGTGTTAACGTATTCCTATTTTCCTTCTGATCTAAATATGTATGAACAGGTGCTTGATTTACTTGATCAGATGAAATCGAACTATGTACACGAAACATGGACGCTGTCAGAAGATCAAGCAGATTTACTGTTACTGGTCATAAAGAATCTTAAAGAAAATTATCCGTCAAAGACGGAGCGATCCATAATACATGCTGCTGTCCGTTCGGTCTATGAATCATTGCCAGTGTTGGCTGCTCGGCCCATGGCTCAGGAGGTGTTTGGTGAATAAGGCGAAAGAAACTAATGAAGAAGCAATCACTGCCGTATTGGAATACCGCGATGTGAGCAAGAAATACACCTCCGGTGATTGCGAAGTATACGCATTGAATTCCGTATCAACAAAAATTTATCCAGGAGAGCTTACTGCCCTGGTGGGCCCTTCAGGTAGTGGTAAATCAACTATGCAACATCTTGGAGCAGGCTTTGATAAGGCATCGTCAGGCGTAGTGTTGTTAATGGGCAGTGATATAGGCTTGTATCCGGAAAAGGAACTTTCCATTTTACGGAATAAGCATATTGGATTCATCTTTCAGTCATTTAATCTTATTCCTGTTATGACTGTTTTAGAAAACGTGATGTATCCGGCGACTGTCTATGGAAAGCCGTATCGATTTGACGGTTCGGCAATTGAGCGGGCGATGTATTTATTAGAAAGGGTTTCACTTGTCAATCATGTAAAGAAAAGGCCTCATCAACTTTCCGGAGGTCAGCGCCAACGTGTTGCTATCGCGCGCTCTTTGATGAATATGCCCGATTTAATTTTTGCAGACGAGCCTACCGCGAATCTTGATCATACGGTGGGAAAAGAGATTCTTGAACTGCTTGTCTCTCTTAATAGAGATATGAATGTAACGATTGTGTTTTCCACTCATGATCCGTCTGTTATGGCCTGTGCGCGGCGGGTTATTTCCTTACAGGACGGAAAAATAGTCGGGGATACACAATGAGAAACTTATGCGGGTATGCCTTTAAAAATATCTGGAGGTCTCGCGTTAGATCGGTTGCCCTGTTGACTATCATAACCGTAGGGGTAGCAGTGTTAACCCTAATCGCAGCCGGATATGAGGATATGTTTTATAGTGCGGCCAAAGAAAGCGGAGAACAGGAAGGCGATATTTGTTTTGTCGATCATTCCAATGATGCTAAAAGAAGTCTTTCCTGGGAGTCATATCTTTTGCTTAAAGAGCGTCTATTATCTACGGGTATGGTGCACAAGGTTCAGGCCTCAGCACGGATTAGCGGAATCATCGGAGGTGTTGACCGCTCGGCCCCTTGTAGTGGAATCGCTGTTGAAGGCGGGACTCCCCTTGGCGAAGAGGACCTTGTTCCGATAAAAATGGGCGGAGCTCTTGCCAAAACGCTTTCCCTTGCTCCCACAGAAACGGTGGGAGCGTTGCTGTATGACTGTGGAATGACGGGTCGAGTAGAGCAAACGGTCGTAACAGAGGTTATGTTAAAGGATCGTTTTTACGTTGAGCTTCCCCTTGAAGCCTTTATCGTGAGGGAAGAAGTTCCGCGGATAAACTCGGTATATATCTGGCTCTCAAAACCATTGCTTGCCCCTCGATTATATAAAGATTCAGATTCTCCTGAGTATCAACATATTGTGCAGTTGTGCTCACAAGCTGTAGAGCTAGAAGGTTTTACCCTGTATGCCCTGCCAAATAATAATACCAATGTGGCGAGAATGGTTCAGATATATCGAACAAATTATCAAGTGGTTCTGGTAGTTGTTATTGTAACCCTTTTGCTGGCTTTTCTAAATGTATTGACCTTGTCGGTATATGAGCGCCAACAGGAATTGGGGACGCTCAGATCTCTTGGTACGCCACTTGTGCATATACAAATATTGATAGTCCTTGAAACTGTATGTATTGCCCTTATTGGATGGCTAATCGCCGTTGCTCTGTCATTTACTGCAAGTATGATCATACAGGCTGCCGGTGGTTTGGTGTTTGCCCCTCCTCCTGGCGAGACCTCCGCGATAACAGTTGGATCCCGTTATTCCATACGCGCTGTAGTAGAGACAGGTTTATATGTTATAGGCGCTGGATGTATTGCATCTCTTTTGAGTGTGCTTCGTTTGGGTAAGCATACGGTAGTGGAACAGTTAGCAATTCGAAATTAGGAGATAAGATGAAAAAAAAATATGGTACGTACGTAGTATTGTGTGTGATATGCATTATTGGAATATGGAACTTGAGCGCTCAAGAGAAGATAGATGGGCCGTCGGTGCTAAAAAAGGTTGATGAGTATCGTGAGTATTCAAAGACAGGTTTCTCATTTAACTTTTCAATTACCGAAAGTGATGGCACAGCCTCGCGCATGAGGGTGTATCTGGAAAATAGCAGAAGGGATATAAGTCTTGTTCGATATCTTGAGCCAAAAAAATACCGTCGCCGTGTTGTTCTTACCATTGGAAATTCGTTTTATGTGTATGATCACGGCATGGCTTCTCCCGTTCGAATAACCCCGCGTGAAATGCTTTTTGGACAAGCTTCTGCCGGAGACATAACGCGTATAGCCTTTTCGGGGATGTATTCAATAGAACAGATTACCGAGCACTCCGGGGTGTATGACCTGATTCTTAAGGCAATTCCGGATAAGGGCGTAACATACGACCGAATCGATTTACGTGTCTCTGCGGCTACCGGTAAGCCCTTAAAGGCTGAATGCCGCGGAACAAGCGGAACATTACTAAAGGAAATAACATACAACGGTTTTTCTGTTATTGAAGGGAAGGAGCTTCTGAGCGGATTCACAATAGTTGACAGTACAAACGGAGATTCGAGCACTGTCGTTCTGGATGGCTTTAGTGCGGAAACCTATCCTTCCTCAAATTTTACCGTAGAAGCGATGAAATATGTTCGGTAACTGGTTTAAGGTTTTCACGCTTTACACGAGTATCCTTTTTTGCTGTGCGTCCCTCTTGGGAGCTATCGAGGTAACTGATTCCATCAGGCAAGAATTGGGAATGACGGTGGCGCAAGATATAACCTTTTATGGAGTGCGCGAGACAAATCCGCTTAACAAAGATAATTGGCAGGGACAAAACGATTGGGAAGCTTCCATGGAAGGTGATTTGGATTGGTATCTACTCATGGCGGACAGGCTTTCTTTTTCCTTGAGCGGAGCGGTTAGATGGAAGGAAGCCGCGGGAACCTATTGGAAAGAGTCCCCCTCCATGAGGGAAGGTGCGAATCTATATGTGCGCGAAGCCTTATTGTCCGCGGATATACCTGCAACTCCATTCAGGCTTATGGCCGGCAAAACAATGGTTCGTCATGGACCTGCGGTATTACTGCCGATTACCGATTTTTTGATAAAGGATACAAAACTAAACAATGGGGACAATTGGGGTAAGTGGCTGTTTGGCCTTTCCGGCTCTTTCTCTGCGGTAATGGTTGAACTATGGGCGTTCCCTGAGCACACATGGTTTGCCGATGATTATCGCACGAGGGACAGCGTTGATAACGAAGTACCAATGGCATTGTTCCATCTGTCGTTTACTCATTCTATACACCGTTTGGGTTTTTTGTATTATCACAATGGAGAGCATTCCGCAGGGATGTATTATTCCGGACAAATCGATGAGAGCTTGCTTCCTTATATGGAAGGCGCAATCTCAAGTTCATCTCTCGTTAGATCATTGGATGGAAGTACTCTTACGCACAGAAGTGATGGATGGAGTGCGGACTTCTTGGCCGGAATGTCATATGCTCCTTCCTTTGCCGATGTAAGTGTGTTTCTGGAGTATCGATACCGATCTTCGGGGTATAGCGAAAGTGACTGGAAGGATCTTGAGATAGCTCTATCGTCATTACACATAGATCGCCCG
>JAFGIM010000122.1 GCA_016929605.1 Spirochaetales bacterium | reverse complement strand
CTCGCCCTTGCTGATCCTTCGGTACGGAAGAAACTTGCTTCTGGAATAGTAAAGGCAGCAAGCCTGAATCAAGGAGCCTCCGAGGCGATTCGGAAACTTTTGGACACGCTACGCTAATAAAGCTTCGCGGCGTTATTGTTACACAATAACGCCGTATTTAGGCGTATAATCATACACATATGAAATTATTTACCGGCTCTCGAAAACACATAGTCCTTCTGTGGCTCTGCTGGTCAATCGCGCTTGGCCTTTTTCAGTCGATGGTAATGTATCGATTTCCCGTGCGCCCAGTGGATCGGGTCCTCCCCTGGACCGCGCTAGAAACTGGCAGACAGGAAGAAAACGTGAACGCTCGTCTTGCCGTACCGATCTTTACAGAGCGGGTTGCCTGGGATTCGGAGTTTTACTTATCTATCGCACAGTTTGGCTACGATGATCCGGCCGTACGTAAGGTGTATCAAAGCGGCAGGGGTTCCGCATCCCTTAATTATGCCTTTATGCCGGGCTACCCATATACGGTCAGAGCCGTTGCCGCTCCCTTTATCGCTTTTGGTGCCCCACGGGACGCTGCAACAGTCATCGCTGCCTTGGCGGTATCCCTTGCGGGAGCTTTACTTGCCGCCCTGTCGCTCTTCGCTATTCTTTGTCCCGACGAAGGGAGGGCACATGCCCGACGTGCATCCTGGTATATGCTCATTTTTCCTTCTGCATTTTTTCTCGCACAAGTGTATACCGAGGCCCTGTTCTTGGGCCTTGTCCTTGCCGCGATAGCCCAGGCGCGAAAGGGTCGATGGACGGTAACCGCGCTTATCGCCTCGTGTGCCGTTCTTACCCGTGCGGCCGGGGTTGCCCTGGTGCCGGCGATTGCAGTAACCGCCATTCGATTTCTTGCTCAGGAGCACTCTCGCGCACGGGTTGAAGAAGGCTCAACGTATCATCCCTCATTCAACCAAATCGCCGGTATCCTGCAGGCCGTCCTTGTCCCGTTTGCGGTTTTTTTGGTGTGGAAATTTTCATTTTTGGGAGAGCGGTTCGATATTGTTGAGCACGCGTTTTTTGGCCGCTCCTTCGCTCCTATCGTTTCGATCCGCGCATGGCTTTCCTGTTTTGCCTCGATTATTTCGTGGCCAAGTCCGCGGGGTGCTTACTACGCAATCGAGCTTGCCGCACTAGGTCTTGCACTTGTGTCATCCGTCTGGGGTGCGAAGCGCTATCCTGATCTTGTAGTATTCGGCCTTGCGGTGCTTGCCGCATCTGTGTTGAGTGTGGCTACTCAGGGAATCGTGCGTTATGTTCTTTCTTGCCCGATTATTTTCGTCTTTCTTGCGCATAAGGGCCGCTGTTCTGGTTTTGATCGCGTGTGGTCGCTGATAAGTATTTTATTATTGGGATTCTTCGCCCTGCTCTTTTCCCTGGATATGTGGGTTGCCTGAATTATCTTTTTTTGATGAACTCGGTCATTCTCCGTGGTATACCCAGATTAATTCTTCGGTTTTATAACCGATAGATCGGGCGGTAGCAAGATAGGATTCCGTGATGTCGTCGGGGATGTTTGTAGTTCGTGAGAGAATCCATAGGTACTTGAGCTTGCTTCCAGCGATGAGTGCATATTGGTAGTCCTTATCCAGTCGGATCACGTTGTCCCCGCCGTAGAAGTATCCGTAAAGATTCATGGTAAGTCAAACGCTTTTCTATGCTAATTATTTAATGATATAATGATGGAGATATATGAAAACTAATGCACAAAACACCAAGAGCGATAATCAAGAAAAGCGAGCCGAATCATACTCAGTTGGGAAGCTTATCTATGATCCCAAGGTGTATGACGGGTTAAACCGTCATACGGAAGATATCTCCTTTTACCGAACCTGGATTAAAGATCAACATATCTGCAAGGTCCTGGAAGTATGCTGCGGGACAGGGCGGATAGCCATACCTCTTGCCCAATCGGGTGTAGAAATGACAGGCTTGGATCTTAATGAGTCGATGCTCGGCGAGGCCAGAAGTAAGGCGGAAAAGGCAAATGTACCGATCGATTTTCATCAAGGCGATATGAGGCGTTTTTCTTTAGGCAAACAATATCAACTTGTGTTTATCCCGTTTAACTCAATACATTGTTTATATACTCATGAGGATATTACCAATACCTTTGCTTCTATTCGTGCGCATGTAGCGGATGGGGGCTATTTTATTATTGATTATTTTAACCCCGATATCTCGTATATCGTAGAGAATCAGGGGTCATCGATGGAAATTGCCAATTTCGTCACCGATGACGGTAGAGACATTTGCATTAAACAAAGCATGCACTATGAAAGAGATTCGCAAATAAACAGAATCAAATGGGAACACATCGTTAATGGTAGGTCTCATTCGGTCGAATCCCTTGATATGAGAATGTTTTATCCTCAAGAGCTTGACTATTATATTAAAAGCTGTGGTTTTACCATTGCTGCGAAATACGGAGATTATCAAATGAATCCATTTATTTCTGGATCCCCTACGCAGCTTATAGTTTGTAGAAAAATACATAAGGATTGAGGAATGAAAAAGAGAACGATTTTTTACTTACTAGTAGTGATAGGGACACTGTTGCATCTGGAGGCACAGGAGACACGTACCGTTAAAGCAGACCTTCTAGGAAACGGGAGCCAACAGGAACTTTCATTTTCCCTGGGGAACAATGGTAACTCAGGATTTTATGGTTTTTCGCTAACAAACAACGGGTATACAAAAGCGGTTTTTAATCGGAAGAACATTAGCGACTATTGCGATCCCGATGATTTCTTTGTTGGGGGCGTAAGCGCATATTCGCAGGCTGACTTTATCGTTGGGGGATTGGTGGCGGTTATCCGCCAAAAGAGCCGGGCCCTGCTATGGCTTACCCGCGATAGCGCCATGGGTCCGGGAGGCACCTTGTTGTTCTCATGGGATGGAAAGGAGCTCAAGGAAGTACTCAACATGGCGCTGAGCGTACAGGGTGTGGAAACTATCCGCAATACAAAATACCTTTATGGATTTAGTAGTGTCGGTGAGGCCTGGGGAAAAGAAGGTTTTATATTAAGCTCGTTTAGACCAACTACGTATATCAATCTATCAACTTGCGCCGTAGACAAGGCTATGATGAGAGAAAAAGTACAAGAATCGGGATACAAGACGATTGAAGATGGGGCCGTAGATCCTGATAATGCGACGCGATTGAGAATCGATGGGGATGATGCTTTCTATCTTATAAGTAATGAGTTTGAGGAATCCCTGATGGCACGAGACTGGAGTATTATTTCCATAAAACGGCTCTCTCCACAACACTTCGAAAAATATACCGACAGTGAGCTACGCTTAATGCGTAACGAAATTTTTGCCTATGCCGGCTATCGGTTTAATTCCTCTGACCTTCAGGAACATTTTTCCCGGTATAGTTGGTATCACGAAACGGGCCGCAGCATGAGTTCCATTCTTGAATCATTAAACAGTATAGAAAGGCATAACATTGCTGTCATCCAGGAAGTCGAAAAAAATCGAAAGGTAAAGAATAACTAATTATCACGGGAATACATGAAGATATATACACTTAAACAAGACGTAAATCATTACCAATCCTTTGCTTATTGCAGCGATGATGACGAAGACAAGGCACGGAAAGCACGCAAAGGCATGCTTCTTGCCGATTGGCAGCCGCTTAGAATCAGGCGCGATCTTGCTATTAAATCTCCCACATGCGGGGACTATCCCAATTTACTCGGTGTGCCGATGGTATCGGAGCGGGCAAAAATCGCACTGGAAAAGTCATCTGCTGCACCACATCTTCAGTTTCTGGATCTAGAGTGTACTGATACTCCGAAGCCTCTATATATAATGAACGTACTTTCCTGTATCGATGCCCTTGATCAAAAGCGCACTCAGTTTGAATACTTTGAAAAAGATCGTATGGGGGTTGAAATATACTGGTTTCGGCAAGATATTTCATACCCGCCCTTGTTTCGCTGCTATTTGGATAAGGACACTCGAATTCCTTTAGAAGTGTTTGCCACTGATGAACTAAAGACTATTGTAGAGGCTCATGGGCTTGAAGGATTTATGTTTACAGAACTGTGGGATAGCGAAGCAACGGCGAGCCGCTCCCTATCTTGGACGATTACCAAAAGAAAAGATAATTGTTTCTTGGTAACTACACTCATTCAGGTTAATGGTATTGGCCCCTATCCCGAAAAGAAGTGCGTCCTTGATACAGTTCAGATACGATGGCTCTGTACTGAAGTGCGGAAACTCAAGAAGGAATCTCTTGATCCTGATGATCAAAACATGATTTCTTTCGACACAAGCTCTTGTCGGTTTGTTGTCTCAGTACTCTTTGACAAAGATACAGCAATGGTTATTCTTAATCCGATGTGGAAGGATACAAAAAAGAACTATATGGATAACGTACAGCTTCCCCTGGAATGTATTAGGCCCTTTATAGATGATCTGGAAAGGCAACTTACTGAGTGTGAATAAACCCTTCTTTACTATAAACAACCGCTTGGCTATGCTATAGTCATCCCTGCGGAGGCTTTTGTAATATGGAAACGCGTATTCAATCTATAGCTCATCTAGTAGTTGCTCTGTACGCTATGTTCCTTTTTCTGGAAGGCTTTAGAAGACGACGGGAGATACCTCGCTTTAATTATGTCTCTCTTGTAAATGCGGGCATTAGCGCATGGAATTTTCTGCTGTTTCTCTATTATGGACTTGCCACTGCGGATGCCGTTTACTTTGTTTCGCAATGGGGCTTTGTAAGCGTTAACGTAACAATATTTGGCCTTTTCTTTTTTTCCTGGCGGACGATTTTCAAACAGCAGCATGGGCGCCTCTTGCTCTTGTTAGCCTTAATCCCCTGCATAACAAGTTTTTTGTCTCTTACCTCACCCTTGCACGAAGTGTTTCTTGCCGGTCATACCGGCTTTACCTATATTCCCATGCGCGAGTTATCACTTACTCATGGCCCCTGGTTTATTGTACATTCAGTGTATAGCTATGTGTTAATTGCCTGTACCCTTGCCCTCCTCATTATTCACTATGTAACTTCTAAACGAAAGAACGGGATAGCGATGTTTTTATTTGTGCTATCCGTACTTATTTTTTCTGTGTTTTTATTTCTATCAAACTTTACTCATCTTAAAGGCGCGATTCAGCAATATGCCTTTCTGGGACATCTTTTTTGCGTGAGTGTTTTTTACTGGGCAACCTTTCTTGATGTAGATGAGTCGGTTATCTATTACGGTAAATATCGATTTTACGATACGGTTGGCATGCCGGTCCTGATGTTTAATACTGCGGGTAATCTGCTGCATTTAAATGAAGAAGCTCGCTACTATCTGGAAAAATATAACTGTGACACCAACAGCTTTGTGGAATATATCCATTTCTTTGATGGTTCGCTTTTTTCACCAATTGATATCTCATCCCCTCCGGAAAGAGATCAATCCTTCTTTGCAAGAAACGTTAAAAGCACCCGAGTTATTTATTTTAGAAAAGCAGATATAGTATCCGGACGGGGCAAGATGATAGGATTTTCATTAACGCTCTATGATCTTTCGTCAATGGATTCTTTTGTAAAAGGCCTGGAATCCCGAGCGTATACCGATGCCCTGTGTCAGTGTCTTAATCGATCCTGTTTTGAGGAGAGGAGAGGACGTATACTTGAAGCCGCAACGCGCCCGCTCGCTATTTTTATTGCCGATATTGACAATCTTAAGGGTGTAAATGATCAGTGGGGTCATGTCGCCGGGGATGATTATATTCGTACCTGTGCAGATATCATGAAAAAATTTGTGTGCTCCACTGATAACCTCTATCGAATTGGAGGGGATGAGTTTATCTTTTTTATTCCTGATTTGGATGTTACTGGTGCGGAGCGTATTCGAAGCGGAATAGAAGCAGATATGGCGGGGCTTGATAAGGTGTACCCCTGCGGACTGTCAATTGGCTATTCCGTATTGGAAGAATTGGATATGGATTTTGAAAAACACTTTACTATTGCAGACAACGAAATGTATCGACACAAAAAAGTTAAAAAAAGAAAAAAATAGTACTTTAGAGTTGTCCAGTTATTGTATCTCAAGCCAGGCCATGGCTTCTGGTACCGAATCGAATATTGCCGCATTTATACCACCTGCCCGGTATTCAGCTATGAGTCTTGATGAGTTTATCTTACCCATGTTGTTCTCTGGCAAAATCATCGCCCAGTGCCGCCATCCAGTTTGAATGGTTGCGGGGAACCATACCTTTCCTCCCCACACACTGTCTTCTTCGGTGAGCCTGGTGTATTTCCGGTCGTCAGAAAGCCATTTTGTTCCCTTGCGAGCCTTAAGCTGCGCGGTCGCTTCCATCAAAATGTCTCTAAAGATTTGTCCTGTGCAATATCGTTTCCATTCGTGATGAATTATTCCTTTGTCGGTATAGTAATAAATGGTTGCATACTCGTTGTCCATAATCGTATCCCGTTCCATGCCATAACTCCTCAAGTTGTGCTATGTGGGTACACATAATAATAGCCTGTAACAAGTAAAAATGGTAGGATATATACATTAAAGTGTGAGGTGAATCAGGTGAAGATACAATACGTTTTACTGGCCGCAATGCTCTGTACGATTTTATTTGGCTGTAAAAGCGCGCCAAAAACGGAACCCGTGGCTCCCGTGGAGCCTGTAGTACAGATTCCAAGGGAATATCACGACATTGAACTGATTTGTGGCAACGCCTCGGCTCGTATTAGGGGTGTACATATACAAAATGTATTACTGGTAGAGGAGCCCACATCGGGGGAAAAACTTATTGTTGAAGTGGCTTTGTCCGAATCCGCCCTTCGGACCACCAATTCTCTGATTGCCAAAAACCGCGGAAAGGAGCTTTCGGTTCTTACCCCAGGGCGCATGCTTTTAGTTGGGCGAATGGATCGCGAGCTGCCCGACGGAATCCTGCGAATTTCAAGCTATTCACAGGAGGTTGCCGAAGAGATCGTGACCTTGTTAACAAAAAAATGAATTGAATTATGTCATATATCCTTCTATAGTAAACGGTAAGATGAAAAAGCAAAAAATATTCGCCGTGATGATCCTTACTCTGTTCGGTAGCATCGGTTTTACCCAAACGCCATATGCTACCGTGGTGTATGCCGAAGGAAGTACCTTTTCGGTCATACGTGCCGGGAAATCTGTGTCTTATGCCGTTGATAATCCAGATGTATTCGGCCTGCCAATCGAACGAGGCGATATTTTGCAAACTTCCCCCCGAACCTATCTCGAGGTTACAATACATCCTGTATCTGCTTCAGTCCAAATTGCCGAAAACACCTCTTTCCGTTGCGACGCCGATGAGTCTGGTCAAAACTCTAAAGGCGAGCTGTATTATGGCCGGGTACGCGCGAAGGTTGGAAAGCTCTCGGGTTCATCAACCTATCGCATCAGTTCACCATCTATGGTAGCGGGTGTACGTGGAACTGATTTTGGCTGCGATCACATCTTTGTTCGTCCCCAGGTTGCAGGAAGTGAAGGTACAACCGAAGTTGCCAGCACTGCGGTTGTAAACCGGGTCTTTTGTTTTGAAGGCTCTGTGCTTGTAGTTCCGGTATCCGATCCTGGGCTTAAGACAGTTCTTGTGGGAGGCGGAGAGATGATCGAATCATCGGCAACAACCGCTTCTGCTGACGGGAGTATCCCCGTGGAACTCACCAAAACCCCGGTTTCTACAGAGGTAACAGAGTTTTGGAAAGGACGACAATTCCGCGGCACGGAACATTCTTCTCTCTCGGCCGAGGCTGCTCAAGCACAGATACTAGCCGAAGAACAGCTTCAGGTTGTGGCACAGGAGAAAAAAAGGGTTCGCAATCATAAGGTCCGCCTTGCCGGATCTGCAGCCCTGTTCGGTGCAGGGGCGTTAGTCGCAGGTCTTGCATATCCCGATTATAAGAGTGACGGATTTACCAAAAGCGTCATTGTAAATGCCTCTTACGGCGGAGCCCTTATCTGCACATCCCTTGGCTTGCTTATCTATGATTTAATTATGTATTAATCGTTACGTTATTTAAACATTGAACTCCCAGAGTATCCGCGATACACTTAAGGCGGATAATCTTTATCGATCTTAAAAAAGTATAGCCGCACCTAAGATTCTCCTAATGATGTGTATCTTGCGCATTCTTTGGGGAGATGTAGATGAAAAAGTTGTTTTCCATTCTTGTCTGTGCCTTGGCAGCAATGTATCTGCTAGCAGAAGCACCAATTGTCATGTTCTCTGTTACACCACAAATCCTCTTTCCTGTTTCTCCAGAAGATGAAGAAGGAGACGTATTGTATGGAATGGGAGGAGGCGCGTCTTTGGCGTCTGTTATCTCTCCCCGATCCTTACGCTGGCTTTCTGGAATTATTGAAGCGGGTTTCGATTATCTTCCAACAAACGTTACTGACGAATCCCTTAGCTTGATACGTCTGGGAGCAGGAGTTGGTGTCGGCTATCAGGGTTCGAAGTTCGGAGCTCGGTTAACGGGATCTGGCGGATATTACTATGGTTTTTATGGAAATACCGGCGGAGGGAACCTGTATTATGATGGTGGAGTACAATGTTCCTATCGGATAAATGAAGCTTTTACCTTGTCGCTTCTTGGAGGTTGGCGGGACTATCTTTCCTTGGCTGACTCTTCCGAGACTTTTTTGGTACGAACCCCGTATGCCGGACTTTCTCTTGCTCTGGAACCTGCCGCATTTCGTGCCAGCGGTTTGTTGACAATTGACGATGTTCGGATATCACCCGTATTTCCGACCCTGATGAAATACTATACATCGAATGCTCTAGGAACACTTGTGTTTACCAATAAAGAAGCCTTTGAAGTAACCGACATAGAGATAAGTTTTTTTGTTCCGGCCTACATGGATCGACCGACCGTTGTTGCGCGCTATCCTTCAGTCAAGAGGAACGAAACTATCACAGTGGATCTTTCGGCGGTATTCAATCCCAAGATACTTTCGGTAACAGAAGGTGCGATCGCTCAGTCGGAAGTACAGGTTGAGTATAAGCTTTCAGACAGATCGAGTCGTGTAAAGCAAACGCAGGACCTTACGATCTATGATCGGGGCGCATTAAGCTGGGATGATGACCGTAAGGCTGCAGTTTTTATTACGACCAAGGATCAGGCCTTACTTACCTTTGCAAAAAATACCTTCGCGAATACCGAGGCTATAAAAGGCTTGATTGGAGAGCGTTCCTTACGCGCCGCCTTGGGCATGTTTGAATCAATGCGAATGTATGGCATTCAATATGCCCAAGATCCGTCTTCCCCGTATGGTTCAGCCCTAGATGGCAGTTCAATTGATTTCCTTCAGTTTCCCGCGCAAACGTTGCAGTTTAAATCAGGTGATTGCGACGATCTAACCATCTTGTATTGTACACTGCTTGAATCACTTGGGATTGAAACGGCAATGATTACAACACCTGGACATATCTTTGCGGCTTTTGCCCTCGATATGAGCCCATCGTCAGTAAAAACTTTTTTTGGAAATCAGGATGACTATATCATTTACGACAACATAGTATGGCTGCCGGTAGAAGTTACTCTGGTAAAAAAAGGATTTTCACAGGCATGGCGGCAAGCCTCTCGTGAGTATTATGGCGCAAAGGCGAAAGGCGAAGCAGGCTTCTATCGGGTTAGAAGTTCATGGGAAATGTATGAGCCAGTAGGTTTTATTGAGCAAAGCAGAACGCCGGAGATACCCGAGAAAAAGCCTCTTGAGCGGGGTATCACACAGGAGCACTCCCGACTGGTTGACATCTTGCTTGCAGCTAATGAAGGAAAACTTAAGCAGGCTATTGAAAAGACAAAAGCAGGACAGGATCGAGCCAAAGCGCAAAATCAAATCGGTGTTTTTTACGCCCGGCTTGGCCTTGATACTAAAGCCTTGGAAGAATTTGAAAAGGCAAAAGCGCAAGGCAGTGT
The DNA here is from genome assembly GCA_016929605.1 of Spirochaetales bacterium. Lineage (GTDB taxonomy): Bacteria > Spirochaetota > Spirochaetia > Treponematales > Treponemataceae > Teretinema. The sequence goes on along the minus strand of JAFGIM010000122.1, from coordinate 9,071 downwards.
ATCGGCAGAAGTCAATATAGGCAATGTGTATCATCGTCAGGAGCGCTATCGGGAAGCGATTCGTGTGTTTACTCAGGTACTGTCCCGTGAACCAAAAAATGGCGGGGCTCTATATGGATTGATTCAGGCTGCTTCCATGGCAGGAGATCAAAAACTTGCAGAGGACACATTGGTGAAACTTGAAGCGGTAAATCCCGAGCTTGCGTCAAAAGTATCAGGAGTGGTTAAGTCAGCATCGGCTCGTGAGTCGTATGCTGGAAGTCAAGAAGAGTTTTGGCAGGAGGACCTGCGATGAAAAAGTCAGTATCACTGTATGCCGCCATTATTGCATTTGTATGTATTGCCGTTTCCTGTTCATCGAATTTACTTGATTCGATACAGGATGATATTGCTGAGCAAAAAAAGAAAGAAGCTCTTGAGAAGCAAGAGGGTAAAACTCCTGAAACGAGAAAGCCGGTTATTACCATCTTTGCCTGGCAGGGAATAACTGGCGGGACTACAAATAATCCAACAGTGCTTTTTTCCTGTTCGGCGGAAGCAAAAGCGGTTTCTGCAACAGGAGCTGCAGTAATTAGCGGCTACTACATTTCTTTTAACTCAACGACACCAACTCTGGACGCTGAAGGATGGCTTTCGGACAAACCCGAGTCAATAACGTTCCCGTCAATTAACGGAGAACATACAGCGTATCTTTGGGTAAAGGACAGCTTTGGAAACATGAGCGATGCAGCTCCTCTTTCTATCACCCTTGCGCTAAAACCTCTTCTTTGGAACGCTGTGTACCTTGAAGGAATGTCGGTTCCCGCTCATGAGGTGTTTATCCTTACCGCAGATGAACCGCTCGATGCAGCCGGTGCCAGTGTCTCCGGTGCAGGCACTGGTACGGTTGCGTTAAGTGGCACGGGAAATCAGACTATTACAGTTAGTCCTTCTTCCCTGTGGACGACGGGCACACACACTATTACGGTTACGGCAAAAACTGCCCTGGGTCTTACGGCATCCGCAAGCAGAACGTTTACTGTTTTCAACGGGGTATGCGTCAGTGTTACCGGAAGCGGTTCCGTTGGCTCTGCACGCCAACCGGTAGGGAATATTGCCGTTGGTATTACTCGCACGCAAACCTTATATCCCAGCGGCGGTGAAGTACATATATCCCAAGGGGAATACACTACAAATTGGGCCGATAGTGTAAACCGCATTATTCTTGTGGATGGCGTTTCATTAGTAGGTGGATACAAACCTGATTGGACTTCACGGGATGTTGCCGGTTACCAGACCGTGATTCGGGATGAAAGTAGTAGCGGGGGGACCGCTTCAGAGCCAAATAGAGCTGTAGGAGTTACCTTGGGCGTTACCAGTGATAGTAGAATCGAGGGTTTACGCATATATGGCGGAGGAGGATTATATTCCACTGGCGTTTATTGTAAAGACTCACTAGTAATTTCTGATTGCGATGTCTTCTCCGGGAGCACTGACGGGGGGGCGAACGATTATCGAATAGGAATACTTATCATGGGGGAGACAGGCAATATAGCCTCTCCCGAGATTCAAAATTGCAGGATCAATGCTTCAGGAACGGGAGGCGGTACTACAATCGCCGTGACAATCGGGATTTGGGGTAGTAATTATTCTTGCCCTTTAATAAGCGATTGTACAATTACTGGAGGTAGAGCCACCAATGGAACAGTTGGTATTCGTCTTGAACAATGCTGGCAAAAACCCGTTGTCAGGAGAAACAAGATTGAAGGTGGTATGTCCGATAATACAAATTGCATTTTTCTTGATAACAGTTTAAATACAACCGGCGTTGATATTATAAACAACCTTATTGTTAATGGTATAAGTGGAACAGACGAGAAATGTAAAGGTGTGCACACTACAGTAGCGAACGTTGTAATCAGGAATAATACATTCGTATTGGGTGCCGGAACTAGACCTGAATATGGGGTTTTTTCAAGTATAAGTAGTGGTACAGGCGTTGTAGTGGAAAACAACCTCTATGTCATTAGTAGCCCTAGTCACTATATTTATGGTGTATGGAGGGAGTCCGGAAGCGAGTATTCGAGCTTCAAGAATAACGGGTTTTCCGGATTCACCGATACAACCCGCAATATTCTCTATAACTCCTATAATCAAAGTCAAATTGACAGTCTGAATTCTTTTTTCTCAACTACAACAAATGCAATAGGCAATGCCGAATTGGATGCAGCATATCGACTAACCGTTGCAAGTCCTGATTCATATAAAACCGGGGGAATCAACGGTCAGAGCCAAGGATGGTCGTATATGGATGACTTGTCAAGAAATGCACGCAGCGGATCCGGAGAAACCGGATGGTCTATGGGTTGCTATGAATATTAACCGGGGAGAAATACATGCTTGAACTTTATGAAGATCTTGTACAAGGCGATAACGAAGACTGGCAGCTTGAGTTTATCCATGGCGGGAATTATGGAATCGCACCACGGAGTATAATCGCTTTATCAGATTTATTTGATTCTACGGTGAAGTCAATCGTAATTACCTTTGTGGATATTGAAGGCTATGTAGTTCCTGGCTCGGATAACTGGTTAACTCGTCTTCGCTCGTATTGTAATTTAGTTGATCCGGGTTCACATAGATTCATTCTTGTGCCATTTAAACATGGAGATGAAGCCCTGCAATATGATCCTGATTTTGCTATTGATAGTTATTCTCCCTTTATTTCTTCGCTTGCAGGTAATAATTGGGCGACACCCGGTGATGATGATCAAATCCCTTTTGCAGTGGTATTAAACAATGTATACAATGACCTAAGCAATCCAGCTAAAGCGTTTTTTGAAAAAACAAATTTGTATACCTCATTATCGCTATACGATAATACTCTCCCCTTTACCTACATTCTTACCCCGTCTCAAACAGGGGGCGTTGCGCGTGTGCACGACAAGATTTATCCGGGCTGTGTAACCAATGGACGTACAAATGATGCTGCCTCCGCGGCCTCCAGGTTGTTCTTTGAGAGTAGCGACTGGGTTTCCGGGGATCGGGGAGCAAATGAAAATATATGCATCGAGTATATTAGTAAACGATTACAGGATATTGAAGCTGTTTCTCCGACACTCTCCCTTTCTCCATCCTTTTCTTCGGGGGGAGGTGTCACCAAGCTTTGCCCGAATTATCCAGTACAACTTGAGTTTTCCCAAAAAACAGTTTTTTCAGAAGCAATTGACAATTATATACTGGGTACCGAGCCTTTGTTTGCTTCTTTGACGGGTATAGTTGGAGGAGCTGCGGGGCTCAATTTTATGGACTACAAGGCCGGTCAAAAAGAAACGTGGCAAGCCAGTGTTGCCCATATTCCGCTTCCCGCAGGGGTGTATCCTGTTAGTGTCGGCCAATCTCTCGTTGACGGCTCCGGCAGAGCATTTACCGTGAGTGTGTCGGGAGGAAGTCCGTCGCAATACGAGTGGGTTCCTTTTCCACAAGCTCCACAGGTCAGGATTGAATATACAGATGGATCTACCCCTCCGGTTCTTCTTACAGACGCCGGCTCTCCGCCATCGTTTACGCAGCCGAATCGTACATTGACGGTAACAGTCGTTACCGATTTTCCTGCGGCTCAGGAACCTGCAGGATATATAAGCTTTTCGGGAACTCACCCTTCTGTACCGCTTTCCTTTATCAATCGGTGCGCGTCTGTAGATGAATCGGTACTGACCGAGACGGGCTTATATACCATAACGATTGAATCGTACACTGATATTGCCGGGCAAAGTGTAGCGGAAGTGAGCCGCAGCTTCACAATTGTAAATCCGGTCCTGATTGGGATCGGTGGTATCACTTCGCCCATGGCGAACAAGAGTTACAAGGCTGGTGACAGCATTGATATCCATGTGCAATTCACTCAAGCTGTTTCTGTTACCGTTCCAATAGGCGGAATACTTCCTTCGTTACTTCTTAACTCGGGGGGAAGCGCGGTATACACCGAAGGCTCAGGCACGTCAATTTTATTATTCAGGTACACCGTGCAGAACGGAGAGAACACACCGGATTTGGACTGCAGGAACGTCAACGCGCTCGCCCCGGGGTCTGCTACAATACTTTCGGCTAGTGATGGGCAGCCTGCTGTTTTAACGGTTCCGATAGCTCCAGGGGTCGGCTCACTCTCCGGAAACAAAGACATCCGTATCGATACGGTAAAACCAGAGCTTGTTTCAATAACTGGACGTTTTACCAGAAGATTGCTAAACAGAATAACTCGAAGGAGAACGCTGGAGATTACAATGACTTTTAGCGAGGTGGTTTTTACGAATACTTTTGGTACCACTATCGAGCTTCAAACATCTGATAAACCGAAGGCGAAATATAAAAGCGGGAGCGGCACAAAAACCCTGGTGTTTACCGCAACTGTCGATGCCGCTCATTTTCCTCATACCAGAGAAAACGCTATCGGTAAAAAAATAATTTGTATCAATGGCTATATTCGCGACGCAGCCGGGAATAACGCGATCATGGTAGTGCCCAAGCCGGACATATGCGGACGCATTATCTGCGGCAAGCCCATAGCCTGTGGATTACCCCTATGGTGTCCCGCTCCAATTAGCTGTAATCACAAGATCATTGACGAATCAAATCCCTGTTTGTTCAAGCTGGACAACTGTATCAAGAGACTTGTATCTAACCCGAACGGGGATTATTGTCCTACGATTACCCCAATGCCAGATTTTCAATTTGAAGAAAGGCTTCGCGAGGTTGTTCAAGCAGGATCAAGAAAAGATCTTCTTGCTCTTAAAAAGTCTTCGCAATTCAACCAGCTTGCCGCAGAACTTGGTCCGGTGCAAACAAAAAATCTTGTAGACTTTATGAATGCTATTGCCAAAGAAATAAAGCGGTAATGTTATGAACTGGTTTCTGGATAAGCCCGGTGTCTTCTCGTTTGCATATGGCAGATCTGAAAGTTATGGGACAATTCTTACTAACCCCTTCACGCAAAAACGCATTTCTTTAACCTCGGACCAGAGTCAGATTCTTGCATTATTAGATGGAAAACGCACCCTTTTAACCATTCTTTTCTCCCTGCTTAAAAACACAGGCCTTGGATTAATCCCTTTCTTGAATACCTTTCGCCAGATACGCACTACATTGGATATCCTTACAGAAGGATTACTCCTGTGCGCTCATCCGATTAAAAGCGGAGAACAGGTACGCCTTGCATGTCCTCGGGATGTACCATCTGGATGGGCTTCTGCCCCTGATGCGGTTACCTGGGAAATTTCGCGCGTCTGCAATCTCCGTTGTCGACATTGTCTTACCGCAGCACCTTACAAGGAGGATATTGCAAATTTGGCGGATGATCTGGTCTTTGCCGACTTTATGCCCGTCATTAATGCGCTACGAGAAATGGGCATTTTTTCGGTTACCCTGACCGGTGGAGAGCCTTTGTTACATCCAAAAATTCTTGCTATTCTGGATGCCCTGAATAATGCGGGCATCTGTGCTGATATCGCAACAAATGGATACGCAGTCTCTGATTCCTTATTATCTGAACTCGCCAATCGACGGATATCATCAATACAAGTGAGCATAGACGGCTTTGCGGAATTCCACGATGACTTTAGAGGTGTACCAGGAGCTTTTAACGGTTCAATCAAATCGCTTGAGCGGTTCAGTGACCTTGGATTCAATACCAGCATCAGTACGACTGTTACGCCCAAGAACCTGGAACTCCTTCCGTCTCTTGCGGCTTTAGCCTATCAAAAAGGTTGTGCAACATACAAAGCAATTCCAATGATGAGTGCCGGCCGGGCCACTCACCCGGATAGCCCCTCTGGTCTATCCGGAAATGAGTTGCGACGCTTTGCAACGCTCATTCAAGATCTTGATAAGCAATATAAGGGACGCATGGAGATATACACAGCCTCGGCCATGATACATCTCTTACATGAACAACCTCAATCAATTACCAACCGGGATGATATGGATATGATACACATGGGTTGTGCAGCGGGGAAATCAACCCTTAATATCGGCGTTGATGGAAGCGTATCCCCTTGCCCCTTTTTACGCAATCACAGGCTTGGAAATCTTCTGGAGCGTCCTTTATGGCAGATATGGGATAGCTCGCCAATATTACAAAAGCTCAGGTCCCTTACCCTCTCTGATTTTCCCCAAGCATGCCAGAGCTGTGGCCATGCAGGCATTACTTGCGCCGGTGGATGTAGAGCCAGTGCATATAGCAAAACCGGAAGCCTCTGTGGAAAAGATCCTAGCTGTTTCTCCTCTTAATTAGTCGGTGCATTAAGTATATTCATCTGATCTTTTGAAAGAACATACAATGAGGCGGCCAGGTCTTCTTTTAGATGATCAATTTTGGATACTGCCACAAGCGGGATTACCGATGGCGTAGAGTTAATCATCCAGGCATAGATAACCTGGTTGATTGTCCATCCAGTTTGCGATGCAACTAGCTCAAGGCATTTTCTACGCTCCTCGTTTTGCGGACGCACAAAAACGGCAAGCCGTTCAATTTCTTGATACTTGTGCGCCTCTGTATACGAGCCCCAGAGGAGCGGGGTGTAGCCCAAGAGACTCACGTTATTCCCCTCGCGCACATACGAAAATAATTCCTCTCCCATTTGATCTGCCATGCCGGTATCGGCTCCCTTCTCACTCTGAAAATAAGTGTGAAACATTTGCACCGCCTTGTACTCGAACCACTGGTTTTGTTTTGATATTTCACGTGCACGTGCCATTCGCCATACCTTAAAATTTGAACACCCGATATACCGGGCCTTACCCGATTGAATAATCTGGTTGAAGGCCTCAAGAGTCTCTTCCTGATCGACTGTATAGTCGTCAACGTGAGCGTACAAAAGGTCGATATGATCGGTTCCGAGTCGTTTCAGGCTTTGGTCTACGGACGATAGTATCGTTTTGCGCGAAAGACCCTCAGTGCAATCCGCCCAGGGATTACCCGGGTAATTAAAGAAATCGCTTCGGCTTACGGTGGGAAAGGCTCCGAGCTTTGTCGCAAGAAACACCGAGTCTCGCGCTTGGCGTTCCTTACACCATTGACCAAGAATCGTTTCGCTTTCGCCCCCTGTGCCGCCTGCGTCCCAAAAGGAATAATTATTCGCGGTGTCTATAAAGTTTCCGCCCTGTTCTTGGTAATAGTCCAAGAGGGTAAAAGATTGTGCTCTGTCCAACTTTGACCCAAAGGGAAGAGCTCCTAAGGCCATATTGCTCACTTGCTCGTTTGTGTCCGCGAATTGTATCATCTTCATACAGAACCTCCATCGTTTGTTCTGAATGAACTATACGTCCTGGAAAGTGGTTTAAGTAGCGCCAGTTTACACTTTGTTTTATGAACCACTTGAGCTACGGAATAAACAAGGATATCATGTCACTATGTATGGTATTACCTTCGATACACGTTCCCGTTTAAGTCAGTACCGTCAGCTCGTTGATCAGTTAAGAGAGAAAATTACAAACGGAACCCTTACCGGTGGTACTCGGCTTGCCTCAACCAGAGAGCTTTCCGAGCGGCTTGGTATTGCGCGAGGGATTGTCCTTGAGGCGGTAGACCAACTTAAGATGGAAGGATACCTGACTACTGCTCATGGTTCGGGGACCTTTATACGCGAGGGTCTTGTGTGGGACTCACTCTCCCGATCCGGGCCAATCTCCTCAATCGAGGCACGACACACTCATCAGGACAGGCCATCCCCTGTACTGTCCTTTGCCCCCGGGATGCCGGATATGACGCTTTTCCCGCGTCGGGCCTGGCTTTCCTGTTATCATTATGCGGTGGAATACGCGAGCCTTGATGATCTTGGATACAACCGACCTTCGGGAGATTGGAACTTGCGCGTCGCAATTTCGAGCCATCTATACGAGATCAAAGGAATTACGGCGGGTCCGGAACGGATCATCGTAACTGCGGGCGCTTCCCAAGCCATTGCAATGCTCGCTTCGCTTTTTGATTCCCCTCGAATTGTAATGGAAGATCCACAGGCTCCGTTTATCAGACGAATCTTTGACGGCTTAGGCTGCGATATTGTGTATGCACCCGTTGATGAAGAAGGTATTCGCGAAGATTTAGTTACTTGCGACAAGGCAGACCTGATCTATGTTACTCCGACTCATCAGTTCCCGGTTGGCGGATCCCTGAGTGCCGAACGAAGGATTGCCCTTCTTGCCAAGGCTCGCAGTCTTGGCGCGTGGATTATTGAGGATGATTTTGACAGCGAGTTTCGCTATGATGGCAATCCGGTAACACCGCTTCAGGTAATGGCTAACGAGCGAGTTGTGTATGTGGGAACCTTCAGTAAAACAGTAAGCCCGGCACTCCGTATTGGCTTTATGGTTGTACCTCCGGGAATCCAGGCCCGCATTAAAACACTCAAGCGAAGGTGGGACTTTTGGAACGAGGGTTTCCAGCAAAAAGCAATGGCCCTCTTTATTGAAAAGGGTTACCTTGCTCGACACCTTGCTCGAGCACATCGCTCGTATCGCCGGAAAAACGCTTTCCTGAAAGAGTGTATAACTCAACGCCTTTCTCCCCGCTGGCGAATTACGGGATCTACCACCGGAATGCATCTGGTAATCAGGCGTTGTGCCCAAGATGGCAAAACAGTTGATGTGTCTCCTTTTAAAGCAGCTCTTGCCAAGCAAGGACTTGCGGTTGAATCAATACATGATTATTGCCAGAAGTATTATGCTTTTCCTGACGCTCTTATTATCGCCTTTGGAAACAGCAGTGAAGCCGAATTAACCCGGCTGGTTTGTGCGATTGATGACATCGATAAATCGTAAGAAAACACACTTTTTCAGTAAAAAATCCCCTTTTATAACAAATCAGAATCATGAATAATAAAAATACGTAAATTTGTCAAACAAAGTCGATAAGATACTTCATGTACTTTTACCCAATGTGGCCCCACACTACAAGTAATTCTATTTTCATTTGCTTCATAAGGAGGATTTTTATGAGCAAAAAGATTATTTTCTTGCTTGCTGTGCTGGTTGTATTGGGACCGTGCGTTTTATTCGCGGGCGGACAAAAAGATTCTGGAATGATTAAGGTTGGTATT
>JAFGIM010000121.1 GCA_016929605.1 Spirochaetales bacterium | reverse complement strand
TCATTGCGTATGGATCAGGTCTTTATTGCTTTGGGCAAGGCCGGGAGCACCTCATCTCCTGTGTGGATATTATATATGCGGATATATGAGGTATTGTGGAAGTTGGATAAAGGAACCCTGTGCGATGCAACATTACCGCCTGCCATGGAAAGCGATGCCTGGCTGGGTTCACGCATTATTCGCGTCTATGCACATGACTGGCTTACCGGTGCCTCCCGATTTGCTGTGCTTTTTGCTCGCTACCTTGATCAAGACGAGGAGCGTGAATCCCCTGGTTCCTTCAGGATTTTTTTGGATCTTAATAACGCGTTATCAGGATGTGAACCTTCTGGCATAGTGGCTATTGATAAGGGCGATGCCGATATCTTGCATCCAGGAGAAGACCCCTTGTTGAGCGGTGTCTACATTCCTTCTGTACCTGTCCAGATGGAAGAAGTAAACGAAGCTGGAACCGGACAGGCTCGCGAGCCCTGGGAGTATGGAGAGATTATCAGGGCATCGGGATCAAAGTTAACGGATCATGAAATTGCAGTAAAGTATTATCGCGAACGTGCGCTTCCGTATCTATTGCCATATCCTTCGGTCGTACATCCGCGAACAGCAGATCCTGTTCCGGAAGGCCTTGAAAGCTGGAGTCTTGGCGACTCGTTTGACGAACTTGACTACTTGCAAAGCGTAACCTCTTCTCCGGTTATGATCCCCGGGGTTACAACCTTTAAGCGCATGTATGGTAGTCAGGATGGAAGTGAATCGGATGTGGTACCCATGGATCTTGATATCTATGTTGACTGTTCCGGATCAATGGCGAACCCGCAAAAGAATACTTCCTGGCTCACACTCGCAGGTGCCATTATTGCTCTTTCCGCGCTTCGTTCAGGATCGTATGTACAGGTAACCTTGTGGAGCGGGAAGCATGATGTAATGCAGACTCCCGGATTTACCAGAAGCGAAAAAGAAATACTGACGGTACTAACCGGCTACTTTGGGGGGATGACCTGTTTCCCGATTCATTGTCTTAGGGAAACATATCTTGAGCGTACCAGAGAGCGGGTAACTCATATCCTGATGATTTCGGACGACGGGATTTCAACGATGTTTGATTCAGACGAAAAGAATAATTCGGGTTGGGATATATCAGCGGCGGCATTGGCATCAGCGGGGGGCGGCGGGACCTTTGCGCTAAATCTGCCCGGAGGTTTTTTGGATAGTACAAAGGCTCACTGGGGAGGCGATAGTTCGCGAGTAATCAAGAAGGCGGTGCAAGAGCAGGGTTGGGCTTTGTACGCTATAAGCGATTGGGAGGATTTAATGGATTTTGCCAGACAGTTTGCACAGCGCCATCGGGATGGGCTTATAGATAGCGGGACGCGGAGCAGGGTATGAAAAAGATAGGACCACCGCTCGCGCATTTGCTGCGTCGGCTTGAGGATACCCCTGTGGAGTTTTATACACTGCCGGTTAATGGCGCGCCAGATTCGATGGCCGTTCATGCCTTGATTGCCGATCTGTGCCTGACCCTTGGCACCCCATTTAAAATAAAAGATATTAACCGCTTGTGCGTTGGGCGTGGAGTGATCAGTGACAATACTTATCGACTAATGGCCGTGGGTACCTGGTTTTTATCTGATACATCTCTAACCTTCCTGCTTACGCCTTCCGCTGTGTGTACTGTTATTGAAAAGAGTCTTGCGCAATTATCATATGAGCGTAACGTGGAGTACTATCTGTTTGAGGAAGACGGCCGCGAGGAATTCGTTCGCGCAGTGTTGCGGGATTTGGGTGCCCGTCCCGAGGGAGAAACAATCGCACAGGCAGAAGACCGTCTCTCGGCGGTAAGCAGTCAGGCTCGGCGCGTTGTAATGGGCGAGGCCGCGGAGGGGCTTGCCAGGGATCGGCAGCTTCGTGCAGCTCTTGCAAAAAAAGCTGCGGAGGAAGCCGCAGATAAGTATATGCGGGAATAGTAGGTAATGGGAGCCTGGTGCGTAGACGACAGTAAATTTCCCGGTATCTCCTCGGAAGGCAGACAGATGCTCTATCGTCTTTCCGCACATCCCCATGCACCCATTTTACGCGATCATAGCGGCCCCTCCCTGAGCACAGAAGATTGCTTGTCGGTTCGGGATTTCTTTACGGACGTAGAGAAGGGCTCTCCCTGGAAGAGCCTCTGTTCACCTCCTGATTGGCTTACAGAGTTTGTTGCGCGGACACTCAAGGTTGTTCCTTATTACCGATCAAAGTATCCAGAAGGCGCGGCATTCGATGCAATTACCCCGATTGGCCGTGCGCAAGCGCGCATACACGTAGCCCGGTTCGTCCCGGATGATCTTCCGGTAGACAAGCTCATTGTGTTTTCTTCAAGTGGCACCACTGGCCTACCCTTGTCTGTTCCATCCCACCCCATTGTTGCCGCTCGCTACTATGCCTTCCATAAGCGGGCCCTGGGCCGGGTTGGAATTGTCCCTTGCGCGGGCGCGGGAGAGGTAGCCGTCGTCCTGGCGGGATATCAAAAACGATGTTTTACCTATGCCTCGGTGAATCCTCTTATGGACGAGGCGGGTTTGGTAAAAATTAACCTTCATCCGGATGAGTGGCGGCACCCCGAAGACCGCGCCCGTTATATAGATTCCCTTGCCCCCGAGCTTATTTCCGGGGATCCGCTCTCCCTTGCCGAGCTTGCTCAGCTTTCCATAACGCATCGCCCTCGCGCGGTTCTTTCCACTTCCATGGCGCTGTCTCCCGCTACACGAGCGAGCTTTGAATCGTCGTTTGGTTGTCCGGTGGTGAACGTGTACTCGATGACGGAAGCAGGACCCATCGCATCCTGGTCTGATCGGCATAATGGTTTTTTGGTCCTTCAAAATCGTTTATATATCGAGATTCTTTCTCCCGAAGGAGTTCCTCTCCCCCCGGGCTCTCGGGGCGAAATTACCCTGACCGGCGGCTTTAACGATTACTTCCCACTGCTTCGCTACCGAACCGGGGATTACGGCTGGGCGGAAGAAAGCCCGGAAGGCATTGTATTACGTGATGTGGAAGGACGTCCCCCGGTGCGTTTTAGAGCCATGAACGGCGGGTGGCTTAACAATGTGGATGTTACCCATGCTCTGTCTCCTTTCGACCTTGTGCAATACGCACTCCACCAAAAAGATAATGAGCGGTTTATACTCTCTTTGCGTCCGCGGGACCTGGCACGCAAAGGGGAGCTCGTTCAGGCCCTTAAAACATTGCTCGGCCAAGGCATCAACGTTTCTGTTCAAACGATTAAAACCGATAAAATAATTCAGTACACCACAGATCTTGTCCTGTCGTGATATCATAATATGTAAAGAGGCTCGGTATGAAAATTCAGTCACTGTCTATCGTCGTTCCCAATCCGCGTTGCATAAACTCTTGTAAATTTTGCGTGGCATGTATGAGCCATGATGAGCAGCTATATACCAATCAAATGGACAGCAATCTTCCCTTCTATGATTTGTACCTTAAGGACTATCTAAAGCGGCTTGAGTTTTGTCGGGATAACGGGGTAAACACGGTTATGCTTACCGGTAACTCGGAACCCCAGCAAAACAGAAAGTTTCTTACCGACTTTGGGATTTTTATGATGCTCCTGGATCGGCCATTTCGGTGCATCGAAATGCAAACGACGGGGGTCTTGTTGGATAGCAACTACCTCAGGTTTTTACGAAATCATGTTGGGGTAAATACCATTTCCCTTTCCATCTCGTCCTTTGACGACGCACAGAATCGGGCGATTATCGGTGTTCCCTCTACTATCTCGCTTGAGTTAGAGAGCCTGTGCGCAGAAATCAAAAAGTATGATTTTAATTTACGCCTTTCTATAAATCTTAATGAATCGTTTAATTTTTTCTCTCCAGCGCAGATTTTTGAACAATCTGCAGGCCGCTTTAAAGCCGATCAAATTACCTTCCGCCTCCTGTATACTTCCGGAGACGCAACGGCCCAGGATACGTGGATCAACGCGCACAATGTTCGCCCCGATTTGGTACAGGAGATCCGTGCCTATATTACTGCCCATGGTAAGGCTCTGGGTAAACTTGAATATGGACAAATCAAGTATTCTGTAGATGGGCTAACAACCGTTCTTGATGATGATTGTATGAGTCAGGAACTAAAAGAAGAAATTAAATATTTGATATTAAGGCCCGATAGTAAGCTCTATTCCCGCTGGGAAGACAAGGCGAGCTTGCTGTTTTAATGTACCACTTGCGCAACTGTCGATGTTAGTGTACAAATAATGCAAACGATTGCGCAAACGTTTGCGCACGATTGTGACTGCTGATACCTTTTGCCATGCATCACATCGAAGGAGAAAAAAAATGCGTAGAAAAACATCGAGTCTGGAACGATACATGCTCTTCTTTGGGCGGCAATTCCCGCTTAATTTTGGCGTCAAGTGCGCAATAGAAGGCCCTTTTAATAGCCGCGAGGGAGAGCGTGCGCTCAGGGCCCTGGTAAGCCGGCATGCAGTATTATTTAGCCATCAGGAATATACTCAGGGAAAACAGATGGACATGGTCTTTCCGGAAAATCCGCCAATTATCCTTAAAGAAGTTTTTGACACTGGTCCCTGGGCCGACGTCCTTCTTTCGCGGATGACCTTCGAATTTAATCCGTTTACCGGGCCCTTGTTCTCGTTAGATTGGCGGCGGACTCCAAAGGGAGCCGAGCTCTTTTTTGTGTTTCAGCATGGAGCCGCTGACGGTATTGCGGCCACTTGGTTTATCCACGACTTTCTGACTGTTCTTGGCGGAGGCCAGGTTGACGCGCCTGCCAGTCCCAATATGCCCACGTTATACGAGGCTCTTAAGGAAGAGGTTACGGCAGAACTGCTTACTCGCCCTGAACCCGACTGGAAAAAAGAGGATCCTCCTCCCCCGAAACCTTTTGATATGCCCCCATACACAGTACCCGATTTTTTCCTGCGGTTCTTTACCCTCAGTCCGGCCGGTACCGCCCGATTGGCCAGCGAGGCAAAGGCCGCGGGGCAGACGGTGAATAGCTTTTTAGGCGCGCGGGTACTCAAGGCCTCGGCGGATATCTTTGCGTCAGAGGGAAACGCAACAAGAACCTTTCAGTGCCCGGTAGATTTTAGGCAGTACCTTAAGGAGAAATACCGTTCCGTGAACGGGGTATATAACGGAATCGTCAAGGTGCCGGTAGACTGTTCCCAAGACCTTGCGGTCATCGCCGAGACAATACGAGCGGGAGTTCTTGCCCAACGGGTAGGGATGAAGGACATTGAAGAGTACTTCCATTTCCGCGATTCCTTTGACAATGTGGCAGATCCCGAATCCCTTATGATGGGCTTCCCTCCTGATCCGCTGGATTATGATTTTTCATTTTCCAATTTGGGCCGGACGGTACTCGCTCCTTCTTA
>JAFGIM010000120.1 GCA_016929605.1 Spirochaetales bacterium | reverse complement strand
CAGATGCCTTGTGATGGTGGCGAACATGCCGACATTATCGGCGCCCTTGTAGAGATGGGTTTTGACCGTAAGTCTTCTGCCTCTCAGGTGTCCAACATTGCCCTGGAGCTTGAAAAACAATCAGGCGGAAATACGTCTTCCACAAAGGCCGAACGCGAACAAGAAATTTTCCGTCGCGCCATCGTTCAGTTAAGTTCATAGGGGAGTGGGATATGAAAAGCGCCGACGAATCGCTTGTCAGACCGGAAGCTCGTCTTGACGATGAGCGGGACCGGGCTTTACGTCCCCGTCTTCTTGCGGATTTTCAGGGGCAAGAGCAGATCAAGACTAATCTTGCGGTGTTTGTGGAAGCTGCCCGCTGCCGCGGAGAAAGCCTTGATCATCTTTTTTTAATCGGGCCGCCCGGCCTTGGCAAAACCACGCTTGCCCAAATTACCGCAAACGAGCTTGGTGTAGACTTTAAGGTAACCAGCGCTCCGGCCCTGGATAAGCCAAAGGATCTTGCCGGCATCCTTACTACGGTAACCGAGCGCACGGTTTTTTTTATCGACGAGATTCATCGGCTCAAACCCGCCATCGAAGAGATGCTCTATATTGCCATGGAAGATTACGAACTGGACTGGATTATTGGACAGGGTCCAAGTGCCCGTACGGTTCGCATTCCAATTCCGCCTTTTACGCTTATCGGGGCTACTACACGCGCGGGTATGGTTTCAAGCCCGCTTATTAGCCGCTTTGGTATTGTTCAGCGTTTCGCTTTTTATACCGAGGATGAACTCGCTTCTATAATCGCGCGCTCTGCTTCCATCCTTAACGTTCGCATTACCGACAGGGCGGCTCATGCACTGGCATCCTGTTCACGCGGCACACCGCGCGTGGCTAATCGCCTGCTTCGCCGTATGCGCGACTTTGCCGAGGTTCTGGAAGACGGCACCGTTACCGACGAGGTTGTCCGTCAGGGCTTGTTACGCCTGGAGATAGACTCGCTTGGCCTTGAGCGCTACGACCGCGAGATACTCGCATCCATTATGGACAATTACTCAGGCGGGCCCGTTGGAGCGGAAACCCTCGCCATATCCGTCGGTGAATCACAGGAAACCCTGGAAGATTATTACGAGCCCTATTTGATTCAAGCAGGTCTTATCCAGCGCACTCCCCGGGGGAGGATGGTAACCGATCGCGCGTATACCCATTTGGGTCGGCAAAGAAAATCAGGCAACAAGGATCGAAGCGATGAAAACGAGCGACTTCCATTTTGATATTCCCGAGGAATTGGTAGCGCAACAGCCGTGTAAAAAGCGAGGAGAGGACCGGCTTTTGGTGTTGCAACGCTCGAGCGGTTCTCTCGGCGATCATATGTTTTCGGATTTTCCCTCCCTTATAGAAAAGGGGAGTCTTTTGGTATTTAACGACTCACGCGTTCGTCGTTCCCGCATTTTTGCTACTGTAGAGGCAAGCGGAAACCGCGCAGAGTTTTTACTTTTGGAAGAGCTGTCTCAGGAAGGTTTTTTAGCCGGAAGCCTTTGGAAGGTCATGGCAAAAAACGCCAAGCGGCAAAAGGCGGGTCGCAGGTATCTCTTTGATGACGGTCGTTCTGCTCGGATTGTGGGGGCAGACGAATGTCCTGTGGCGGGGGAGTTGGAAGGAAGTGAGTTTAGAATCCTTGCCTTTGACGAGCCTATAAACGAAAGCTGGCTTGAAACCAACGGACACTTACCGCTTCCGCCCTATATTCGCCGCGAGGATGTATTGGAAGATGCCGAGCGCTATCAGACGGTATACGCTCGCTCAATTGGATCCGTCGCTGCCCCCACCGCAGGACTTCATTTTACCCGCGAAATATTGGATCGTCTTGACAGATCAAACATAGAGCGAACCTCGGTAACCTTGCATGTAGGTCTTGGCACCTTTCTTCCGGTACGAGCGGAACGTATAGAAGATCATGTGATGCACGAAGAGCACTATCAGGTAAGCGCCGAGGCGGCAGCAATGGTGACAAAGGCAAAAAGGGAAGGGCGGCCGGTGGTGGCGATTGGCACTACAAGTATTCGCGTTCTTGAATCGGCCTGGAATGACGAGAAGCAAGAACTGACCGCAGGCGAAGGTTCAACGAATATCTTTATTTATCCCGGCTATCGCTTTAAGGCGGTGGACAGGGTGTTTACTAACTTCCATACCAGCGAGTCCACGCTCTTGATGCTTGTTTCCGCGTTTGCCGGCCGCGATGTAATTATGAGTGCGTACCAGCATGCCATAGAAAAGCGATACCGCTTTTTCTCGTATGGGGATTCAATGCTTATTGTGTAAAAGGCCTTAGGTAAGTAGCCTTAGAGAGTCTTCCAGCAGATTAAAAAAACAGCTGCGCTCATAGGATGGGGGAAAGAGCCCTGGATCAAAAAACAGGGAAGATTTGTCCATCAAGTTGATGATGTCTCGCTCGCTTAAGGGCAGAGATCGTCCAATGATCAGGTTTTCAAATTCTCTCTGTCTAAAAAAGAATTTTCCTGCCCAGGCAATGCGAATGTCGGCAAGCAGCTTCTTTTGCGATTTGACTAAAAAGGCAAAGGAGGAGGTTGAATCGGTTATGACTCCTGGCCTTCCCACTCGCTTAAAAATCTGTAGGTCCCAGTTATCGTTGGGCACCCGTATCTTGCTGATAAACTCGCCAGTCACCGGTGTTTCCTTTCCGGTGTTGGAGAAATGCCTCGTCATGGGAACCCAGAGGGCTTCGGTGGGGCTACGGACCTCAAGGCGCGCGTCCAGGGCTAAAAGGGGGGCAAAGGTGGTCAGGCGATGGCCCTTTGCCGCTATGTTACCTCCAAGGGTTGCAAGGGTTCGGATGGAGGGATTGGCGATTGTTTGTATTGCTTCAAAGAGTACTTCGCTCAGGTTCTTTTTGCCTAACTCCAACATGGACGATAGGGTAACTGAAGAGCCGAACTCTATATAGCGTTCCGTTTTACTGATGGTACATAATTCGGGTACTCGGGAAAGGGAAAGTACGTGAGCCGGTAAGTGAAGGTTTCTTCCTGTTTGCCTGCGGGCAATCTCGGTGCAGCCCGCGCACAGGGAAATGCCGGCTATGTTCTTCAAAATTGTTTGCGCTTCGGCTATGGAGGCCGCGTAGTAGACGGTGGTTCGTTTATTAAGCACGGTTACTCCTTCTTCTGCGTATTGCCGCGGCCTTTTTAACGCCCTCTATCAAATCTTCCATACTGGTACAGCGACATATGCTTGCGGTAAAGCATGCCTGTATTTCTTCTACGGTTGGACGGGGATGCACTTCTAATAGGTAATGAGCGTGAAGAATTTTTCCGGCGTTGCAAAAACCGCACATCTCGACCCCTGCTTCGGCGAACCCGTCCTTAATATCCCGGTATGCTTCGGTTTTGGAAAAAGACTCAAGGGTTTCCACCGATCCGTGGCGAACCAAAAAAACAGGCACGATGCACGAGGCAACGGGTTTACCGTCAAGAAGGACCGTACATGAACCGCATCTACCGGACAGGCAACCTTCCTTTGCATCTAAAAGAGAAAAGCGCCGCCTGAGTATTTGAACGAGCCGCTCTCCCGGATTTGCATCTATGTATACCTGCCGGCCGTTGAGCTCAAAGGGGATTATCATCTGGTATCCTCCTTTTCTGTTTGTTTGGTGAACTCCCAAATAGAGCGCGCTCCAAATGGAATAGCGGGTACTTTTTTTCTAAGTATTTGGTACAGTGCGGCTCCGTAAGCCGCTGGCACAAGATTATGAGCGATAGAACCGATACCCTTGCTCTCGTCGTCTGATTCAATAAAATGAACATGGATGGTGCTCGATTCTGCCAGATTCATAATGTCATACTGAACGCTGTCTGTTGGACTGTATCTTCCTTCTTTAAGCGTAATCCCTTCTGCCATGGCGGCAGAGAGGGCTGCGCGCGCTGTTTTTCGAACTGTGGAGAGGGCTGCCGTCTTGTCCAATATCTTCCCCGCGTCTATGGCAAGCCACACGTTTTTGATCGTTGGTTCAAAGGTATGGGGATCAAGCGAAAGCTCAAGGGCGCAGGCGGCATTGGTTGTAGAAACAAAGGGGGTGCCTTGTAATGAGTCTTTGTCCCATACATCTCCCCTGGGGCTTTTAAACACTTTTTTTACGGTGATTGGCAGGGGATGCCTGAATCTTTGTTTTTGTAGGCTTTCGCAGCATTTGCGAACCAGGGGAAGGGTAATCGTAAGTCGGGTGGAGAGGGTTTCGGGTCCGGAAGGACTCATCGTTTCTGTGGAATCGTCTTTGATGTGGATATGCGCTTCTTCCAATCCCAAGATACGAGCGGCCTCGGCGCGTGCAAGGTTTTTTATGGCGCGAGAATGAAAGGCGCCCGAAATAAAAAGTTTTCCGTCGTTATCCATAGTTACCGAGACGGAATACGATCCCTGACTCGGCGTTTTTCCGGTAAATCCGTTCCCTTGCCAACCCATAACCAGGGCAATACCGCGTAAGGGACCATCGGTGCGGTTGGAACGAAGCCGGTTTAAGTGCTCATACGCCGTATATTTTCTGGGGAATTGGGATGCCTCGCACAGGGTGGAAAAAAGTTCCGGGTAGCGATTCGCTCCCTTAAGGGTAACGCCGGTTAAGGTAAGCCTTCCGCCTTCTATCAAATTAAATAATTTCCATTCAACCGGGCTTTCGTTTAGCGAAGCGATCAGGGTCGCAAGGTGTGTTTCCAGGGCAAACAACACTTGGGAAAGTCCCCAACCGGCTAGGGCTCCCATTGGGGGAAGGCTTGTGCGCAGGGCCCATGCTTCTATGCGGTATTCTTCGCAACGGTATTGGCTCAGGGCTCCTAAAATCATGCGATCGAGAATCTCGTCGATAAGCGGACTATAGGCGCCTGCGTTTATCAGGATGCGCACCGACACTGCCTTTAATGATCCGCTTTCGGTTAGGGCGCTCCGATATCGTATATCAACGGGTGCGGATTTTACCGTAAAAAGAAAATCCTCCTGGCGCGTAAGCGAGAGTTTAACCGGCTTTTTGCTCAAGACTGCGGCAAGCGAGGCTTGGGCGGCAAGAAGGGATGGATACCAGATTTTACCGTCCAGGCT
>JAFGIM010000119.1 GCA_016929605.1 Spirochaetales bacterium | reverse complement strand
GGTTACCGTGGACGCCGGAGAGTACCTGTGGGAGATATCGCTTGATAAGGCCTAAGGCTATTGCCACCCTGGCGCGCGCTCTGATCGTAGCGCTTACGGTGGTCTTCCTGGCATCGTGCGCCACCGCGCCAGGCCAGATCAGCGGGAGTGCCTTTTCCGCCCTGGGAGACGGCGCCCTTTGCTATCTGGTGTTTCCCGTACGGGAACACCAGGGCCTTGCCCGGCGTATTGGCGGGGAAGGGGAGGAGAATCTTGCACGGGCTATAGACCGAACTGATCGACTTTGGGCGGGATTGTATCCCGCTTCCGGCTCGGCCGAGGCAAACAATAGTATCAGGCTTGTGGCAAGCGGCTCGTATCCCAAAAGCGCCCGATCCTTGGTGTTTCCTTCTTCCAAGGGATGGGTTCCAGCCTTGGAGAGCGCCCATGGCCCCTGGTATTTCCGGGGTTCAGAAGGTGGAAGCATTCCAAGGTCCGGCTTATATGTACAAGCTTCGGTGCAGGACCTGCCTTCTATACTTGAGCGACTGGGCGAAGGCACCGGCGATCTCTCTTATCATCCACCAGAGCTTGATGAGGCGGTACGTACCAACTCCCGCGATCCTCGCCTGATTCTTTGGGCCCCCGATCCGGTAGCCCTTTTTTCGCCTTTGTTGCAAGGTATACCGCTTTTGAACCTAAGCGCACCTGCGCGGGACTTAATCGTCTTTGCCCAACGTGACGCTACTACAAGCGACCGGTATAATCTGAGCGCGCGATTTGAAACAACCGATGCAAAAAACGCACGAGCTTTTTCTGCCTTGTTCCGCCTTGCCATTAAGTCCTTTTTCCGAACCACCGAGGGGATTACCGAAGGCACGATTACCAGCGAAGGCACCTTTATACGTATGGAAGGGTATTCCCTGAGCGACGAGTCTCTTGCCGATTTGATTCGTTTTTTTTATTTTTAAAAGTAGAATAGTACACGAGAGAGGAACCACAGCAATGCCTACTTATGATTATGCCTGCGATTGGTGCGGGCACCGATTTGAAGCGGTTCAAAAAATGGCCGACGCCCCGTTAGAGACTTGTCCCGAATGTGGAAAAAAAATTCGTCGCGTTCTTTCAGGAGGCATAGGAATTTCTTTTAAGGGCTCAGGTTTTTATGTTAACGACGCCTCATCTGGCTCTTCTGCCGCCACAAGCAAACCTGCAAAAAGTGAATCTGTAAAAAGCACTCCCAGTACAGCCTGCGCCTCATGTCCATCCAAGGCATCTGGCACTATAAAGGGAAAGGCGGAATAGCGGATGGCAAAAAAACCCCGTTTTTTCTGCGAGCACTGTGGTGCCGAGGTACGCCAGAGAGACAAGGTGTGTTCTCGATGTGGCCGTTTTTTTGCCTCGGTAAAATGCCCCGCATGCGGAAAAAGCGGGACGAGCCGCGATTTTTCTCGTGGTTGTCCACGCTGTGGATATGCCTTTAATCCGGACGGCTCGGCTCAAGCGGGAGGGTATAGACGCGGAAAAAACACCAGCGCCGATCCCTTGCCCTGGTGGATGTATGTTGCAACAATTGCCTTGTTAGTGTGTGTCTTGGCCTTTATCCTGTCGCTTGCGCGATAAGGTGTGGTTAGGCTTATCAGTCCTCTAAAAGATCTTGTATCGTAGCGACTAAATCCGCGGAAGGTTCATCAAACGAAAGCTCTATCAGGGAGCCGTTTTTGGTAACGGTGCATCGAGGGGTAAAGAACTTTTCTTGAATCTTGAGGGAACACCGATCAATTAAATCACCAATGACCAGATCGCTTGTTTCTGACGGACAGTCGCACTTAAAGACAAGCGACTGTGTATCGATTGAATCAAGCCGGCCGGTAATAATGACGCCGCTTTTTGGATTAGTAAACAAGAACTCGGTTTGCTCGCGGGTAATTTCAAACACGCGACGGGAGGGGGCCTTTCCCACATAGCGATAGCGAGAAAAAATTTCCAGTAACTTGTCCTTATCACTTTCTATATCTTCCCGAATAATCGCCTGAACCCCAATAAACGATGCCTTGTCGGCTTCTTCAGACGAAAAACGCTCATTTACCACTAAGGCGATAACCGTTTCTGATCTGGAGGAATCGGATCGGATAAACTGCACCAAGGCTTTCCAGTGTCGGGGAAAATCCTTTGCGCTAATGATTACCGCATCAGGAGATATTTCTTCCAGGTTATCAAGAGCCTTAATCGCGGAGCGATAGCGGATAACGTCAAAGGCCCATCCTTCAAGAAGGGTAGAAAGGGGTGTGATATAGTCTTCTGAGTCAGCAATAAGAAGCGCAATCATGCAGGTTTATTTCCTTTATTGGATTACTCAGTGCCCAAGTTATCTACAGTGTAGTTCACTACCCGCCAAATACCGTCTCGCGAAACTAAATAATACGTAAATCGTTTTTTCTCGGCGAAGGTAGGATACTGGAACCATTCAATGGCGGTTACAACACCGTCGTTACCGGCGTAGGTGGTCCTTTCAATTTGAAACTTATATGGAATGGTAGAGATATCCTTATCAATTCGCGCCTGACTTAATTCGTTTTTGTAGTTATCGATCATCGCGATGCGTCCTTCTTCGCTTTCGGCGGCAAAGCGGCGTTTGCGTGCGGGGTCGCGCTTGATCATTTCGTCCAGATCAAGATACAAAAAGAATTGATCCCAGTGTGACCTTTGCCGTGAAGTAAGGATGTAACTTATTACCTCGTCAGGCGGCATCGCCTGTGGCTTAAGAATTTCGGCTGTTTTAGGATGAATGGGCATGACCGAGGTTGCCGCAGCCGATGGGGATGGTTTAATCTCCAGCGTCAAGCGGTTGGAGGCAATCGAAGGCTCGGAGGAGCCGGAAAGGCGCTTGAGCTCTGGATAAAAATCGCAATCAAGCACATACATCCCTGGAGCATTGATAACCAGATAATCCTTAAGGTTTTCTACAATAGAAAAAGATTCTCCCGGTTCAAGAGAAACCTCGCGGAAGTACACCTCGCGGTTAGCCGCTCGCTTTATCATCCAGGCAGGCGCGTTTTCCAGAGCCTGACCCCTGGTCGTGCGGGCGGTAAAGTACAGGCTAAAGGAGCGGTCGTCGGCAAGCTTAAAGCGTAAGGTTTGCGGCCCCTTATTGGTAATCGTTAACTGGATGTTGATCGGTTCCGACGGGGAATTGCCGGGATAGTAGATAGATCGGTCATGATAACGTATGGAAAAAGCCGCGCCCGGAAGAATTTCCTCCGCAGTGGCAGTCATTAACGAGCAAACAAGAGCGATGGTCAGTACAGAAAAGAGCTGTTTCACCTGAAATTCTCCCTTTTTCATTATATCGGCCTTTATCCCCTTCGTCATTAGTGGTAAAATCCGCTCCGTTATGGACGCACAATTCCTTAAAAAAGCCTTGCATAAGTGGCCAGCCCTTCAGGCCGTAATGAGTCGACTCGCAGAAAACCGCTGGCCCTGCCATATAGAGGGAGTCCAGGGAGGACTCCACGCGTTTTTTTTATCAGAATGCCTTAGTACCCTTCCGTCTCCGCCCATCATTGTAGTGCCGACGGAAAAGGATATAGAGCTATTGGCTGCGGACTTAAGTCTTGCTGCCCTTCAAAGCGAGGTATTTCCCTGGTGGGGAACCATGGCTTATCGCCCGGTAGCCCCGGGGGCTGCTGTCTTTGGCCAGCGCTCCGCCTGCCTTGCCTCCCTCTTATCCCCATCGTCTGCCTCCCGCATCCTGGTAACCACCGAACGTGCCTTACTCACCCCGGTGCCCCCGCCACAGGCCTTTGGGGCCCTATTGGAAACCGTGCGGGTGAGCGACCAATTTGATCCTGTTTCCTTTGCCGAACGCCTTTCCGCAGCGGGCTACCTTCGGGTTCCCCGCGTAACCGTAAAGGGCGAGTTTGCCCTTCGCGGAGAGGTGTTGGATATCTTTCTTCCCGGAGATGTAGACGCACACCGCATCGTGTTCGACTTTGACCGAATCTCTGCGATCAAGGCCTTTAATCCCGAAGACCAAAGTTCTACGGGAGCGGTTTCTTCGCTAACCATCTATCCCGCCCGCGAGCTGTTATGGACAGAAGAGCGAATAGCCACACTTGAGGCAACCCTTACCGCGCTTCCCGAGTTTTCCGAACGCTCTGCTTGCATAATTGAACACCTACGAGAGCGGGGCGGCTTTGAAGGGGAAGAGCTTTTTTATCCCCTGGCCTGGGAGGGAAAGCATTCCATACTGGACTATCTGGGAAGTGACCGCACCGTTATCTATGTAGACTTTGACCGTCAAGAGAACGCACGGGAAAGTCTTGAGCGCGAGTACCTTGGCCTGTATCGCAAGCATCGTGGGGCCGGCGGGGAAAGCGAGCGCTTCCCACTCCTGGCGGAAGTACCCGATCCCTCTCATGAGCTTTTAGATTTTCGCTCAGTTACCGAATCCTTTGAAAGGTCCATCTACCTTAGAACCATTCACCGCGACCAACATGCCGACTCTGATCGCGTGCGCCTTTCCTGCGATCCCCCCAGGAGTTTTTTTGGCAACATGGTCTTCTTTCGCGAAGAACTTGCTACCCTTATTAAAGACGGCTGGCGCGTCGTCGTCTTTGCGGAAAGCGAACATCAAGCGGCCCGCGTTGCCGAAATAATAAAAGACGAAACGATCGACATTCTTCCCCTGGCCATATCCACCGGGTTTGGCGTTCCCGACCTAAAGCTATTGATAATTCAGGAAGGTGAAATCTTCGGCCGCCGCCGCCACATTCCCCGCTCGGTAAAGCATGCCAAGAGCGCGGTTATCGACACCTTTGTTGAACTAAATCCCGGCGACTACGTCGTTCACGTCAATTACGGCATTGGCCGCTTTGAAGGCATAGAGCGCGTGCGCGCCATGGGCAACGAGCGGGATTACATCAAGATCATGTACGCGGATGAAGAGACCGTGTTTATTCCTATCGAACAGGTAAACTTGGTTCAGCGCTACATCGGCAGC
>JAFGIM010000118.1 GCA_016929605.1 Spirochaetales bacterium | reverse complement strand
TATTTATCTATGGTGCCGCGGTGTTCCAGTACAATGTTACTCATCTCGGTCAGGTAAAGGTTAAGAAGATTAACAAGGTCTGCCGGGTCCATTTGTTCCGAGATACCGGAAAAACCGCGGATGTCGGTAAAGATAGCCGTCATCTGCCGTTTCTCTCCGCCCAGGTTCAGTTTGGAAGGATCGTTGATAATCTCGTTAATAACCGCCGGCGAAAGATAGCGCGAGAAGGCAGAGCGGAGAAAGGATTTTTCGCGAACCGTGGTAAGAAACGTAAAGACAGACAGGCTCAGGAAGGTTGCGGTTACCGAGCTAAAGGGAACGACAACCCCGATATAGCGACGGGTGATTATAAAGAAGATAAGTAAGACCACTACCGAGATAACGAGAGTTCCCGCACCCGCTAGCATTGATTTTTTTGTATCAAGCTGTTTGATAAAGAAGCCCAGGCTGAGTGACAGGATCAGGGCAATGATGATGGTTACTGCGATTGGCGTGTCATCAAGGAATTCCTCGCTCAAGAGCATGTTTGCAACCGTCGCGTGTATGCCAACGTTGGGGAACCGCTCCTGAAAGGTGGTAAGGCCCAAGTCGGTCATGCTGGTAGCATCAACCCCGATTATGCAAAACGCGCCTTTGGCTGTGTGCGCTACGGTTTCCCTCATGGCCAGTAATTCGGCGTGTTGCGTGCGGGTTATGGCAAAGAGCTCCGTTATGTAGTCCTCCAGCTCCGCGTCCCCGCTGTTGTCGTCAAGGATCGCCTTTTCATACGGTCCGTTTAAAAACGCGTCCGCCTTTTCAAGATAGTCCCTGCGATAGGCGCAGTAAGTATCAAAGGTTATTCCGTCTTGCGCGTTCTCGCCTTCGCTAAGCATCTCGCGAATATATTGCGCGTTGGAATATAAATCGTACGGGGTTTGCTCTTCTTCGTAATAGGCAAATAAGCCCGCTTCGCTCATAACCTTAAGGTTTTTAACAAAGGCGGCCTCGTGGCGGTTATAGCCGATTAAGTTCCAGGCAGAAAGGGTTTGGTAGTCTTTAAACTCTTTCTTGGGCCACTTAACCAGGATCGACCCGTTTTGAGTGCGGGGAATGCGAATGTCGCGGATTGTGTTATCTTTTTTAGCTCCTTTAAGGATAATCTCGGAGTTCTTTACGATAACTTCGGGATTCCCAAAGCGTTCAAGGAGGGGTACAAAGACGAGCTGGCCAAAATACTGTCCGTCATACTTCATCACTAGATGAACGCGTCTAAGATAGCCGTCGCGGTCAGGATCGGCATTAACGAAGCCAGCCGTTTGCGCGCTTCGCATCAGAAGGGGGATGGCCGGGGTTATACCAACCGCTTGGGGGCTTTTTGTGTCCTTATCGCCTGATATCTTTTGCAAGGCGATGCGGGACTTAAGCCAGGGCAGGTCATTGGCAGACATATTGTAGGTTTTATTTTCGCCAATAATATCCTTTTCGTGAATCATGGTCAGGGTTAAAAAGGATTTGCCAAACAGGCGAAGGCAGCGGGAAAAATAGGTGTCTACATCCCGGGTTACATAGGCCAGGGATGTATCGATAGAGTCCCGGGCAGATTTGGTTACCTGATGGAGTTGATCGCGGTACTCAGGGGCATCGGCGGGGCTTATCTGCCGTTGTGCTACCGCATCCATTACCTGGGATACCGAATCGTCTATCTGTCTAAAGCCATAATCTAGGTATCCGGGAAGGTCTTCCTTGACGTACTTGGGGTCAACATTGACCGGGCTTCTGTCAAGGAAGCTAAGATCGAAGGTAACCGACTCGGCTCCCATTTCTCGCAAGAAGACTATGGCGTCTGCCATAATATCGCGTGTCCAGGGAAAGATGCCGACGCGTTCTATTGAGTTGTCGTCTATCTTGACGACTACCACGGATGCGTTTTCTTTAAGGGACGGGATAGTCCGTAAAAAGAGATCAAAGACCTTTTGATCAAGGGTGGTAAACAGAAAGAGCGAGCACAGAAAAACAGCAATGCAGGGAACTATAATATGCAGGTACTTTTTCATGTTACCAGTATATACCGCCTCGCCGTCAACGCAAGGAGAAAATCATGCTGAGTAAGAACTTACTACGTTTTCTTTAAATTTTCTGCCGCGGTCAAACTCATTAAGAAAAAGGCCAAAGCTCGTCGCTCCGGGGGAGAACACCACCACATCCCCGGACGTAGCCTCCCGGCGGGCACTGGCGATAAGCGAGGCAAGATCTGCGCACGGTCCAATAAAGTCGATGCCTTTTTGGGTAAGCAGGGGGATCAGTTTGTCTGTGCCGGTTCCGGCAAGAAGAATAATCTTTTTTGCCTTGGCGGCAACCGAAGCAAGCGGAGTAAAATCAAGGTTTTTATCCGTTCCCCCGCAGAGCAGGACGACCGGTTCATTAAAAGAAGAAAGGGCGGCGGCCGCGGCTTCGGGTATGGTTGCGGCGGAGTCGTTAAACCAGCGCACTCCTTTTTCCTGGTGGAAGTGCTCCAGTCGATGTTCGATGCCCGGAAATCGGGACAGGGCCAGGGCGGTGGTATCGCTGTTCAAGCCAAACAAGGCAAGGGCTCCAGCGGCGTTTAACAGGTTTTGCCTCATGTGGAAACCGGGGACTGCAAGGTCCTTGGGCAGTATGACGCGCTCGGTGCCTTCAAAGCGCATCATTCCCTGTCCGTCCCCTTCCAGCCAGATACCCTCAAGGCCATCGGCAAGCCGGGAGGCGGAATACCAGAGGGGGCGGCTCTTGCATTCGCGGGCGAATATGTCTCCCCATCCATCATCCTTGTTGCATAATAGATAGCCGCTATCGCTTTGATCGGCGTATATCAGCTTTTTATCCGCTACATAGCTTTCCATTCCGTTATACCAGTTTTGATGGTCGCTCATGATGGGCGTAAGGATCGCTACCCGGGGATCTAAAAGACCCAGACCGCGCAGGTCGGCTAATTGCCAGCTGGAAAGCTCAAGAACGGTTGGGGTATGGGGCGAGGTTTCTTCAAGAAAGGTCAGGGGGCTTACGGTAATGTTACCGCCAAGAAAGGACGGAAGGCCCGATTCGCGAAGCGCAAACTGAAGCGCGCTTACTGTAGAGGATTTTCCCTTGCTGCCGGTTACCGCAATGATGGGCGCCTTGGTCAGGCGAAGAAAGATGGAGATATCGGATTCTATAGCCGGTGCTACTTCAAGGTATTGGTTCCCTTCAAGTTTTACTCCTGGATTCTTTATTACAACATCAGCCGTACTAAAATCTTCCAGTTCGTGGGTGCCAAGTACATAGCGAATGGAAGGAAACGCGCTTAGCGCATCGATGGAAGGCTGTAACTCTACGGCAGTTTTACGGTCGGTTACGGTAACCAATGCCCCATGGCTCGCCATAAAACGAGCGGTGGCAAGGCCTCCGCCGTTAAGCCCTAATCCCATGACGGTAACGCGCAGACCCGCAATATCGGAAATTGATGCTAATGGATAGGGTTTACAGTTCAATGGAGTACTCCTTTTGGTTTAGTTCGTTAAGATAGGCGCGGACTGTTAAATTATTCCATAGAACGCCAAGTGCTTCGGGTATTTCTTTTTTCATGTCGGTAAACAGCCCCATCGTTGGTGAAAAACTGACCATTTGTAAATCCCGTAAAATAAGCGGGATTCGCGGTTCAATAAACTCCCGTATCCGGTGAAGCGGTTCAGGAGAGCTCATGCCAAAGGCGTTAAGGGCAACGCAGTGCTGCTTGCACGTTACCGGATAATACGGATGATTTCGCTTGCCGGTGGGCAAGATCATCTTGGAAAAAAACTTGTTTATATCGCTGTCCATCCAAATGCCGTGAACCATGTATCCTTCTCCGGATTCACCCTTCCAGGTTATCGGGATGGTGTGGGCAAGCTGCACTTTTCCGTCTTGAATACCCTCTGCGCTAAGGGGCAGATAGTCGCATTCAAAGTAGAGTCGCCGTGATCTATAGGCGTGGGTCCTGTCATTGCTTCCCTGTTCGGTTATCTCGCTTTCAAGCGGTCTACAGCTCAGGTCCAAAAAACAAAGGTACAGGTAATCCTGATCTTGAAAGCGCTCTATGCGGTAAAATCCGGGATTGTGAATGCTGACCGGATTAAAAAACCAGCGGGTGCCGGCAAGCAGGCTGGGGTAGCGCTCCATAATTGCCGAAACAAGGGTCGCAAGCGAAGCGCAATACCCTGGCGGCGGTTCGGTATTGTCCATGGGATGATGTATTGGCAGGGCGGGTACACTGAGTGGCGTGCCAAGCAAGACAAACTGGTCTTCGCTTTGACTATAATAGAGGCGGACGGGGTGCTCTTCCTTTGGTGGGACAAGCTGAGTCGATGAGAGTATGGTATTTACGGTGTCGTCCGAATGGCGTACATCTATCGAATTTGTGTTCCGGCCCATTGGACATTATACTAACGTATAATGAACCGAAATAATAGATATATCGGTATGCTTATCCTTCTCCTGGCGCCATCCTTTCTGTGGGCTTCTCCGTATGGCATTATCGCGTACGCCGAGGGTGGTTCATTTACGCGCATCAGGGGTGGGGTTACGGAGGTTTTTAGCGCAAGCGACGGTGCTGTCTTTGGTATGGAAGTGCGGCCGGGTGACATGTATCAAACCCGTTCTGGATGTTTTTTGGAACTGGCGATTTATCCCGGAGCAGCATCGGTTCAGATTGCGGAAAACACCTCGTTTAAGTGCGATCAGGACATAAGCGCATCTAAACCGGGAGGCGAGCTCTATTATGGGCGGGTGCGGGCAAAGGTAGTCAAGTTAAGTGGAAAAGCCCCGTATCGCATTTCCTCTCCGTCCTTGGTCGCAGGAGTCCGTGGTACGGAGTTTGGTCTTGATGTAATTGCCGCTCGGGGCGAGCGGAATCTCCATCGTGTGTTTTGTCTTGAGGGAAGCGTGTTGGTCGGAGACCTTTCCGGTTCTATTCTTAATACGGTTATAATTGGAAAGAACGAAATGGTAGAACGCCTTGCCGACACTGGCGCTTCGCAGGAACAATCCCCGCAACTGGAAAAAATTCCCGTACGTGCCGAGGTTCTTGATTTTTGGCAGGGTCATGAGTATAGCGGGGTAGACCCTATCCTTATTGCCCTAGATACCCCAATATCGTATACCGAAGGCTCTCTTACCATAACCAGGCGGGTGTGGCCAAAAGGCGGCGAGAGCTTTTTTTATCGCCAAAATCTCCCGCTCGTTCGCGGAATGTCGTCCTTGTTGATAACGGTGGGAACCATCTCCTGTGTCGCAGCTTCCGGCTGGTACACAGAAAAGGATCCGGATGCCCGCTTTATCGATCCTGCCTACTCTGCCGGGCTAATAATGATCGGCTCCGGTACGGTAGTAACCCTGTTAAGCTTGTTCGCCGAATAGCTATCGCTCAGGATACGCTGTCGGGTGCGTAAAAACTGCCTTCAAATAAATACCCACCGGAACCGATAGCCCGTATTTCATTTTCTGTGGTATCCCAGGAAACCGCGACACGACGGGAGTTATCCCGATCCAGTTCCAGTTCCCGGTCCGGATCGCCCGAGTTTCCCCGTGTTTCAAACATCACCACCGCTTCTGTTCCGCATTGTCCGGCGCAGTGCGCTGTTGCCAAACTGGCAGCCGCAGCAGCACAGATAGAGGCCTCGCCCCCGCCTGAACAGCGGGCCATGATGGTGTCTTCGGTAATTGCCTGCGCCACGCAGGAAACTGGTGATTTACCGGGGAATGCTTCCCGTACCAGAGCGGAGAATCCCGCAAAATCCAGGGTCCCCAGGGCGCGGGGAAATGCGGTTACCACGTTTTCGCGTATGTGTATCGCGGAGCAGGAAAGGCTCGTTCCGGAAAACTCGATTGACTCAACCAGATGTTCGGATTGGGGCAACAGAACCCTGCCGTCCAGCAGGGAAAAGGGCGAGCCAAGGTCGATAGCAAATTGATGGGCACCCAAAACGGAAAGATCTCTGGGCCCGGTAATTCCGTTAAAACGTATCTTGCCCCCAACTACGCGGCCTGAATCAAAGGCAAAGCGGGCTGCGCAAAGGAGCGCGTCTTCGTCAGCAGGGGAGCTTTTACCCTTGGGGGTAAAGATTCTGATAGTGTTATCTGCCGCTAGGAACATAGTGCCAGAACCGCCAACCCCATAGCGTTTGTCGCATATCAGCCGGGAAAGCAGGGGCCATGAGGTGCTTTCCAACGCTGGTTTCCCCTTATTCGCGGCTTCAAGGGCGGTAAGGTCGATAAGGATAAAACCGTTTCCGGCGATGTGTATTTTATAAAAGGGTATGGTCACAGAGCTGCCTTACCCTGGCCAAACCCCGCCTCGCGGAGGGCCGCTCGCGCCTCTTGTATCTCGTCGTAGGCTATCGTTCGGTCAGCATAGATTATTGAGTTTTCGTGTCCCTTCCCCAATAAGAGAACCAAGTCCCCGCTTCCTGCAAGTGATATCGCCTTTCGTATAGCTTCACTTCGGTCGGGGATGATAAACAAGTCGGTTCCCATCGTTCGTTCGGGACATCCGGCGGCAATTGCCTGTAGTAATTCGACGGGATCTTCTCCTCGGGGATCCTCGTCGGAAAGGATTACAATGTCGGAGTAATCCGCGGCGATGCGCCCTTGTTCCGGCCGTTTTACCGTATCCCGCTCCCCTCCCGAGCCAAACAAGCTGATTATCTTTCCCGAGATACGCCTGCGAAGCGGGGGAAAGATTGCTTGAAACGATGAGGGGGTATGAGCGTAATCGACAAGGACTTCAAAGGGCTGTCCTTCATCAACGACGGTCATCCGTCCCTTGATGGGGGTAAGTTTTTCAAAAAGGCCTACCAGGTCCGTCAGGGAAATCTCCGCGATGCGGAACACCGTTATGGCTGCCGCCAGGGTATTGTATACATTAAAAGCACCGGGAAGATTGATGCGCGCGCGAAACACCTGAGCGGAGGAAGAGAAGGTAAAGGTGGACCCTTGTGCGTCCTCGGTAATTCCGGTGGCGCAGGCACCGCGGGGGCAGTCAGCCCAGGTAGAATAGCCGTACACCGGCTTTGAGGTTGCCGAGCGAAAATAGGACGAGGCGGTATCTTCCTCGTTTACTACGCCAAAGGAGGGGATGAGCCTTCCTTTTTTTAGGTGATCGTGTAAATCCAGGGATCGGAAAAGGTTCGCCTTGTCGGTTTTATATTGCTCCCTCGTTCCGTGAAACTCAAGGTGTTCATGGGTCAGATTCGTCAATACCGCCGCGTCAAAAAGAACATCGCCGAGCCGGTTTGTTCGGGGAGAAAGGCCGTGGGAGGAAGATTCGATAACCGCGAACTCGCATCCCCTGTCGCGCATTGCCGCCAGTTTTTCATGAATGGTTGTAGCCTCCGGAGTTGTTTGATGCTCCGGATTTGCCATAACCTCGCCGCCAAGGCAATATTCAACGGTGGAGATAAAACCCGCTTTTTTACCGGCCAGGGTTAGTAATTGCCAGATAAGGGACACGGTTGTGCTTTTCCCCTCGGTACCGGTAACCCCGATTATCGCCATATCCCGCGAGGGATAATCGTAAAAGGCTGCCGATACGGCAGACATGGCAAACCGTGCGCTTTCTACCCTAAGATACACAACCTTATCGTCATACGATGCAAGCGGACTTTCGTGGATTATTACGCGGGCTCCCCCTTGTATTGCCTGCGAAATATAGGCGGAGCCGTCGGTATGAATACCGCTCATCGCAAAAAAAAGCGCGCCCGGTTTGGCCTTGCGCGAGTCGTAGACAAGATCCGTTACTTCGGGATCACAATCGCCAACGCGTTCCAGGCTTTTGATCGCGGAAACAAAGGAAGACAGGTGTTTATTCATGCTGGGCTTGATTGTACCAACGCGCACTTGAATTGGCAACACCTTGTCGATATTATGACGGTATGTATGAAGTACGTGTGGAAGCGGAGTTCGCCGCCGCTCATTTTTTAAAAGATTTTCATGGTAAATGTGAACGGCTTCATGGCCATAACTATCGCGTTCTTGCCCATGCCCGAGGCCAAAGCCTTGACGAAGGCGGCATGCTCGTTGATTTTGGGGTCTTAAAAAAGGCCCTTCGCGAGGTATGCGCTTCCCTGGATCATTCACATCTGAACGACATTCCGGATTTTTGTCAAAACCCCAGCGCCGAGCGTATTGCCGAGTTAATCTATCGTCGGCTTACCGCCCTTGTTCCCGCGGTACCGCTGTGGGCAGTCGATGTGTACGAAACCCCGACGAGCCGTGCTCGTTATTATGCATAATCTTATATAAAAGCAAGGAGGATTCATGATTGATGTAGCACACGTTTCCCGCTTTTTTGATTCTGTTAAGGCCGTCGACGACATCAGCTTTTCTATCCAGAAGGGCGAAATCGTTGGCTTGCTTGGCCCTAACGGCGCGGGAAAAACAACCACCATGCGGATGATAACAGGGTTCCTTGATCCTTCAGACGGTTCGGTTCTGATAGACGGAACTGATACCAGAGAAAACATTCGCGACACGAAACGAAAGATCGGCTATATGAGCGAGTCCGCTCCGCTCTATGGCGACATGATCGCCAGCGATTATCTTGAGTATCTTGCCCGCCTCCATGGGGTAGACGCACAAACGCGTATTCCTTCGTTAGCCAGGGAATGTGGCATTACCGAGGTGATGCATCAAAATATCGCCACCCTTTCCCGCGGCTATCGTCAGCGCGTTGGCCTTGCCCATGCCCTGATTCACGATCCGGAAATACTGATATTGGATGAGCCGACGAGCGGGCTCGATCCCAATCAGATTATAGAGGTGCGCAAACTGATTAAAGAAATAGGGCGCACCCGCACGGTTATAATTTCCACCCATATTCTTAGCGAGGTAGAAAGCCTGTGCGACAGGATTATCATTATCAATCACGGTCGCATCGTTGCAGACAGCCCCACTGCCGAGATTCGCACTCGTGTGGGTAATCGTTCAACCGTGCGCGTTCAAATGGCTGGCTCCAAAGCGGCAAGTCGCCTGTCGGCCCTGCAAAGGCTTTCCGGGGTGGCCTCGGTATCCTCGTTCGAGGGAGAGAGTGTTCGGGACGCCCAGGGAAAAGAAGAGCGGCTCTGTGGGTACGTCCTTTCGGTAACTGACGATAAAGATCCCCGGCCGGAAGTGTTTGCCCTTGCCCGGGATAATAATTGGATAATCTATGAAATGGCTTTGGAAAAAAACAGCCTGGAAGATGTGTTTAGAACCTTAACTATCGGAGGAGATGACGAATGAAATCACCACGTCCTGCATCCCTTGTTATCGCCCGCCGCGAATTGGCCGCCTATTTTTCCGGCCCGATTGCCTACATCGTAAGCGGCCTTTTTTTGGCCTTTACCGGCTTTCTCTTTTTCTCTACGTTTTTTTTGGTTAATCGCGCCGAGCTTCGCGGCTTCTTTGCCTTGTTGCCGATAATGTTCGCGTTTTTTGTCCCGGCCCTTACCATGCGTCTTTTTTCGGAAGAATGGCGAAGCGGCAGCATCGAAACCCTGCTTACCTTACCGGTAAGCTCCCTTGATGTGAGCCTTGGAAAGTTTGCCGCGGCGTTTTGCTTTATTGTGTGCATGCTCCTGCCGACGCTTTCGTATGTTATTACCGCCACCGTTTTGGGCGCTCCGGACGCAGGCCCAATAATCGGCGGCTATCTGGGGGCTTTGTTTTTGGCGGCGAGCTTTTCCGCTATAGGCCTTTTTGCCTCTTCGCTTACCGCGAACCAGATAGTGGCCTTTTTTATCGCCTTTTCCATTTCCATCGCCCTTGCCTTGGTGGATATCTTTTTGGTTATACTCCCCGCGCCCGTCGTCGGTTTTTTGCAATTTATTTCCGCAGGTGCGCACTTTCAGTCTATCTCTCGAGGCATCCTTGACAGTCGTGATCTTCTTTATTTTGTTTCCCTTACTGCCGCCTTTTTGGCGTTAACGGTCAAGACCCTTGACCTGAGGAGGGCAGGATGAAAAAGAAACTGACTTCACTATGGGCATGGATATGCGGACCCAAAAGCGATGTAGCGCTTTTTTTGGTCGCTCTTGTTCTTCTTAATCTTGTGGCCGGCCGTGCCTTTGTTCGCATAGACCTTACTGCTCAAGGGTCGTACTCCCTGTCCCGCTCCAGCGTGGAAGTAATCAAGAGCCTGGATGAACCGCTGGCTATCAAGGTGTTTTTTACCGAAAAGCTCCCCGCTCCCTATAATTCGGTAGAACGGTATCTTCGCGACCTTCTGGTTGAATACTCCGGCGTGGGCAGCAAAAAGTTCAGCTTCGAGTTTTTTGACATGGACAAGGAAGAAAACCAAAAGATCGCCTCCTCCTACGGGCTTTCCCTTGTTCAGGTAGAAGAATACAAGGATAACGAAGTTGGAATTAAAAACGGGTGGATGGGGCTGGCTATAGTGTATAGAGACAGGATCGAAACACTGGACAGACTACAAACTCCCGAGGGTCTTGAATATCGCATTACCACGACGATCAGCCGGATGATCGCGACAACATCGTCTCTTGCGGGCCTCTCTGATACGGTAAAGCTGCGCCTCTATATTTCTCCGGAACTTGCCCCGCTGAATATAGAAAAGCGGGTGTTTGACGCCTATAACGCCGTCAATCGCAAGAATATGGATCGCCTTGAGTATCAGGGTGTTGATCCTGCGCAGGAAGGTGTTGACGCTCTTGCTGCTCGCTATGGTTTTCAAAAAATCCCGCTTGCCAAAGACGCATCCGGCGAGATTACCTGGGGCCTTTTAGGATTGGTTCTTGAGTATCAAGATCGCTTCAGGGTCATTCCGCTCAGGCTCGCGCAGAGCATTTTTGGCGGTTATTCAGTTGTTGGCATCGAAGCGCTGGAAACAGGAGTCTCCGACGCACTTACTTCTCTTATGTCCTCATCCCTTTCAATTGGATATGTAACCGGTCATGGCGAGGTCTCTCTTACCGACGAGCAGCAGGGCCTTACCCGATTGGTTCGCCTTGCCTCCGACATGTACACATTTGTTCCGGTTAATCCCGATACGGAGGACATACCGCCCTATCTTTCGGCTCTTATGATAAACGGCCCGACTCAGGCGTTTAGCGAAGCAGGCTTGTACCGCATCGATCAGTTTTTGCTGCGCGGAGGAAATCTGTTTGTGCTTAAAGATCCGTTTGAACAGATTCCCAGTCCGCAAGCTCAGTATGGCGCGGAGCCGCAGTATCTGCCCATAACAAGCGGGTTGGAGCGGCTCCTGGAAAAATGGGGTGTTAGCGTTGGTCATAACTATGTACTGGATAAAAATTGCTATCAGGATGCCCGTCGGGGAGGCGGATCAACACCGCTTTACTACGTTCCCCAATTGCAGCGGGAAGGCATGAACGCCCGCCATCCTGTGTCGCGTAACCTTGCCTATGTGTTTTTTGTTCAGTCTGCCGCCATCGAAACCCTTTCCTCCGGATTACCCCAAAAGGTAACGATGACTGACCTTGCGACCAGCTCTCCCGAATCTTGGGTCCTCGCCGATCGAATCAGTCTTGCCCCCTGGGCGGTAAATCCGCCTGGAAATGACTCCCTTGCAAGCGAGCGGCTTGCGGTCTCTTTGGAAGGATTCTTTCCCAGCGCCTTTAGCGCTCGTCCTGCCGCCCTTGATGCTGCAGAAGGGACAGAGGGTTCCACGATTATTCACTCGCAAAAACATCTTGATGTGTCTGTCCTTCCTTCTCGCGTCATATTGATGGGAAGTTCCAGGAATACCACGCCCATTGTTATTGACGAGCAGGGCAGGCAGCCCACTGCCATCTTTATCCGTAACTGCCTCGATTATGTAAGCGGCAGGGACGACCTCCCGCTTATGCGTACCAAGGGTCTTGCCTTTAATACCCTGGATAAAACTTCCGCCGCCTCTCGTGCCCTTGCGCGGGCAATTAACCTGTGGGGGCTTCCGGTTCTTGCCGGCATCTGTGGCCTTATTGCCTGGCGCGTCAGGAACAGACGGCGAAAAGTAATTAAGGCCCGCTACAGCACAGAGAACAGGGAAGTGTCAGGAGGCAAAGAATGAAAAAACTACCGCTCAGAAAAACACTATTGCTTTGCGCTATTGTCCTTTTATCTTGTGTGTGGGCAATACAGCTTTATCAGGACAGCAGGGAAACTACAGAGTACCTTACCATTACAGAACCCGTGGATAGTATAGAGATCACTCGCTCCGGCTTTCCTCCTCTTGCCCTTATCCATTCCGCTGACATGTGGTATGTGGAGGAACCGCAATATCAGGCGGATCCTGATCTGGCAAAGTCTCTTGTGGATGCTGTTTCCAATATCAAGATTCTTGGAACAGTCTCTGCCAATGCGAATCAAGGCGAATGGGGGCTTGAAGAGCAGTCTCGAATTGCCGTTAAGGCCTTTGCAGGCACAAAGAATGTTCGCACCATACACATCGGAAAAACCGCGGTAACCTCGCGCCAAAGCTATGCCCAGATGGATGGAGCTGAACGGGTGGTATTGGTTGACGGGAACTTGCACGACCTGTTTGGCAAGACCCGGGAGGAACTTCTCGTAAAAGAGGAAAGTAAAGAATAAAGCCCCTACGATGCGCTGTGAACTGCGATGGGAATTCCCATCGCAGTCAATTCCCTCTTGATGCTGCCAATCGTATACTCTCCTGAGTGAACCATCGAGGCGATTAAGGCTGCGTCCGCTTTCCCGTCGCTGAGCACCTCTGCCAAGTGTTCGCTCTTTCCGGCGCCTCCGGAGGCGATAATGGGAATGGAAAGCCGCTCGGACAGCAGTCGTGTTATGGGTAGCTCATAGCCTGAGCGAGTTCCATCGGCGTCTATAGAGTTAAGGACTACTTCTCCGGCGCCAAGGCTTTCCGCCTTGAGTGCCCATTCAAGCGCGTCCAGCCCTGTATCTACGCGGCCGCCGTTTATATACACGCGGTATCCCGAAGGCATTGACGGGTCTCGTTTTGCGTCCATCCCCAACACAATGCATTGATTGCCAAAAATAGCCGCGCCTTCTTGAATCAGCGACGGATTTTTTACCGCCTGTGAATTGAGGCTTATTTTTTCCGCGCCGGAGAGGATGGTGGAGCGAATGTCCTCTACGGTGGTAATGCCTCCGCCCACACAAAAGGGGATGTGAATTGTCTCGGCTACCCGGGCGATCAAGTCAAGCGTCGGACCGCGATCGCGGGCCGATGCCATAATGTCATAAAAAACAAGCTCATCCACACCCTGGCGGTAATACTCCAGGGCCATTTCAACCGGATCGCCAATATCAACATTATCCAAAAATTGTACGCCCTTGGTTGTCCTTCCATCCTTAACGTCCAGGCATACGATAATTCTTTTTTTTAGCATAAGGGGCCCTTTTGCCGGTCGGCGGCGGTAAAGTTTGCCAGGATTCGTAAGCCGCCCATAGCCGATTTCTCTGGATGAAACTGAAAGGCTTCAATGGCGCCATGGCGGATTCCGCAGGGGACTTCCATACCGTAATCGACAGTCGCGCTGATAATGGAGCGATCTATGGGATCAACGTAATATGAGTGAACAAAGTAAAAATCCGTGCCTTCCTGAATTCCGTCAAACAGGCGAGAGCCACCATTGGTAAAGGTGACATTGTTCCAGCCCATGTGAGGAATTTTAAGGCCATGCTCGCGGAAGTGGTCGGGAAAGCGGCGTACCGCACCGGGGACAAGGGCAAGACAGGGCGTGTCCCCTTCCTCCGAGTATTCAAAAATAATTTGTGAGCCAAGGCATACCCCAAGCAAGGGCTTGCCGGATGAGGCCCACTGGTGCAAAAAGGCATCAAAGCCGCGTTCCTTAAGGTTTTTCATGGCATACTTGGCCTCGCCAACTCCCGGAAAGATAAGGCGGTCTGCCCCTTCAAGCTCCTCCGGAGTGTCGGAAATGCGGTAGTTAACCCCAAGCGTACGCAAGGCAAGTTCAACGCTGCGGATATTACCTGCTTTATAGTCAATTATTCCCGTCATATGCGTATCGTACCAATGGCGAGGGTAGTGGTCAAGGCGGCTGTGGTACATGCCGATATGCTCTATATGATACAACTGGATGATCTTATTATATTATTGCAAGCGGTACTCTCCTCTCCGGAGGTAATAATCGTTACCGTAGCAGTATTGTTGTATATGTCGATTATTAACTGGATTGTTCGCTACCGAAAACGCCCGCCACGTCCCGCCCGCAAGAAGGCCCCTGTTGCCGTCGCCGAAAAAAAGAGTGAAGTCCAGGAAGACGAAGATGAGCGGGACGGCCCTGACGACGAAGAAGATGAGGCCCCGCCGGTAAAGAAAAAGCGGCGCTAAGGTAGAGTCTGCCCTTCTGTGGCCAGTAGCGGCTTTTCTGCAATGTTCCGGCTTCAAGAAGAGCGGTGATTGAGGCGTGTACATCGCTGACTCTCCAGCTATATTGCCAGCCCCTCATCCGCTCATGTGCGTTAGCCCCGGCGTAAAGAATTTCCGCCATATCGTTTTGACTATACGAGCGGGGATGTAGCCGGGTAAAATCAAGGACAAGACGGTCCTCAGTCGGCAAGACTTCAGCTTTTCCATCGCAGACATCACAACCCGAACAGGCAATCCCTTCTCCTTCTGGCCCCTGACCCGAAGCACGAGGGTCTCCAAGGGCCTCGAGCAATACAAGGCGTCTACAGCGCTTCCCTTGTGCAAACCGGACCAGTTCCCTCGCTCTTAACCGCTCTTTTTCCCCAAGGCGCGCGATACGCCTTCCATCCAGGTCACTCCACAATAGAATTGCCTGGGCTACTGTTCCGTCCCGTCCGCCCCTCCCTGCTTCCTGAATATAGGCTTCGGCCGTGGGGGGAACATCACGGTGAATCACCGTTTTTACATCTTTTTTATCTACGCCCATCCCCCAGGCGCAGGTTGTGCACAGTATTGCCTTGGGATGTGTATGAAACCAGGTTTCAACATTTATTTTTTCTTCTTTTGATAAACCGGCATGATAGAATTTAATATCCTCGCAACAGAGCGCCTCGCGTAAAAGCAAGGCTGTTTTTTCGCACCCTCCCCGGGACGAGCAAAAAACCACCAGTGGCCAACAGGACTTTCGCACTTCATCAACCAGTGCGATCTCTTTGGACCTGCACGGCCGCACCCGGTACACCAGATTTGCCCGATCGGATTCTCCGCGTACCAGGTGTGCCCTTCCATCAAAAAGCACCTCGGCTACCCGGGTCAGTACACCGGGGGAGGCCGTTGCGGTAAAGGCAGTTACCGCAGGCGCGTTTATTCGCTTTATGATGTCGCCCAAGCCAAGATAGGCCGGTCGGAAGCTGTCTCCCCATTCTGAAACGCAATGAGCCTCGTCAATCGCAATGTGTGCAATATTTCGCCGGGCAATTCGATCAAGGAGTTTTTCTCCCGCAAGGACCTCTGGATTCGCGATGATCAATTGTGCCGCACTCCGTCCATTCTTTCCTTCCATTCGGTCAAGGCAGTCTTGCCGCGTGTTCGCATCCTGCTCTCCGCGAAAGATAACCGTTTCTACGCCTGCTTCCCTGAGCCTTCTCTCCTGATCGCCCATCAGGGCGAGCAGGGGATAAATAACCAGGGTTTGTCCTTCCAGAAGTACCGCAGGCAATTGAAAGCACAGGGATTTACCGGCACCCGTTGGCAGGAGCACTATCTGTTGGCCCCGAAGTACCCCGTCCTCATCAAACTGTTCTTCCTCATCCATCGGTGCGTTTTTTGAAGCTATTGCGTCAAGGATATTTGCTATGACCAATCGCTGCCAGGGAAATAGATAGGGTATGCCAAAAACTTCCCGTGCACGCTTTATACAGATATCCTCATCAACAGGTACGTGTGTTTCCATGCCTTGTATTTTGTAAAGAAAAGGTGATGCTGGCTTCAAAAGATAGTTTTCTTTATTGCTTTGCCGGTATATAGTAATGTCCATGAAGAAACAAACCATTAGATCAATCATTCATGCTATTATTCCGCTTACCCTCTTAATTGCCTTTGCGATTGTCCTTTATTTTCCGGAAGCGTTTAATCCTTTTATGCGCCTTCAATATAAATCATCGCCGGGCCTTGGCTCCCAAACCATCATCGTTCCCGCTGCTGCAGAGGATGGCTCAAAGAAGAAGTCCAAAGGGGACGTGAGTGTCGTCTTTAAGCTTGTTCCTGCCGGAACCGCTCCCCGGGGGTGTACCGATGTGGCGGGGGGTACCGTTGTTACCGAGGAATTTGTGCTTGGAGAGACGGAGGTTACCCGGGGCTTGTGGCGTGCGGTCACTTCAGCGCCTTCCCTTGCTTCCTACCGTTTTTCCGGTCTCGTCCTTTGTGATGGGGATGCCAAGTTGCCGGTCGTAAAGGTCAGCTGGCGGGACGCCATCGTGTTTTGTAATGCCTTATCCGAGCTTATGGGAAATCAGCCGGTCTATTATCAGGATGGCGAATATGTCACTCCCGTTCGCGATTCGCATTATTTGGAAACCCGTAATGATGCCCTCTTTGTTCGCCCGGGTTCGGACGGCTTTCGGCTTCCCACGTCCATGGAATGGGAACTTGCGGCGCGCTATCTCGACGGCGTTGAATGGACCCCCGGTTCAAATCCCAGCGGCAGCTCCGTTCCCTATTACGAATATTCCCGCTCCGACCTATATGCGGTATATAATGCACCGACTATTGCCCCGGTCCGCTCTTTGGTGTCAAACCAGCTGGGAATATTCGATATGAGCGGAAATGCCTGGGAGTGGTGTTATGACCTGTTTGTTAAGGATAGTACGGCTATAGTGGATGATGAATCGCGAATCAAACGCATCGTTCGCGGGGGAAGCTGGATGGGAAACGCCTATCGTTTGCAGGTAGGCGGGGAATTCGGCAGCTTGCCCGGAATTACCGAAATTGGGCAAGGCTTTCGCCTTGCCCGAAGTCGCTGGTAATCCCTTACCGGTTTAACGCTTTTAGTGCTGTATCCAGTTCGTCAAGGGTGGCAACAAAGGTTTCGCATGCCGCCCGTATGGGCTCTTTTTCTTCCATGTTTACCCCCGCAACCTTTAGCGCGTCTATTGGGTAGCGGGAACCTCCCGAAGCAAGAAATTTAAAGTAGTCTTTTCGTTCGCTCTCTCCGCCGTTATATACCCGGTTGGCAAGGGCCATCGCGGCTGAGATGCCAGTGGCGTATTTATACACATAAAAGGCGTTGTAAAAGTGTGGAATACGCAAGCATTCCAAATCGCTTTCCTTTTCAAAGTGCATTTCTTTGCCAAAGTATGCTTCCAACAGCGAACGATATTCACTTCTGAGTGTATCTGAGGTGAGTGGCGTTCCCGATTCAACCAGGGCGTGCGTTTTTTTCTCAAATTCAGCAAACATGGTTTGTCTGAACAGGGTAGCCAATATATCGCTTACCCTGGTGGAAAGGAGATATGCTTTTAATGCCGGCTCATCTGCTTTTTTGATAAGCGATCGGAACAGGAGGTCTTCGTTAAAGGTCGAGGCAACCTCCGCCTCGAATATGGTGTATTCATAACACATAAAGGGATTTGAGCGAGCTGAATAGTGTGAATGCATGGAGTGGCCTCCCTCATGCGCCAGGGTAAAGACATCCCGCAATACCTCTTCTTTATAATTCATCAGAATATACGGATATCCGGTATACCCTCCCGAAGAGAAGGCCCCCGAACGCTTCCCCTTGTTTTCGTAACGATCTACCCAGCCACCCAGTAATCCACTGGTAAGGGTACTGGTGTATTCTTCTCCAAGGGGGGCAAGGGCTTCCCCGATCAGTTGAACGGCGCTTTCATAGCTTGTCTTTTTTTGGACGGCAGGAACCAGGGGAATATACACGTCCCAATGGCGTAAATCAGAAAGAGATAGGGCTCGTTTGCGTAAGTTGTAGTAGCGGTGTACTGCAGGAAGAAACTCGCGAACGGTTTCGATCAGATTGTCGTATACGGTTTCGCTTACGCGGTCGGGGAAAAGGGCCATCGCCCGGGCGGAGGGGTAGCCCCTGATTCTCGCTTCGGCAACGTCTTGATGAACGGAGCCGGTATAGAGCGAGGCAATGGTATGTTGGTGGGCACAAAATCCCTGGTAAAACTGTCGGTATGCGCTTTCGCGGATGGATCGATCCTGATTTTCTAGCAGACTGGAAAAGGAACTTTGGGTTAACGAGACCTCGCCCTCTTGTGTGCGTACCTTTCCAAAATCAAGGTCAACGTTAGTCAGGGCAGAAAAGGCGTTTTTTGGAGTTTGAGCCGCTTCGGTTTGCAGGGCAAGGATTCGCTCTTCTTTTTCCGAAAGGATGTGCGGTTTAAGGTACAGCAGTTTTTCTATCCATATGGCGAGTGGCTCAAGGCGAGGCTCTTGCTGAATCCAGGCGGTAAGGGTAGGGGTGTCGATTGCCTGAATCGCCGGGATAAGCCAGCTTGTCCCGGCCTCGTATGCTGTTGCTGCCATCATGTATCGGCCGGTGCGATCCAGAGCAAGGGCGTTCCCTTCATCCTCGGCCTTTTTTAAAAAGGCATAGTTGCCCGTTTTTTCCATTAGCTGAAGGGCCTTCGCGTGTTTTTCAAGGCAGTCGGCAAGGGCCGCCGCCGAGGTGGCTACGCTGTCCCGCAGGGCGTTAACCCCTTCTGTTAATGCAGGGAATTGCTCCAGATCGGTTTTCCAGGCTTCATCGTTTTGGTATAGGGTGGTAAGGTCCCACATGTCTTTTGGGGAAACCTCACTTCGTGTGGGTGTGGTTGTTTGTTTCATAGTCAGAGGATACACTATAGGAAGATGAGTGAGCAACTGTCCCCCTTCAAGATCAAGTATGGCAGAAGGGTATTCAACTCCTACAGCGCAGTAAACTCTTTTTCCTTTGCCCTGGTCACCGGGAATACAATAACCCTGTATGCCCTTGCCCTTGGGGCAAGTGGAACTGTTGTGGGTTTGCTCAGTGCATGCATGTATCT
>JAFGIM010000117.1 GCA_016929605.1 Spirochaetales bacterium | reverse complement strand
TCGGATCTTTTCTCTGTTGGTGTGGATTGGCTCATTTCTCTTGTTAATCAAGGGCTTACAGTTGCGCAGGTTAGTCCATGGATGAGATCCCTTATCGTGGATGGAGCTTTAACCGGTGTCGGCAGCGTGCTTTCCTTTTTACCAGTAATTACTATACTTTTCCTTTTTCTATCTCTTTTGGAAGATTCTGGATATATGGCTCGAGTAGCCTTCGTCCTTGATTCGGTTCTCCGGAAAATTGGATTATCAGGTAGATCTTTTGTTCCTATGTTGATAGGTTTTGGCTGTTCGGTTCCAGCGATTATGTCTACAAGGACCCTTTCTGGCTCGCGCGATCGGAAGATGACAATCCTGCTTATTCCTTTTATGTCTTGTTCGGCCAAGGTTCCGGTGTATGGAATGTTCTGTGCCGCATTTTTCCCTCGGTATACCGGGCTTGTTATGACCTCGTTATATTTTGGCGGCATGTTTGTTGCGATCATCGCAGGCTTGATATTTAAACGTACTTTTTTTAAGGGAGGGGCAGTACCCTTTGTGCTGGAACTCCCCGTTTACCGACTCCCGTCCTTTTCCACGGTGTTTTATCATTTGCGGGGAAAGGTTATGGACTTTGTGCAGAAGGCTTTTACCATTATATTCTTCGGATCCCTGGTTATTTGGGCCTTAACTAATCTTGACTGGTCATTCCATATGGTTGAAGACAGTTCAACCAGCATCTTGGCTTCTTTGGGGTCTTTTATAGCTCCGATTTTTGTTCCAAACGGGTTTGCTTCCTGGCAGGCGGTCTCTGCCCTGGTGAGCGGATTTGCCGCAAAGGAAGCGGTTGTCAGTACCTTGTCAGTTGTGCTTCCCGCGGGTATAGAGGCGTATTTTTCTGTTCCTGGTGCTCTGTCCTTCCTGGTTTTTACCTTGCTCTATACCCCATGCGTTGCCGCTGTTGCAGCTACAAGAAGGGAGATGGGTTCGGTACGATGGACGGTATTAGCAGTTCTATTTCAGACGGGAACCGCATGGCTTGTATCAGCTGTGGTGTTTCAATGTGCTCGTCTGTTTTTTTAGGGGTAATCTGACTCGTTGTGGCGTTCAAGAAATCGTTGCTCTGTTTCTGCGATTTTTTCAAAAGCCTTTTCATTAGACAAGAAGACCCGAACCAGTTCCGGATCAAAATGTGAACCTGAGGCCTTGGTAATAATGTGGACTGCTTCTGCGTGGGTTGATGCTTGCTTGTACGGTCTTTTTGACCGCAAGGCATCGTATACATCGGCAAGTGCCATTACCCTGGCGGTAATTGGTATATGAGTTCCTTTGAGTCGATGAGGATATCCTGTGCCGTCCCATTTTTCATGATGACATTCTGCTATCT
Source organism: Spirochaetales bacterium (assembly GCA_016929605.1). GTDB lineage: Bacteria > Spirochaetota > Spirochaetia > Treponematales > Treponemataceae > Teretinema. The sequence continues at coordinate 9,139 of JAFGIM010000117.1, read as the reverse complement.
CGCGGGCATAGATGAGTCCCGTATCGTTTGCCTCTGCCTTCATGCTGTTACGGATTGCGAGCGCACCCAACAGGGTGTGCGACTCCATTATACTAAATTCCTCTCGAGTCAGCTTCCCCTCTTTTAAAAGAATGTGGTCGGGAATACCAACCTTGCCAATGTCATGAAGCATCGCGGCCCTGGAAATTACTCGTATGCCCTTGTCGGAGAAGGGGTGTAGACCGGTGGCTTTTTGGAGAAGGATTCGCACGTAATTCTTGGTTCGATGAATATGCTCTCCTGTTTCACGATCCCTAAACTGTGCAATTCCTGCCATGGAATCAAAAATAGCGTTTCGGTATCGGGACAGGTCTTCTGCCCTCTCCTTAAGACGGCTACGCATTATGATTTCTGTGTTTCTGTTTTGCAACATAACAATATGTCGTTTGGGAAGGTCTTGTTCATTAAGGGGGATTACAGTTATTCGCGCATGAAGGGGGCTTCCGTCCGGTCTAAGATATCGCTTGTCCCTTATTATTTTACTGCGAGCACGGATTCGCATGTTCAGGATGGCAACTACATCTTTGATAACGTCCTCGGGATGTGTGAATTTCATCCAGGTTTTACCAATTATTTCTGACCGGGAGCGCCCAAGAAGTGCACAATAGGCCTCGTTTGCCTCAAGAATAATCCCGTCGGCATCCTTGATAACAGCAATACCAAAGGGTGCTTCCCGTATCGCTATATCCTCATATCGTTCAAAATGCATGTGTCGTTACCGCCTGACTGAAACTTAAGTGACATTGAAACGACTTTTTATGTTAATTACACGTTAATCTAATAGATTATTCTTGCCTGACTATGAGACTCTGTCAAGTTGAAACTTTTGTATTATAATAGAGATTATGGAGACAATAAAGAAACGACTTGGCAGAAATGTGGCGCTTCTTCGTAAGCAGCATGGTCTAACTCAGGCACGGCTTGCTGAAGCAGTGAAAATCTCTCCAACCTTCATGATGCACATTGAAAGGGGGACTCGTGGCGCTTCGCTGGAAACGGTAGAAACGCTTGCCATGGCTCTTGGTGTAGATGTGTCTTTGTTGTTTATGGAGAGTACACCCAGGTTCGCAGATGAACGGCACAAACTTGCGCTGGACTTTCTGGAACGGGAACTTACCGGAAAGATGACACATGCGATCAAAATGAGTTTGGAGACCGTTTTGACCTTTTTTCCATAAAAAGTGCATTTTTATTTTTGCTGAATTACAATTAATGGCAAGACTAGTACGGAGGCTGCCATGCAAACGATACGAAACATGAAATTGCGCTGGAAATTGTTTTTGGTTTTTTCTTTGGTGATTCTGGTTTTTATAGCTGGTTTCGTTTTTGTGTTTCTTTCATTACAAACAATAAATCAGGCAACGATAGATATTTATAATCAGGGTTTGATCGGGGTAGAACGCTTGATTGAGTCTGATAGAGATGCGTATCAGTCAAGTGTGGCGATTGCCCAGTCTTTTATCCCGCTTTCTCGAAAAGATACCGCAGCTCTGGAAAAGTATGGAAAAGAAATAGAAGATAATATGCGCCAAGTACTTGAGCGCTTCTCTGCTTTCGAGAAAATTTATTATGATTCAGGGAAAACAGCTGTTCCTGCCTTTGAAACCTTTCATACCAACTATAAACGTTGGGCAGCCCTTACAGGCTTAGCCCTTGTGCAAATCAAGTCAATGGACTCGGCATCTCTTGAAAAAAACTATTATGGGGAGTACTTGGAAGTATTTGCCAAGATGCGCGGTGCGATGGATGACCTGACAGGCGTAATGTTGGAAGAAACAGAAGAGGATTATGGTAACAGCATGAAGGCGTATCGGGGAATACTAATAACCCTGATTGTAGTGCTCTTGTTCGTTGTGTTTTTATCTGTATTATTCGCGGCGATTTTGACTACCTTTATTAACAAAACGGTTCGTGCGTTACGTGATTTTGCCGGACTTATGGGAGAAGGGGATCTTACTACGCGAATAGATGAGGTTGTGCTTACCCAGGGCGATGAGTTTGGAGACCTTGCACGAGGAATTAATGATATGAAAAATCGTGTGGGGGAGGTAATCAAGAACGCCAGAGAAGTAGCCGGGTATGTTAAAAATGGAAGTATTGAGTTGAGTTCTACTGCCCAGGAGTTATCCCAAGGGGCAAGTGAGCAAGCCTCTCTTGCAGAAGAAGTGTCGTCTTCCATGGAAGAAATGGCCGCAAATATTCAACAGAACGCAGATAACGCCATGCAGACAGATCGTATCGCCGTAAAAGCGGCAACCGATGCAGAGAAGAGCGGCAAGGCTGTTGCAGAAGCTGTAGCCATGATGAAGGATATTGCGACCAAGATTTCAATTATTGGCGAGATTGCAGGTCAAACTAATTTGCTGGCTCTAAATGCCGCGATCGAGGCAGCACGGGCCGGCGAGCATGGAAAAGGATTCGCCGTAGTCGCGGCAGAAGTTCGAAAGCTTGCTGAGCGAAGTCAATCCTCTGCCGGAGAGATCGGAGAACTTTCAAATGCAACGGTAGATTCTTCTGTAATGGTTGGAAAGCTTTTGGACGAATTGGTTCCGGATATCAAAAAAACGGCCGATCTTGTACAAGAAATTAGTTCCGCAAGCAATGAACAGAGAACAGGTGTTCAACAGAGCACCCAGGCTATTATGCAGCTTGATTCTGTAATCCAGCAAAATGCCGGTGCATCGGAAGAGCTTGCTTCAACGGCTGAACAACTTTCCGCCCAAGCAGAGCGTCTTGATGATCTATTGCGATATTTTACTGTTGCAGAGGCAGAGCTTGATTTGATAGAGAAAAAATAAGTAAGTGTACATGGTAAGGGATGGGCTTATTGGTCCATCCCTTTTTTAATGCTTGGAACGATTAACCAGAATCAATATCAGGGAAAGACAGAGATACAGTGGTACAATAATAAAACCGGTCTGTATTCCACGGGCATCTCCAATTATTCCCATCAAGAGCGTGGCAGAACTAAATCCTGGCAATCCAAAACAGGAAAGAAAAATCATAAGCGGGGTTGGGTCTACATCCATTTCGATTCCCGCCAGGGACTGAATGCTTGGCCATAGACAGGCTACCGAAAGACCCATCATAAAAAGAAAAACATACAAGGCAAGTAATCCGTTAATAATAAAGATGCCACCACTGATTGCAAGGCCGATGGAAAGAGATAGAATAATGAGCGACTTGAGCCCAAGCTTGCCTGCAAGGGTGCTTGATGCAAACCGGCCAACGGCCATCCCTACAGCAAAGGCAGCTGTTCCAAAGGCCCCGGCACGGGGCAAGGTATCAAATTGTATTTGGATATAACTTGCAGACCAATAGGCAAAGGCTCCTTCTGCGCCTCCTGCAAATGCCAGGGCAAGTCCAAAAAGCCAAAATCGCGGATGAGTGAATATTTCGAGTGCATGACTAAAGTCGCCCCGGCTTTTGGGAAGGATGATTTTCTTTGATGAAGGGAAAAAGGCGCCAATAGCTAACACTATAAGGGATAATGCTACAAAGAGTATTCGCCATGAAATTCCCATGGAAAGTAATTGGCCAAGGACAAGTACTGTAACGCAGGTTCCAATTGGCCAAAAAGCGTGAAGCAGGTTCATCTTGGAGCCGTTATCGTTGGGGAAAAGATCTTCCACAAGAGGTGTTAATAATGCTTCCAGCAGCGCATTTCCCAAGCCAATAATGAGCATAAGGGTTATGGCCATAAGAAAACTGGAACTAAGGGGGAAAAGTGCAAGCCCAAGGGCAAGGATACATAGGCCGGTGCGAATAATTCTGATTTTTCCAAATCGCGCGGCCAGGAAGGAGCTTGCAATCATGATAAACAGTTGTTCAATTGATGTGATAAACCCCAGAGCGCCACCTTGGGTCAGGTTAAGGCCAAGCTCTTGCGAGATTCGAACCAGAGAAATTGGCAATGCAATTGCACTGGATGAATAAATAAAAAGGGACGCGGAGGCCGCGCCATAGACGCGGCTTCGCATATTTGTTTCCGTTCGCATTATATAACTATATCAAAAGTTCCATGTGGCGGATAGGCCTATAAGACTTCTGTAAGGTCTGAACGTAATGCCGGGGGCAAGTGTGTGGCTTCCACCAAATTCCCCAGTATTAGTACTATCAAAAGAGGCGGAAAAAAACCTGGTAAAAATACTGAAACTCGCTTCGGTTAGGGGTTTCCATTCTGCCTTAAGAAGAATTAAGGAAGAGGTATCTACCAGATTCACCAGGACTCCTGCAGATAACATCCACGCCGCTGTATCAGGATCCTCTTTCTCGATTGAAATAAAAAGATACTGTTGTGCAAGGAGGACCTTCTGGCCGATTAATACAAGAGATATGTCATAGGTGTCTGTGTCGCTTCCGTTGGCAAAATATAGATATTCTGCTCTGAGAGTTGCTACCAACCATGGAAGTTCTGAGGATACTCCAAAAGAGCATTCGGCAGTTTCCATGGGATTCTTGATTGTCGCACTTCCTTCTCCATACCATAGGACAGGCCCGGTAAGTACGCTTGCTTCTGCGCCCAGCCAATAACGTGGATTTTCATGAGCAGAGGGTAGTTCGCGAAAGAATGATACAGCGGAATCGATATTCTCTGTTCGGAATGTAAGACGGCTACCAAAGGGGAAGTTCGCTGTAGAAATACTGTCCATACTCTTCATCGCCTGACCGGTTCTTGGCTTTGCAAGGAGGTATCCTTCTATCGTTATACTTTTTGGTAGCGCTAGATCCATGGCCATACCGGGGACTCCATGAGTTCGCTCAAGCTCTTCTCCCGGAAATAGGGGTTCGCTTACCTTAAGTGTCGGGTTATAAAGGTAGGCGCTTCCCCATGCGATTGGAATAAAACCGCCACGGATTATGAGAGGTCCAGTGCGAGTAGAAGCCCATGCTTGGTCTATGAATAGGCAATCTCCAAACGATGCGGTTTCTTGTATTTCTTGTTGTGAAATAGAAAGACCTGAATCGGCAATAATTGTTTCTCGGTCAAGAATGCCCCAGGAGGATTCGAAACCTCCTTCCCCACGAAATTGGACTGACTCCTGTCCCCCTTCCATGCTTAAAGTAAGCCTACTTAAAAAACCATTGTGGCCAACATCTTTGTGACCAATGCCGGATACTGATTCAGTTTCCATTTTTCCAAAGATCATTAATCCCTCTGTGGCTGGTAATGGTATGCAGATGATAATAGAAGCAATCATCAGCGCTGTTGTTAGTAATCTATTCATTAGTGACTCCTACATATTGATGCGATTATCTGGAAAATCGTGATGGATCAAACAGATCATTGTGTAAGGGGATATTAAACTCTGCATGGTCGAGCGTTACTTCGGTTATTGATCCCTTGGATAGAGTCTTCATTACAAGTTTACCAGCTCTTGTTTGACCCGAAAAATCACGAAACTCACTGAGATTTAGTTCTTTATATAAGCCACCCTCTTTTTCAAGGGAAAAGGCAGCGCTGGTAACCAAGCCATTCCCTTGTGACACAGTTAATCGAACTTCATCGTAGGGTGCTTCAGCATGTTTGCGTTTACCATGAAGGATCCATTCAGTTGTTGTGGTTGTTTCAAGAGAAAAGACATAGTCAGCCTCCCAGGAGTTACTGCCAAGATCGTCGTAAGAGAAATCACCCCCAACACCTTGTACTGAACCGCTTCTAGAAGAGCCTCCAATTTTTCGAATCCTTCCGGTAGATGGAAAGAATACCCAGCTACTGTTTCCCTTCGTAAGTATTTTCAACCCCCTAACTGTCTTTGGGGAAAGAAACTCAATAACAGAGTCGCCTTGTGCATTCTCTAATGATGTAAGAGAGAACACTCGACTTTCTGCATTTTCTGTTTGTCGGATTGCCATGGTAAAAGATAATTTGCTTGAATCGGTTTTTGCTTGGGCGTCAACTGCGCGTATAATCGAAAGTGCTTGTTTATCCTGAGCATTAACGGAAAGAGCTAGAAAAAAAAGAAAGAGCGTAAACGCACAGGTTTGGTAAAAGTAGGTTGTGTGTTTCATTAGAAACCTCCGGATATTTGTTTGGTTTGTGTTGGACGCACAAGCGCCGGTATAAGAATGATCGAGAAAACATAGCAGGAGATAATTCCGATTGTGAGGGTGGTACCAAGGTCGGCAATTCCTTTAAATTGACCGGCAAGTGCGAGAGATCCGAAGCCGAAGAGAGTAGTGAGCATGCTGAGGGTTACGGATTTAATGGTTTTCTCATAAGCTCCTGGCTCTGTAGAATTGATTGCGGACAGAAGATGAACGCAATAATCAATTCCAATTCCGATGATAAGCGGTATTGCCAGGGCATTCACGATGTTAAATTCTCCAAAGAATGGAGAAAGCCCAAACATCACGATAAAAGAACAAAAGAATCCAGCACACACAATAAGGGTTTTCTTTATGGATCTGAACATGAGAAGGACTAAACCTACCACAACGAATAAGACGATAAAGCCCATACGCCGTGATTCTTGGAGAATCTCTCGCGACAACTCAAGACCCAGGGTAAGAGATCCAGTTGCTTCGGGATCTACAGCCGATAGCCCATCTGCAAAGTTAATAAATGAGGAGCCTGTTGATAGAGCTGCATCGCCATGGATGATTACAAGATATTCCGTTTCATCATCAGATACGAGATCCATTGTAATATTTTGCGGAATGTCGGAGATAGAAATGTGCCGGTTAACAGACGACAGCTCGGTAACAATAGAATCAAGGCTTATAGCAAACTCTGAATCAAGTGTATTCAGAACAGTAATTAAGGATTCTTCGTCTTCCCTGCTAAGCGCCGTAATTAATTGAGAAAATACTTCCTTGCCACTTTTCCCGGTGTCTGCACCAAATACCTCACGTATCATGTCGTTTCGCTTGCGAACGGGGAGTGCGTTCTCTCCCCTAGAGGCAGCGGCCAGATCTCCTAGCTCGATCATGTTCCATTCAAGCCGTTGAATTTCTTGTCTTAATAAGGCAAGGGATTCTTTGTTCCATTTGTGCCAATCCGTACGATTGGTTTGTGTCGCAATATTCTGGATTAGCATAAGGCGGGCGTCCTGTTCGCCGTCTTCTGGTATATAGTCGGCGATCGACTCAACTCGGCGAACGAGGGGTGCGGTTTTACATAATTCGGCTTTAAAGCGTGCTGTATCGATACTGTCTGCCAGGGCCATGTGCTGCCATACTGAAATTCCAAATCGCTGTGATACAAGAGCTTCGGTTGTCTTTGAAGAGCTTTCCCTGGGACCAATGGAACGCATGTCATAGTTGAAACGATTTTTTGGAATGCATATAGCAGCTCCAAGGGTGACAACAATGACAACAAAAAATACAAAGGCTCTATGCGAGCTAAAAAGCAAGGATGAACGTGCAATTGGAAGAAAGGAGATTTTCCTGGATGAGCTTTGCACACGGGGTTTACCGGGAAAGGCTGCTAACAAGGCTGGAAGAATAATAAATGCCGATCCGAGCGTGGTAAGAATTCCTGTGCCAGCTACAAGCCCAAATTCCTTGAATGCAATGGTATGTGAAAAAAGAAGAGAATAAAAAGCAATCGCAGTAGTTAATCCTCCCACGATTATTGGAGCTGCAACTTCTCGATATACTTGTCCCATCGCTTCTTCTGGGCTTTCCCCATTGTTCATCGCTTCGTCAAACCGGGATGCGATGTGAATTCCAAAATCGATTCCTAGTCCAACAAGCAATGCACCAAATGAGCTGGTTATCATATTAAGATTTTTTACCGTCAAAGCGGTAAAACCAAGGTCGATGATGATCCCGCATACCAGGGCCACAAGCGCGAAAAGAATGGATCTGCGCCTGTTAAATGAAAAAAAGAAGAGAAACAGGATTAGAACCAAAGCAATGAGTGTGGGATAAAATACGTCAGCACCGAGCGCTTTTTCCTCTGCGGCCTCGTTTTCTATGTCTCCGGTAAACGAGAATGAAATCATCGCCGAGGAATTTTCGTCGTTACTTTTTTGCGTAACTCTTGCTCCTATCTCTGTGGCCATCTTTGAAAGAAGAGAGAGTTTCTCGCGATCGCCAATCGTAAAGGTTGGTCGAATCTGTAAAAGTAGTGTTTTCTCCTCGGGATCAAAAAAATATTCTTCTCCGAATATCCAGGCGTCTGCCATGTTTCGAGCAGCCTGAGATAGATTTTCCTTGCCGTCGGTGGTCCTAACCGCTGCCAAAAATTGCTCCGCAAAAAGGGAAAAGCGAGACATCACAGAAAATGCATCGTCTTCTCCTTCTGCTCCTTCAACTTCTTCATTGTCGCCGTCCGAGAGTTTATCCTCCAGGATATTGTTTGTTGTTTGTAGAAGAGGAAGAAGCCGTGTGGATGCAAATAGAACGTGGTTGTCTTCAAGTTCATCCTTTTCCTGAAGGAGGAATCCCCATTTTTTGGCAAAGTTACGATCGGCCTTGAGTTGGACAGATTTAATCAGTGTTGCCGCTTGCGGATCATTCTGTATTTCCTGAGCGAATTCCTCAGCTGCCGCGATAATAGCCGTTCGATTCGAACCCTGTATTACAGTAATCAAGGTTGAGGTGCTTTGAAATGATTTGGTAATTCGGGTAAATGTTCGAGCAACACGATTATCCGGAGGTAATAGTCGGGCAATGTCTGTGTCTATTCCGATTCGGGTTGTGGCAAGGAGAGAGATAAGCGTTAACACCCCGCTAATAAGCAACACGCGGTATTTGTGTTTAACGATCTTTTTCCCTCCCTTTTGCAGGATAGTAGAGAATGTCATAGTCGCTCCTTGTATAACCAGTTAGTTATAATAATTAAATAACTGGTTGTTTAATTATCGTTGATAAAAAATATCAACGGTTAGGCCGAATCATGTCTTTGAACAATGACCATGAGGGAATCCAGGAATGGTATAACCAAAATGAGAACCAAGAAAGGATTCCACAAATTGCGCACGGAGTGCCGATTCTTCCATCGAGAATTGCTCCATCCATATTTCGTGATAAGCCACATACCCTAAAATTGGCATGATTCCAGTAAAAAACTCGGTTATCATGGCGGTTTGTCGGTTTTCCAGGATCGGAAAATCCTGGGAATTTGATAAGGTGAACATTTTTTCCATGATGG
>JAFGIM010000116.1 GCA_016929605.1 Spirochaetales bacterium | reverse complement strand
TACCAACTTCTCCTGGCAACAGTACCTCACGCTCATCGGCACGACGCTCGAACAGTTCGGTTATAGCGTCGAGCTGCAGGATAAATCGCACATGGAAGACACCGTGAAAAAAGCATTTATCAAGGACGATTCGATAGTAAAAGTACTCCGCCTCGCACACGCGAACAGGCAGGGCACACAGCGAAAAATACGCATCAAACTAGAGATCGACTCAAATCCTCCCGGCGGCGGCCAATTCGAGAGCGCCTTCATCGGCTTTCCCGCGCCGAGCAGCATCACGGTCGAAACCCTGCCCACGCTCTTTGCGGGAAAAAGTCACGCGCTTCTCTGTCGCACATACGAGAAGGGTCGGGATTGGTATGACTTCCTGTGGTACTTGGGGAACAAAACGCCGGTGAACTATCGCCGCTTATCCGCAGCCCTCAACCAGAGCGGCCCATGGAAGGGGCAAGGCCTCGCCGTTGATCGCACCTGGTACATTCAAGAGATAGAACATCGAATATGCGAGATGAACTGGAATCGAGCGAAGGACGATGTCGCACCGTTTATCTCCCAACAAGAACAGGGACTCCTGAATAAATGGAGCGCCGACTTTTTCCTGTCCGCCCTAGAGCGCTTGCCCTAAAGGTCAACAAACAAACCTTGACTCTCTCCGCGGGGACTTACTAGTCCGCAGTCCTGCAAAGGCGGAAGCCGATGGTGGTTGTGCGGTCGGACGGGTTCATCCAGAGACTCTTTGCAGAACAGAGACTTTCGCCGGAACTGCTCCATCCTCCACCATGGATCCAAGGCTCCTTTACATCAAAGCACCATTCCCACACGTTTCCGCTCATATCGCCTAAACCCAATGCGTTAGCGGTTTTCCCCCCAACCGGCTTACTGCCATAATCGCTTGTTCCGGAAGAACCATTGTTCCCGTACCACCAAGCCCACTCGCTTACTCGCTCATTGAGTGCTAGATCGTGGGAACAACCGCTCCGGTCATCACAGGCATACTGGGTATCACCGGAAACATGATTGCCATGATTCCAGGTGTAACCATTTATATAGCGCGCCGCATATTCCCATTCCAGGGAAGAAGGAAGGCGGAAACCTTTTTTATCCGGATGTTCAAACACCTGTGCGCCGCTTGCCGCATCTGACAGAGTATATACACTGGTAAGGCCGGCATCGGAATAATACACCCGCTCGGAAACACCCAGCGACGAATCCTTTTCGGTTGCCAGATTACAAAAGACAACAGCATCATAATAATTGATATTATAACAAGGATAGTCTTCTCCCTGCCCATAGAGCGCATTCGGCGCAGACCCCGGCCAGGAACCACAAACGGCTTCCCATAACTCTTGAGTTACCTCAGATTCTCCCATCCAGATGTTTTTGAATGGAGTTCGCACCTTCGGGTCGGAAGAAATATGCTCTCCCATTACAAAGGTCTTCCCGGCAGGGACATACCGCATGTTATACGTTGTAGAATCAATGGTACTGGTTTCTGCATACCCGGCCGGGTGAAGAGGGGCATAGAAAAAAGTTGCCGTTATCTCATTGAGATTACTACTATACAGCCGAAAACTGGCGGAAGCTCCGTTTACCAGATATCCGGTCGGGTTAAAAACTATTCTGGGCGAATTAAGAGCCACCCTTCTGTTCGCCCCGATAGAAACGGACAAGGTTACCAAGGTTCCCTCCTTAGCCTTGGTAACATTAGCCGTTACACATTCCGAACCAATAGCGCCTTCCGGAATCACGGTAACAGTATATAAAATGTCAGTGAACGTAGCTTTAATAACGACCGGAGCGGCGGGCATAACAAAGTGAGCGGTTTCTACAGTAATAGAAGGAGGATAAAACGTAATCCCCTCTGCACTCAGATCAACTCGACGATTACTTTCAGAGTACCTGGCGGACACCTTGATCGTATCTCCTTCTTTGGCCGTCTGTGTATTAACGATTATCTCATCATTTCCTTCGGCGCCGACAAGCTCGATGGTGATGTCATACTTTGTTGAATCAGGGTCATCATCGTTTGAACCTGATGAACACGCAAGGAGCAGAAACCCCGCAAGTGATGCGACACAGACATAACACAAATTTTTTGTAAGCATGTTCATCATTAGTCATTGTACAAGCGTATAGGTAATCCGGCAAGACTTGAATTCTGTACGAGTCTTTGGATGTATGGTATTATCATTTCCAAGGAATAGCGTTTGAAAAAAGTATATATCAGCATCTATGAGTATGCCTGCGAGCGAAGAGAGCTTGATGCCCAAAAGATTCATAATTTCTTGTCGGCCTCCTCATATAGCATTGTTAGTAAACCTCAGTTAGCAGACATAATAATTTTTATCACCTGTGGCATAATCGAAAAAAACACCGAGTCCTGTTTGCAATACATCAAGAAATATCAAAAGTATGGGGCGCAACTAATAGTCGGCGGTTGTGGGCCCGGCATAGATAAAGAGCGCATCCAGGCGATACACAAGGGCGCCATGTTTACTACCAGCGATATGAGAGCGCTCGATTCGTTATTCCCCGACCAAGCCGTTCCGTTCTCTAGTATCGATGACGCCCCTTTCAAATTTTCAATGCTCGACAAAGGGATATTTGGCAGCATCATGACAAAGATCATGTTTCGTATACCCTGTGCCCAAAAACTCTTCAAGACAATAGTAAGAACTATTTTGAATAGAAGATTCGGCCCTTACTCATTCCTTTCGCTCAAAGCAGTGGGACTTGATAACGAATATTACATCAAAATCGCCGATGGCTGCGTAAGCCAGTGTAGTTACTGCGCCCTGTCGAATGCTATTGGCCCCTTAAAAAGCAAACCCATAGCAAGCTGCCTTGCAGAGTTTACAAGAGGTTTGGAGCAGGGCTACACTAATTTTTATCTTACGGGCGACGACACCGGCGCATATGGCATTGATTGCGGACACACCCTGCCAGATGTATTGGAAGAAATAACCTCAGTACAAGGAACATACAACCTTTTGATCAGTTCATTTAATTCTGCCTGGCTTTGTACTTACATAGATAGAATAGAATCGCTCGTTACCAACGGAAGGATTAAAAGCATGGTCATTCCCGTGCAGTCCGGAAATTCTGAGGTGCTTACGGCTATGAACCGCTTTTCTGACGTAGCAACAATTAAGGATGCGGTAACGCGTATAAAAAAAGCCTGTCCCGATATATGGCTTAGTACACACATAATAGTCGGCTTTCCTACAGAAAGCGACAGCGCCTTTTATGACACCCTGACCTTTGCAACAACCACCCCCTTTGACGAAGTCCAACTATTCGCCTTCAGTCTAAAACCGGGAACAAAGGCCCAAGACATTACACCCCGAATTTCCGAAGCTAGTATTGCCGCCAGAATGAACAAGGCTCGAGATTTTTTTAAAAAAAACAAGTACACCTGTTACATGCATAAAACTGATTTTTTATATGCTTCACAATACAAGGCTCCACGGTTATAACATAATGAGCGACGACGTTTATATTGGAATCGATATTGGATCTACCACTATCAAGGTGGCAGTACTAAACGCGGACAACCATTTGCTGGAAACACGCTATGAACGACACAACCTGGCAATAAAGGAATCCTTACAAGAGATACTGCATCATCTACAGCAAAGCTATGGCTCGGTAAAGATCGGTATGACCGGCTCCGTCGCCCAGGGCTACGCCGCACACCTTAATCTACCCGTATATCAGGAAGTCATGGCAGCTGCAGCGGCCGTTCGCCGGATGCATCCCCAAGCCAGGATGATACTGGATATCGGCGGCGAAGACTCCAAGATATTCAGCTTTACACCGCAAGGTACGGTTGATTTTAGAATGAATGGTAATTGCGCTGGTGGCACCGGTGCCTTTCTGGATCAACTGACTGAATTGCTCCGTCTGGAAAATCAATCTTTGGAAGAGCTCGCACGACTTGGTTCCCGCGTCTATCCAATAGCAGGGCGCTGCGGGGTATTTGCCAAAACAGATGTACAGAATTTACTCAGTAGACACATATCAAAACCAGACATTGCCCTTTCGGTATTACACACCCTGTGTAACCAGTTTTGCGCTACCTTGATAAAAAAAAGAGACAACCACAGTAGCGTTATTTTTTGTGGCGGCCCTTTTCATTTTATTCCTTTTCTGCAAGAAATTTTTTGCACACACTTACAACTTGAGCCTCAGGCCGTTATCAATTCCGAACACACTCTTTTCTTCCCGGCTATTGGCGCTGCCGCACACAGTGCATCATCCAGTATCTCGGTTTCTTTCGAATCACTTCTCTTGAATCTGGAAAACTTCTGCCCTGAACAAAACGCAGCAAAAGAGCGCGTACTCTGTAAGGACATTCAAGCGTTTACCAGTTGGCAAGCCAGTCGATTTACCCCAACTCCCAAAACCACCATCCGCGACGCTGACGACAGCGCGTTATATGTAGGCATTGATTCAGGATCCACCAGTACAAAAATGATTCTATTGGACAACAAGGCGCGGATAGTCGATTCTTTTTACCGTTTTAATAATGGAGAGCATGTGCGTACCGTTGAACAGGGTCTCCGTTATTTCAAAAGCAATCTTGCTTCGTACCAAAAATCTACCATCATTACATCCGCGGCGGTTACCGGATACGGCGAGGACTTGGTTCGCGGCTTTTACGCTATCAAACATAGCCTTGTTGAACCCCTTGCTCATTACAAGGGAGCCCTTTCCTTAGGAATTATTCCGGACACCATCCTGGATATTGGCGGCCAGGACATGAAGGCTATCTTTCTTTCAAACGGAGAGATAACCCACATTGAATTGAACGAGGCGTGTTCGTCGGGCTGCGGCAGTTTTTTCCAAAACTTTGCAACTTCCTATGGCTGCTCTCTGGAAGAGTTTTCCCAAAAAGCGGCCCTTGCCCATGACCCTTGTTATTTAGGCTCCCGCTGTACCGTGTTTATGAACTCCCTGGTAAAACAAGCCCTGCACAACGGACAGGATATAGACAGCATCGCCGCAGGCCTGGCCTATGCAGTTGCCCGAAACGCCATAGAAAAAATGCTTAAAGTCCACACACAGGACCTGGGCGAAACAATAATTGTTCAAGGCGGAACCTTCCTGAATCCCGCAATTCACAAAGCCTTTGAAAACTATCTTGGCCGCACCTTGATCTGTCCAGATATCAGCGGCTTAATGGGGGCCTATGGGGCGGCACTCCACGCCAAAGAACGTACTTCCGGCGAGGATATCAATCCTGGCAAAGATCAATTCCCCTTATCCTCGCGTGTTGAAGATATTACAAGCGATACACTTCACTGTAAGGGCTGTGCTCACAATTGTTTGGTAACAAGATCTTTATTTCCGGATGGCACTTATTTATATACCGGAAACCGCTGTCAAAAAATATGGGGCCGCGGTACCGGTGTAAGTGACGATCATTTGGTTGCCCTAAAAAATCGCTTGCTTTCGATTCCAAGCGAGCACACGGCACCCGATTCTTCGGTTACAATCGGTATTCCCCGGGTATTGTTGTTTTACGAGCACTTTCCCTTTTGGCACGAGCTTTTTTCTCGCTGTGGTTTTACTATCGTTATTTCCGCAGAGTCTACCCAACTCGCCCCTGAAAAAGGCGCCGGCACCATAACCTCCGATCACCTATGCTTTCCTGCAAAGCTCGTGCACCGCCACATCCTGGACCTTGTGGCAAAGGGCGTGGATAGAATATTTTTCCCGCTTATCAAATTTGAAGCAGTACAAAACATTAAAGAAAACAGCTTCAACTGTCCTGTAGTAACCGGATATCCAGACCTTATTTATAACGCAATCAATCCTGAAGAACAGTACAACATCCCGCTCGATAAACCGAGCTTTTCGTTCAGGAACAAAAAGCTCTTGTTGCAAAAATGCCGCCATTATTTTGCATCACTGGGCGTGTCGTCCCGGCAAGTACACACGGCCTTCCTGTCGGCTCAAAAAAAACAACAATCCTTTGAACAGACATTACGATCCAAGACCAACGAGATTATCGAGCGAACAGCAAAAAAAGCTTCAACCCTTTTTGTCCTGGCGGGCCGCCCCTATCATGTTGATCCTTTACTAAACCAGGGCGTCCCGGAGATTATAAACTCCTTTAATAATGAATATGTCTTGGCGGAGTATCTTCCGTTGGACTCAGACATACCACCACAGGCGACCCCTTCTTCCTGGGCCTTTACCAATAGATTGTACAAGGCCGCTCACTTTGTTGCCGGCAGAGAGCGCACCGAGATGATTTTTCTGCACTCGTTTTCTTGCGGACCGGATGGGGTTTGCATTGATGCAATAAAAAAAATACTGGCAACAAGCGGCAAGAAACTTACGGTTATTAAACTGGACGACATGCAAAGTAACGACGCGATACGACTTAGAATTCGAACCCTGATGGAATCTTTATAGAAGGACTTTACCATGATACATACACAGCAAGCAGACAGTGCTAATCCTCCTATACTCATTCCACTCTTGTCATCGTTTCATTCACCATTGTTGCCGGCCTTACTCAGGCGCTTTAACATTAACGGAATTATCTTACCCGAACCGGACAGTGAATCGGAGCAACTTGGTCTTAGGTATGTAAATAACGATATCTGTTATCCGGCAATATTAGTTGTTGGTGACATCTTAAAGGCTCTTTTTTCCGGAAAGTATGAGCGCACTACAATCACTGTCGGCATCAGCCAAACCGGGGGCCAATGCCGCTTAAGTACCTATAAAGAAATTATCGAAGATGCCTTACAAGCGGCCGGGTTCCAGGACATTCCGGTTGTGTCTCTTGCTTTTTCGGTAAAGGGAAGCGGAAACACAAAACATGCCAAGAAGGCAATCAAGTTTGGTACATTCAGCATGCTGCATGCAATGCACCGGACCTTGTTGTTGGGCGACGCTCTTATGACCATGTATTGTGCCATGGCAGTTCGCGAAAAACATGCCGGGGAATCAGAAGCCCTACTTGCAAGGTACATTCAACTTGCACAACACATTACCTCGGACAAAGCTATTCTTGATCTGCTGTCCAAGGCGATAGCAGATTTTAATGCGGTAGAAGAAAAAAGTTATACACACATTCCTAAAATCGGTGTTGTCGGCGAGATTTATGTTAAGCTTTGTCCCCATGCAAACCGTCATATTTATAAATGGTTAATAGAAAGGGGTGTTCATCCGGTTGTGGCAAACTCAAGCTATTTTATGCCCCAGATGCTTGTAAACAAAAAAATAAACCATGACCAGCGGCTTCTTTTCTTATCCGGGATTCAAAGGCTTGCCCTTGCTCTTATTCAAAAGCAACTTACCAACAATATAGCAACCTTTGATGCGTGCCTTAAAGGGTTTCGCTATTACTGGCCAATGCATGATTTACAAAACACACTGCCCGAGGTCTCTACCATTCTTGATCCCATCCAACAAGCGGGGGAAGGATGGCTTATCGCCTCCGAGATCCTCGGGTTTAGTAAAGCTGGAGTCCACACTATTGTATGCCTCCAACCCTTTGGCTGCCTGGCGAACCAGGTGTCAGCCAAGGGAATAGAGGCAGGCTTGAAAAAGAAGGACCCCCGACTGAACGTTGTCTATCTGGATCTTGATTATAATACCTGCGAAGCAAATTACTTTAATCGTCTTCAGATGGTAATTGATAACACCGGCGTATAATTACATTCGCCACTTATAGTTGTAGACCTTAAAACCCTGCCTTGCCAATTCTTCTTTTTCATCTTTAAGCAGCTCATTTGCTTTGGTTCGGCTTTCCCTTTTAAAATCGATTAACTCTTTTGATGCAAGGATTTCTGCCAGGGGAGTGGTAGACACATCTCCAAACTCGGGCATTGCAAAGAATCGATACGGCCGAACCTTTCCGGAAGGATTGATACACACTTGATTGTTGTGTCTGGGAATTATTCCCTTATAAGCCTTCATCTTTCCATAATGCCCGTCGCCCCAATAGACCGCGTACTTTTTACAGAGCATTTGAATCTGCTTAAGGAATTCAATTCTTGGCAATTCATAAAACTTTTTATTCTGGTTATTAAAGCGGGGGTACGAATAAATAATTGCTCCGCCTGCTTCCACATAATCGCCGATTACCTGCTCGCTAATCTGTTCCTTCCAGCTGTTCGGATCAAGCGTCATGGACAGCGAAAAAGCCATCTTGTTTTGTCGCAAGAGTTGCACGCTGCGTAAATACGCGTCGTAGCTGCCCTTTCCCCGTCGGGCCTCTGTGGTTTCTTTATTCCCTTCCATGCTCAGTAAATAAAAAATATTCTTGGAGCCTTTCACCTTGTCGATAAAAGCTTGATCAATCAAGGTGCAGTTAGTACAAATATTGAATACGCAATTTTTGTTCTTGTTGATTACCGGGAGCGCCATGTCGATAACCTCCGGCAAGGTTGGCTCTCCGCCCATCAAGTCAAATCGAAAAACGCCAAGTTTCTTTGCTTGGGTAATAATTGAATCAAGAAGCTCGCCAGACATAAGCGTTTTTTCCTCAGGCGCATAACAATCCGCGCAAGACATATTACAGCGGTAGCTCGGTTCAATCACCATTGATTTAGGTATGAACTTGTTTTTATGTATTTGCCGGTACAAGGCATTAATGATTCTTCCTGGAACCACAAAATTAAAGACAAGAGGGATTGATCTACTCAGTTTCGCGCTTCTAATCACGCGCCACAAGACCGGAAAGCTCAATCCGGCACTTCCCAAAATGTCGCTATAAAAATCCTTTACACTCATGAAATACTCCTATAAAAATTGCAACACTATATCTGCGGATTCTTGAATCTATTACATTGCGAGCCTATATCCCCATCCTGATTAAAAACACACGCTGATACGGATATGTTTTCATCCAGAACATGGTGACTGGTACACGAATGGAGACGCTCTGCATCTTGGCAGTAACGGGTCATAAAACTTTCGACTACGATGTAATTTATAAAACAACCTCCCTTCTTTGTGATATATGAATATATAATTTTTGCCACGGTTAAACACTTAGTCCATTTAATGCAGGGAAGTAAAAGAAACAACACCTTAAGATACGCCACCCTGTACGAGGTGTTTTTTTTCATCTTGCTACACAGAGAATACAGACGCTTAATATTGATATAGGAATCAAGTAGTTCAATAGAACCATTTCGAATCAACAAGTACACGATAGTAGCGCAGTCAGGATGCAAGTTAACTTCCAAGGGCAAGAACTTGGGAAAGGGCCAAAAGTGTTCAATCCCAATCCCCGGAATTCCGGAGTGTTTTATTATCGAAACAACAATATCATCACGTAACAAAGGAGATCCCTTTTCAAGCGTAAATCTGCCGGTGTCCTGTATGGCTGTTAAAAATATGAGCTCTCCAAAATACGGACCCATTGTCCTGACCTGATCCAAAAGCTCTTTAACCTCATGCGCGTTTTCTTTTACCATGACGCAAATAGGCGAAACCTTTATCTTCGCCTTTGTCAAATTCTGCAAGGCTTGCAGTTTTTCTTTAACAAAAGAATTGTTCCTCAATAGTTGGTGCGTCTGTGGATTCAATGTGTCGAATTGCAGAAAGCACTTATACACACCCTGCTCTTTCAGTTTCCCCGCAAGTGTTGGCTCTTTTGCAATCAAGTAGCCATTGGAATACAAGGAAATAATATGCCCGGCCTTTTTAAAAATTGAAACAATTTTCAAAAGCTCTGGATGCAAAGTCGGCTCGCCGCCAGTTAACCCGATGTCTGTTCTTTTCTCTCGCCGTAAATACTCGGAAATTCTAGCAATCTTTTCCAAAGAGATAAAACTGTTTTTATTCGGGCTTGCTCCGGCATAACACAGATTACACGTAAAATTACAAGCGTTGGTAATTTCAATTCGGTTGGAAACAGGAATCGTTTGAACATTCTTGGTGGTAAAATAACTTTTATTCCACAGATGCATGTAGATGTCAGGATGTCTCGAAATGAGCGTTATCCTAGTAGGTGCACATAGCATCTTGAAAAAAACGCAGCCTGAATCTATGTAATAGAGGGCGTCATGATAACAGTGGCAATCGCAACAGTACGATCGGGTGCTGTGGATTACCTTCATATTATATTACTCCTGTACACCGGCGAATTTTTTTCTGAATGCGCTGTCCTTCATCTTGCAGCCCGACAGGGAAGATCTCTGGAATTCTTTATGTTCGCTGAATCGATCCCATAAAACGTGAACAGGTTCTTCCAAAACATTTCCTACCGAAAACGAACAAAAGTCGCAGGGGCACACATCCCCGTAGGGACTGACGTAAAAATAAATGGTGCCGGCGTAACAGCCAATGCTTCTGTACGAGTTTATATAGCTATAGGCGAGCACACCGGGATAATTGGGTTTGCTGTGATACTCGTGGCAAATTTCTATTAAACGATCTACATCTTGATCGTTCCAAATAACGCCGGTGTCTTCCAGGTGGGCTCCGGCGGGGATAGAATCAAAAAAGATTATCTGATTAGCTTTAAGGGATTTTCCCATTTCGATAATATTCTGAATATGATCCGTCCCCAGGTGTTTTTTATATACAACAGAAGCGATTCCAACCAAAAGACCAGCCTTTCTTGCGGCTTTAATACCGCGAATTGCGCTATCAAAGGTTCCCGGTTTTTTCTTGATTGCATCATGGTCCGCTGCGTTCGTCGCATTCAAACTGACGATAACCGATGTAAGTCCTGCTTTTTTTAGATCAGCGGCATATTGCTCCAACAGATAGCCACTGGTGAACATGATAACCTGACTGTGATCTTTGTTTATGTATTCTATGATTCGCAGTATATCCGGGTTCTCCAGTGGTTCTCCGCCGGTTAAGGCCAGGGTTGACGCTCCCAGTTGCTGAATCTGATCTATTACTTTCTGCCATTGTTCAAAACGTAACACTGGTTTGTTTTTTCGCATCGACTCAAAGCTGCAATAATCGCAGGCGCAGGCACAGATATCCGAAACCGCCAAGTTAACCATTTCCGGTAAGGGTCGCCATTGATACAAGGTCATTATTTTTGAAGTAAGTGCGTAGGCAGAGGGTTTACTAAAAACCAACGGGGTTAACAGCCCATAACTCGGGTGTCCACCGCTCCATCCAATTATTTTGTTGGTGTTACAAAAAAACCGTTCATTGGTCATCTTGAAAATGTTTTTTTTATGCTCGATCCCTTTGGTATATAACAATACGATATACTGGATTTTTTCTAGTATCTTTTTTATGGCAACACTAATCATCCGCTTTCACCTTTTTTAAAGAAGAACATGGGAGCTACCAACTTATTCCCCGGCCAT
>JAFGIM010000115.1 GCA_016929605.1 Spirochaetales bacterium | reverse complement strand
TCTTTCGGCAATCCAACAAGCTGCTTTCCCTCAAGAAAGATGTCTCCTGTAACTTCCGCATGGGCTGGTAAAAGAGATGGGATCGCGGAGGTTGACACACTTTTTCCCGAACCGCTTTCCCCGACGATGCCAAGTATTTCTCCCTTCTCCAGCGTCCAGGATACGCCCCTAACCGCGAACACCGGGCCCCCTAATCGCGCATCTTTGGGAGGAAAGGTTACCGAAAGGTTTTCTACCCGTAAGAAAGAATGTTCGCTCATTGCGCACCCCCTTCTACTTTTGGCATAAACCGACCGGTAATCCTGGAAAGCATTGTACGTAGCGAAAATCGTTTAAACACCGCATGGTAGGGGTCATAAAAATCTCGCAGGGCGTCCCCAATAAAATTAAAAGAAAGGGTAACCCCCAGCAGCATCCATACCGGGCTTAAGAGCCAGGGGAAGTTACTCAGGTTACTCAGCGTTGAAATATCCCGCCTGATAAGCGAACCCCAGCTTACCGCGGGGTCTACAATACCAAGGCCAAGATACGACAGAGTTGTTTCGCTCATAATAAAACCGGGAACGCTTAAGGCGATACTGACAATCAAGAGGCTGGCCATTTGTGGAATAATGTGACGGAAAATAATCACTACCGAAGGGATTCCTTCCAGCTGCGCATTCAGTACAAACTCCTCCCGCTTGATTGAATGCACCAACCCGCGAACAGTACGCGCCGAACCAGGCCAGCCCACAAGAGAAAGAATTATCGTGATTACCATATATGACTGTCCGCTATCCATGGTAGAAGACAAGAGGGAGCGCAAAAAAAGAATCAGATAGAGGCCGGGAATAAGCATAAAAAATTCCGAAAAGCGCATGATGGACCAGTCCGTCATGCCGCCAAAAAAGCCCGAAAGGCCGCCAAATAAAATAGCAAGGAATAAAGAAATTGCCGTTGCGATAAAACCAATGGTTAGCGAGATCCTGCTACCGTATACAATGCGAGAAAATAAATCCCGCCCCAGGTTGTCCGCTCCCAAAAGAAATACCGGATAGGAGGAATCGGCTACACCAAATAAATGCCGGTCTGTTTCTATAAACCCAAGTAAGCGATACGGCTCTCCTTTAACAAACAAAGACAGGGGATGATGAAGCTCCTTTACCCGCGCGTAGTTCCAGCTTACCGGATTGATCGTTCGCGCTTCTTGCGCGGTAATCCCGCGCGAGGATACGCGTACATTAGGCGGATGATAGGTCATCTGCGGGAACGAGGTTCCCGGACTATATGGGGCGATAAACTCGGCAAACGCCATTGCCAGATACACCGTTAGTAGAAACACAGCAGATATCATTGCAAGCGGCCGCGTGCGCAAAAATACGTAAAACCCTTTCATTCTTTACCGTACCTTATTCGAGGATCAACCAAGGCGAGCGTTATATCTGCCAACACCATTCCAACGAGCACCAAGGCAGAAATAAACATAATATTGGCTAATACCAAATTGATGTCCTCCTGAATAACCGCTTCGTACATGAGCCGGCCTACACCCGGATACGCAAAAATAATTTCCAATACAAGAGAGCCTGAAAAAAGACCCGCAAGCAGATTCGCGCTTCCGGTGATATACGGATTAAGGGTGTTCCTGAAGGCGTGATTAAAATACACCCGCCGCTCGCTGATGCCCCGAGCGCGCAAACTGGTAATATACGGCTGGCCAAGCTGGTCGAGCATTGTTGCGCGAATCATACGCATGGTTCCGCCAAGACCGCCAAGAAAGGCCGCTAACAGCGGAAGAAAAATATGATGGGCGTAACTAAAGACAAACCGCCCGGGATTTTCGCTAAAGGGAAACGATGGGTAACCGGTAACCGGGAAGAGACCGCTTACCGAGGCAAAAAGCTGCAACAAAATCAACAGCAGTATTCCCGGAAACGCATGAAGGACCAGGGCAAAAAAAGTGGCGGCTAAATCCACAGCGCCGCCGGCCTTACTGGAAAACCACACGCCAAGGGCAAAAGAGGAAACCGTAATAAGAACCAGCGAAATAAGATTAAGCAACATCGAGTTCACCAGGCGCGAGCCTATTAAAAACAAGACCGGGGCGCGGGAGATAAGACTTACGCCCAAATCGCCGTGAACAAAGACCCGGTTAAGCCACATACCATATTGCTCATAAAAGGGCCGGTCCAAACCAAGGTCCCGCCGGGATGCGGCAAGCTGCTCCTCGGCAAGCATTTGCTCCGCCTGCCCTATCTTGCTCTCCGTGCTCATCAGTTGCTGCATCATCAGCTGGTCTACAATGTCTCCGGGAGCCAGTTCCATTAAGCCAAACACCGCAAAACCCAACACAAATAAAATCACGAGCATGGTACACACTCGCGAGACAATAAACGACATAAGCGGAAAGCGGCGTTTACACACAACAAAGGGATAGACAACGTACGCCAGAATATCCCCAAAGCCAAACCTCATTGAGCGCTCCTTTTATTGCCGTAAAAATGCGTGATCGATTTGCAAGTCGCCAATGTTGTCAAAGTACACATTAGTAAAATCCCATCGATTCCGTACCGCCATAAAACTACGTGGGCGAACCAAGTAAATAAGCGGACACTGTTCAAGGATAATCGCCTGATACTCGTTCCATATTTCCCAAGACTTTTGTTCATCCAGGGTATAGCTCCCTTCGTTATACAGGTAATCAATACGCGCTTCCCACTCGGTTGCGGGGCTCTCTTGCAACGGATACCACAGATGCAAGTTCCCGGTGGACGGCCACACGTTAACGCCTTGGGTTGGCCAATAATTGGAGCCAAGCCCGATAATAACCGACTGCCAATCCCAGGAAGCGGTAAGCTGCTCTACCACCTTTTGAAAATCCGTGGCGCGAATGCGAAGACGAATCCCTACGCGGGAAAGATCGTCGGCAAGTATAGACGCCGCATCGTTGAGCTGGGCTGTATCAGCGGATATGGTAAGATCAAACTCAACAGCCCGTCCCTTGTCATCGCGCATCACACCCTTGTCGTCCCGACGCATGCCAATGAAAGCTAAAAGCTCCTCCGCTCGCGCGACATCATAGCGGTACTGAAGAGTGATCTCCGGATTATAAAAAGGATTGGCCTCGGCAAACAAGGTAAGCTTTGGCTCGGCAAGACCGCGAAAGGTTTGTGCAATAAGCCGGTCACGGTTTACCAAACAGCTCATCGCCTGTCTGAATTCCTTTTTGGTAAACCATTCATAAAACGGAGAATCCTTATTTTTAGGGTTTTGGTTAAAGCTCCAAAACGTGGCTCCCAGAGCACCGTCTGCTGCAAAGACCGTATAGTCCTCCTGAGCATTTGCGGTAAGCTCTTCAAGATCTTCCGGGCGCAGGCGGTACGTCTCTTGCTGACCCTGCTTAAACAATAAAAAGCGCGTATTTTCGTCCGGAATTATTTGAACCACCCGCCGCTCCGGATACGGAGGGGCACTGCCATTGGCGTCTTTTTTCCAATACCGCGGGTTCCGAATAAACACCATACGCTGACCAGGAGAATATTCCGTCATCAGCCACATACCCACGGAAGGAATGGAGCGCGGGTCGGAAGCAACGCTAAAAAGATCCAGGACACCCTGAACCCCGCCTTCTTTTTTAGCCTTTTCGTATATATAGCGGGGACCAAAACTGCGGTTGGAAGATAACAGGGGATTGGCGTCAATGCGGGGAAAGTCAAACACAAAGCGAAGGTCGTCAAGGCGGCGAACCTGTACCCGCTCCTGCGAACCATCAGGCATAGTGACAAACTGCGCGTTATAGAGCGAGCTTTTAAACTCGGGGTCCCCTTCTATCTCGTTATACCAAAAAACCACATCGTCCGAGGTTACCTTAACCGGCTCAGATCCGTCCGCAGCTGTCCACCACAGGTCGTCCCGCAGGGTATACAAGACCGAAAGGGTTCCTGCCGCCTCGTTAACAATAATCTCCGCGCTTGCGCAGTTGGGCACAAATTCTTTACGCACATAATCGTAATCAAGAAGATACTCGGTAAAGGCATCCATCACCGCCTTGGTGGCCCCGTCCCGTTCCGCAACCAACAAGTTAAAGCTTTTAGGGTCTGCGGCAACACTGGCGTTCCACACCCCACCGGGCGTACCGGGGGCAAACTCTTCACCGCGCCAGGGCTTATACACCGTCCCTTCAATGGGACCTCCCTTTCCGGCGGCGAGTAATACTTCAATGTCGGCAAGGCTCATCTCGGGAGAGCGCGCACAGCCTGCGAGCGCACAGCCTGCGAGCGCACACAGCGCACACAGCGCAACCACCGCAGGGTTACACGATAAAGCGACGAACGGTTTCATGAACTGCCTCAATATTCTGCGCGGTATCTTTGGTTGCTTTAGAGAATTGCGTAGCAACACTCTGAAGCCGGGTCGCAATTTCTCGGGCCTTTTCCGTTTTTCCCCGAATGTCCGCTGCGGCCGTCCGCAAAGACTCTACCTCCGCGTACAAAACCCCTGATTGCTGCTTACTCTGAGTGGAATCGTCCGTCAGGGTCCTGCAATTACTTTTTATCTCGGTAATCGTATGAAGAATTTCCTGCGAGCCCGCGTTTTGCTCCTCCATTGAACCTTTTAATTCCTGAACCAGGACACTTATACCGGAAATCTTTCCGTTTATACGGGAAAAATTTTCGCCGGAAAGACTCGAAGCCTGGGCAACTTCTTCGATAAGCGAATGGATCCCCGAAAGAAGCTTGCTGATAGAATTAGATTGATCAAGAGATGTAGAGGCAAGCTTGCGAATCTCGTCCGAGACCACCGCAAAGCCCTTTCCCGCCTCGCCAGCATGAGCGGCTTCTATAGCGGCGTTCATGGCAAGTAAATTTGTTTGATCGGCAATACCGCGAATCAAGGCGTTAGCCTCGGAGAGGGCTTCGGACTGGGCCTGAATCCCCGCGACCTTATGAGCCACATCTTCTTGAACGCTCGTGCCCTGTTCGGCATCGGCAATCAATTCATTATACTGGCTTACCATACGCTCGATGGTTGTATTTATCGCAGTAATATTTGCCGTCATCTCCTCGATGGCTGCAAACGAGCTGTTAAGCTTGTCTGTTTGAGAAGAAACCTGGCTGTCCAACTCGGCAAGCCGGCGCTCAAGGGCCGAGATACTTTCAAAGGTTTCTATAGTCATCTGGTCTTGCCTGCCAGCCAAGGTACGGATAGCTTCGATCTCTCCGGTAATTGCCTCTACGGACAAGCCTGCCTGGCGGGAATTTTCTGCCAGGGTTTGGCCTGCTACCGTAAGGTTATCAACAGCGCCGCGCGTAGAAACTACCATAGCTCGCAGGGAAGAGACAAATCGATTAAAACCGTTTGCCAATACAGAAATCTCGTTTTGCGCACGAACCGGAATAGTAACCGTTAAATCGCCCGAGCCGTCGGCAATTGAACTCATCGGAGCCGACATCAACTTGATAGGAGCAAAGACTAAATTGGTTAAAAAGAGCAGGAGCACAATGCCGGCAACAAGGCAAATCCCCGCCACCAACACCTGCCGGAGCACATACCGGCTTATATCATGACGCAGGGCTTCTGCCGCAAAGTCGCAGCCTACAACGCCAATCACCGCGCCTGCGCTGTTCTTGATGGGATAGTATACCGAGATAAGCCAGCCCCAGCCTTCCTGAAACACCAGCCGGGAATGAGAAGGAAGGCCCTGGTCCATAGCCCTTGCAAAGGCCGGGCCAAAGGACTCCGCGTCTTCCTCGGCGCCCAGGGGCGAAAAGTTTTCTTCATCATCCATGGCGGAACTACCGTCGATGATATAGCGGTATACCCCATCCTCAGTCCGGGACATCGTATATAAAAAGGTGCAACCGCTTTCTTCTTTACGCTCCCGCATCCACAGATGCGTATCGGAATAATAGGGGTCTAAGGGGTCAAGAGAAGACACCAGCGCCTGATACCGCTGTGGGTCCAAGCGGGAAGCAACCTCACGCGAAAGCGGGGCGCCTTTCTCGGAAAAAAGACTCGTGGCAGTATCCACCATGGCCTTTGCAGAAAGCCAGCCGGACACCACACACAAGACGGCTATAAACAGAGAAAACAACAGGACAAACCGTACCCGCAAACTCTTGGGTAACACCTTCATCAAACACCCTCCCCGGAAGCTTCATTATTTATGCTTAAAACAAACGTCGACCTCAAAAGGTCCACAAGAGGTGGTAAACGGAATAGCCACAACCGGCATGGTTTTGGGCCAGGCTATCTGGTGATTCTCTCCCCGCACCACAACGGGCGGGGAAATGTCGATAGATGCGCTTAAAATCGCCGATGCGGCGTTCCCGGCAATAATGTTGGTCATCTCGCCAATCATGCCGTACACCGTATCAAGGCGATCTTCTTCGGTTTTAGTAGTAATTCCCGACTTTTGAAGCATCTTGTCCCCAAGAAGGCGCGGAAGCCTGAACCCGACCAAGCCCTGATAATCCCCGGTAAGCCCAAGAATGCCGGATATCTCCCAACGGTGTTTAATTTCCCCTTCCAGTAAATAGGGCGTGCCAGCCTGCGCGTCGATAGAAAACATATTTTGAAACAAATTGATTGTCGCGCTTAAAAACGGGTTTATTATTGTTACGTCCATTGTTTTAACTCCTGATTGCTCCAGTATAGTACATAATTGTACTTCCCGAAACTTTTTTTGCCCCTCCAGCTTCCGGATACACAAAAAGATAGCCGGAACGAACCCCGTCCTTGCCATCAAGATCAAGGGCCTCCCATTCACTTCGCGCATAAACGGTGCGCCGGGACGGTGCATGGGCCCCTTCGGCCGCATCCAGTAAGCCCTGAGCAGTCAGAGCCGCATCGTGTGCATCCCGGGAATAGCGGCGGATAAACCAGGCAGGAACGGTTCCGGGTTTTCCCAAAAGCAAAAAGTCTAACTTGAGCCGCTCTAGGGCAGAAGCCGCGACGATAGGGGAAAGAGTCGCGATAAAGGCGGCAAGACATTCAAAGGTGGCACTTGGCCTTCGGGGAAGGAACAGATCCCCATCGGGGAAAAAGGAGCGGACAAAGGCCGCCAACCGGACAAACAGAGTAAAGGCGGAAGAGGAGCCCTCTTGCGCAAGAAATAAAAGAGTATTTCGCGCAAGGGATGAATTAAACCAGCTGTCCACCAGATGCTCAACGTCTTTTAAAAGGTAGAGTTCCTCGCGAGTAAGCCAGGGAGATTCCATAACCTCGTAGGGGCAGTGCCGGGACCAGCGATACCCTTTTGTATTCAAGGCAAAGCTCTCCATGGACGTACCGCTTAAAATCTTTAAAAAACCGAGCTGGAGCATATCCGCTTCCAGATCCCACACCTCGTTAAAGGAGCGCTCAAAGCTCGCAAGGTCTTCATATGGAAGGCCCGCTATCAAATCCACATGACAGTGAATGGTTCGGGGAATTTTTCTGATATTTTTAAAAAGCATCTCCGTTTGCACGGAGCGGCCGCACGCGCTCAGGGTGCGCGCATTGGTGCTCTGTATGCCGATTTCAAATTGGATGGCGCCCTCGCCGATCCGCTCCATTACCGAAAAACTTTCCTCGTCCAGTATCTCCCCGGCAATCTCAAAATGAAACACCGTGCTACCGTTCCAGTTCTGCGCGATATATTCCCAGATTGCCTGGTAGCGGCGGCGATCCAAGTTAAAGGTGCGGTCCACAAACTTTACGAGCGGTACCCGCTTTTCCATAAACCAGGCAAGGTCCGCATACACCCGCTCCAAAGATAGAAACCGAACCGACTTTTCTATAGAAGAAAGGCAATACGAGCAGGAGTAGGGGCAGCCCCGGCTTGACTCATAATAGACGATGCGATGTTCATCCAGTTCTTCCTCCCGCCAGGGAAAGGGGATTTCATCAAGGCTTTCTATCGGCTCCCGCACGCCGCCACTTGTTATGCGGCTCTCTCCATCTCTACTTCGGGTTACGACGCCGGCAATCAGGGGGAGCGCACTGGCGCCATTCAGGGAAAGCGTGTCTATCCATTCTGTCAGGGTCCGCTCTCCCTCTCCGCAAAAGACGCAGTCAAAGGCGGGTTCAGTTTCCAAAAAGGTCTGCGCGCTGTAGCTTACTTCAGGCCCGCCTGCGCCGATGATAAGTGCGGGAAAAATTACGCGTACATCCGCGGCAACGCGGGCGCAGAGGTCACGATTCCAGATATACACGGAAAATAAAACCGCATCGGGCTTCTGTTCAGCGATGCCCCGCACCATGGTGTGCGCCGGAATATTCGCATTCCACTCCGCTATCTCCACACAGGCATCCCCACCCTGCACCGCACGCGACGCTGCATCCGCATACGCGCGTAAGGCCCGCACGGCAAGGTTTGTGTGTATGTATTTAGAATTTATAGCAACTAGAAGAATCTTCACGTCTCACATTCTACCACAACTACGGGACAAGAAAGAACTACACGGGGCGAGGACGATCAGGGTTGCTTTTACATAACTGTGAAACGAGAAGAATGTGCGTATTCCAATGTTTCACATGTGCAATAAGGCTTTCGATGCTGCACCGGTAGCGTTGATGCGAGATATGCCCCGTTATATACTCCTTCTCTCGTTTCCGTATTTTTCCCAAACTCCGTACAAGGTTTTGTCTCCTGATCCGGATAAGTGCCGGCCAAATACGCACACCCAAAAAAGGTAGTCCATGTAGAGCGGTATTTATAAGAGTAGCCCGATCTTTAAGGTGCAACCCCAAAGAATTATCTAAAAAGACAGTCAAAACGGGAACAAGGTCTTTCAACGTTTTTTTGTCGTTCGAGAAAAGGCAAAAATCGTCCATATACCGGAGATAGGCCGATATTCTAAGACGATCCTTGATGTAATGATCCAGCGAATCAAGATACACATTTGCCCAGAACTGGCTAGTCAGATTTCCTATGGGTAAACCCCGGCTTCCGTCTCCTCCCTGTGCGATAATTTTTGCGCAAAGGGCCAGGATTAAAGGATCTTTTATACGTTTTGCAAGAAGCGTATTCAGAATACCATGGTCAATGTTGTCAAAGTATTTGGATATATCCATCTTTAAATACCATCGGTTTTTCCGCAAAAAACACCGTGCCTGTTCAATGGCCTTATGGCTTCCTTTGTCTTTTCTTGTTGCGTACGAGTGATAAATAAAACTACATTCAAAAATCGGTTCCAGTATCTGTATTAGGGCATGGTGTACTACACGGTCACGAAAGGGCGCAACAGAAATTGTTCTCTGTTTTTGCTCGAAAATGGTGAAATACCGGTACGCTCCAGGTTGGTATGTATAATTACCCAGCTCTTCTTGCAAAAGAAATAACTCTTTTTCCAAGTTAAATGAACTCTTCCCATAGGACTCCTACCCGCCGCACGATCTTTTCCAACCGCCAAGCATCTTTCCCGCTTCATTTATTTCCCGTGTTATATGTTCGTACTGTCGCACCGAAATATACTTTTTGTTAACACTAATCTGCATAAGCGCACGTAGCTTTTCCATATATAGGTTTGCGCTCTGCAATATATCTGTTTTCTGTTTGGCATATATGGCCTCAATTATGGCTTCAAGAACATCTAGCGAGATATTGGTTATACGATCACAGAGAGTAAAACGAACGTTTCTCGGGTAACTACCACACAGTTCAATAAGATATTCGGTAATGCGTCGCCAGGAAATATAGAGCGGGTAATCATCGGTCATTATGGTTCTTTCGGTCCTTGAAAAAAGCTTCAATAATCCCGGTTATTTCCTTGCCATAGCTTTCTATCTTTTTCTTTCCAAAGCCGTTCAACTGTTTTAATGATTCAAGGCTTGTTATTTCCTTGTTGATTATCTCCACCAAATGAGTGTTTTTTGCGATTACAAATGGCGGGATTCCTTCCTTTTCCGCGGTTTCATTTCGCCAGCGCCGTAATTCTTCATAACAAAGCCGGCCGGCTTCGGTTAGTCCTGCAGTTTCATGCCCGGCAGGCTCCAGTACGGGTTCATATTCAATAAAAACGGACCAGTAAACGGTACCGGCTTGTTGAAAGAAGGAAACTTTGCGGTTTAGAATTCTTTTGTTTGCGCAAAACTGGTTTAGTGGTTCAGCATTGAAGGTTTTAGTCCCCGGAGACAGGGGAATGGTAATTATTTCGTACGCCATGTGTTGTTCCGCCAATAAAAAATCTCTCTCCGCCTTCCCGCTATGGTACCAGAGGAGAGAGAAGTTGACTATATTTGCCATAGTGCATACACACTACGGGCAGGAAAGGTATCTGGACTTGCGCAAAATCCGCCGGGTTTCCCGTAAAAAACCCGGGACGCTTGGCGCGCCAGTACTGCAAAGGCGGAAGCCGATGTTGTTGCACATCACCGTTAATGGGTCAGGTTCCTGCGCGTCTCGGAACCTGATGTTCCGGTTGGCGCAACGCAGGTTGTTCGCTGTGTTGTTCCAGTTCCCGCCACGGTTCACACGGTTACTGCCGTTTTACGATACCTTCCCAAATTTCAAACACTGGTTCAATGTTTGGGGGATATATCCCCCAAACCCCCTTATTCTGCCATTCGTCTGCGCTCCCTTCGGGGCGCACGAATGGTACTACCCAAAAGCTAAAAAGGTAAAAACCCTAAAGGTTACGCGGATTTATCAATCCGCCCGATTTACTAATCGGCTGTCCTGCAAAGGCGGAAGCCGATGCCGTCGCTGCGGGTAGTCGGAGTATCGCCGCACCGGAAGGCACAACGCAGGTTGATCTCTGTGCTGTTCCAGACCCCGCCACGGTACACACGGTAACTGCCGCTTTCCGGACCAGTGGGGTCAGTTTCTGACCCTCCGCTATACGCATCATACCAGTCATAGCACCATTCAAACACGTTTCCGCTCATGTCCTTCAAACCCAAGGAGTTCGCTGTCTTTTGCCCGACGTCCTTGCTTCCGGAAGGAGAGTAATTCCCGCTGTACCAGGCGTAATCTCCCACTTTGTCCGGGTCTGTTTCATCGGTATATACCGGTCCACCGCTGACATGATCTCCGCGTGTCCAGTTCGTTCCGTCTCTATACCGGGCCGCATACTCCCATTCCGCTTCGGTCGGTAACCGGTAGCCTTTTTTGCTCAAGTCTGCATAGACCGTCGTTCCGCTCGTGTAGGGGGTAGTAAATGTTGCGTCCGAATAGTACACCTGCTCATTGACGCCAATACTGTCATCTGCAATCGTTAGCTTGTTACAGAACGCCACCGCATCATACCAGTTTACATAGTAAGCAGGTTTATTGTCACCATCGCCATTCGCACTCGAAGGAGCCGTTCCCGGCCAGGTAGTGCCCCACACGGCTTCCCATAATCCCTGGGTCACTTCGGTCTCTCCCATCCAGAAGTTTTTGGTCAGGGTTACCGTTTGGGTAGGAGTTTCAACATTCTCGCCCATGGTGAAGGTGCCGGACGGGGTGTAGTGGATATCGAATGTTTCCCCATTAACCGTATGTGGTTGCGCGTACCCTGCAGAGATGCTGCTAAACGCTGCGGAGACCGTTACCGCGTTACCCGGCATGGTGAAGGTTGCTGTGTCTCCGCTGGTGCTTATTGTCGAAGGTGTTATCGTGACCCCCGCAGCGCTCAGGGCGAC
>JAFGIM010000114.1 GCA_016929605.1 Spirochaetales bacterium | reverse complement strand
GAAAATGTGCAGAGGCGATTTTTGAGCGCGGTGTATTAAAAACCAATCGAACCGGTTCGGTTAAAAGCGATGTAAAAAATGGAACCCTTGTAGAATTTATTCCTGATGAAAAATTATTTGGGGATTATAAGTTTAATCTTGAATACCTTGAAAGGCGAATATGGAATTACGCGTATTTGAATGCGGGTCTTACGCTTAATTTTAACGGTGAAAAGTATATTTCCAAAAACGGCTTACTTGACTTGCTTGAATCAGAACTCGCAGAAGATCACATCTATCAGATTGGGTATTACAAGGGTAAGCAGCTTGAGTTTGCTTTTTCTCATTCAAATAATTATGGCGAAAATTATTTTTCGTTTGTAAATGGTCAATATACATCCGATGGTGGCACGCATCTTTCCGCTTTTAAGGAAGGCTTCCTGAAGGGAATTAACGAATATTACCGAAAGAATTATAAGAGTGAGGACGTACGTGAGGGAACTGCTGCCGCTGTTGCGATTAAGGTTCAGTCGCCCATCTTTGAAAGTCAAACCAAAAATAAACTGGGTAATACCGAAATTCGCGCCTGGATTGTTAATGAAACCAAGGCGGCAGTGGACGACTGGCTTCATAAGAACGCTGAAGCTGCACGGTTTTTGGAACAGAAGATATTAGCAAACGAGAAGCTCCGCACCGAATTAAACTCGGTAAAAAAAGAAGCCAAGGAAGCGGCAAAAAAAATTGCCCTCAAAATTCCAAAGCTCAAAGATTGCAAATTTCATTTACAGGATGGCAAGAAGGGCGACACTTCCATGATTTTTATTACGGAAGGAGATTCAGCCTCAGGCTCCATGGTTTCCAGTCGCGACGTATATACGCAGGCAATATTTGCTATGCGTGGTAAGTGCGAAAATATGTACGGTAAAAAAAGAGCCGACATTTACAAGAACGCAGAAATGTACAACATGATGATGGCTCTTGGCATTGAAAACGATATCGATGGGCTCAGATATTCAAAAATTGTCATCGCTACCGATGCCGATAATGATGGATTTCATATCCGAAATCTGTTGTTAACCTTCTTCCTCAGTTTCTTTGAGGAACTGGTTACCTCGGGACGAGTATATATTCTTGAAACGCCCTTGTTCCGTGTTCGCACAAAAAAGGAAACGATTTATTGTTATAGCGAAAAGGAACGTGACGAGGCAGTCAAGAAACTTGGCTCGGCAAGCGAGGTTACGCGCTTTAAGGGTCTTGGAGAGATTAGTCCAGGAGAGTTTGGCCAGTTTATTGGCGATGATATACGGCTGCTTCCGGTGTCTGTTCAAAGTTTAAAAAACGTACCGGGAATTCTTGAGTTTTATATGGGTAAGAATACGCCGGAAAGACGAGAGTTCATCATGAAGAATCTGCTTGCGGAGGTTGATGCGTAATGGATTATATAAAAACCCTTTTTAATCGCAACTTCCTTGAGTATGCCAGTTATGTTATACGCGATCGGGCAATACCCGATCTTGAAGATGGATTAAAGCCGGTACAACGGAGAATACTGCACTGCTTGTTCGAGATGGACGATGGAAAATTTCACAAGGTAGCAAACGTAGTTGGCTCGTGCATGAAGTACCATCCTCATGGAGATGCATCCATTGGTAGCGCCCTTGTGGTCATGGCCAACAAGAGTTTGTTTATAGACAAGCAGGGTAATTTTGGAAATATTCTTACCGGCGACGGTCCTTCGGCGGCTCGATATATCGAATGTCGTATAACATCGCTTGCCAAAGACTTGATGTATAATCCTGCCATAACACCAATGGTTCCCTCATATGACGGAAGAAACCAGGAACCTGTCGCGTTTCGTGCAAAACTTCCCTTGGTCTTATTAACCGGAGCAGAGGGTATTGCCGTCGGAATGTCTACGTATATTCTTCCGCACAATATTGCCGAGGTAATTGAGGCGGAAAAACAATGTCTGTCCGGTAAATCTTTTAAGTTGTATCCCGACTTTTTATGTGGCGGACTGGTGGATGTTTCGCAATACGCGGACGGACAGGGAAAGGTTCTCGCTCGGGCGCGCCTTGATACCTCCGACGACAAGCGAATTGTTATTCGTGAATTGCCCTTTGGCAGTACAACGGAGAGTATGATCGCATCGATAGAAAATGCGGCAAAGTCGGGAAAGATAAAAATTTCCGAAATCAACGATTTTACCACCGACAAGGTAGAGATAGAGATAAAGCTCCAGCGTGGAGTATACTCTCCCGATATACTCGACGCCCTGTATGCCTTTACTGAATGCGAGAAAGCTGTCTCCTGCAATCTTTTGGTCATCAAGGATAATAATCCGGTCCAGATGCGGGTAACAGAGGTTATTCAGGATCACGCAAAGCGGTTGGTAAAAATTCTTAAAGATGAACTTGAACTTGAAAAAGCAAACTTAACAGATCGCTTGCACATGCGTACCCTGGAGCGCATTTTTATTGAACAGCGGATTTATAAAAAAATTGAGACCATGAAAACTGCCGACGGTGTTATTAAGGCTGTATTAAAGGGCTTTGAACCGTTTGCATCGGAACTAATCCGCGAGGTAACCGAAGACGATGTAGAGCATCTGTTACGTATTCCTATCAGGCGTATATCGCTCTATGATATCAATAAAAACAGGGAAGAAGTTCATGCGATTGGCCTTCGGATCAAGGAAATAAACAAACTCCTTAAAAATCTTACAGCATATGCGATTTCTGTTCTTGATGGCATTTTGGCAAAACTCCCTCCGGAAGAAAAAAAGCGAAAAACCGAGCTGGCTCGATTTACCAAGGTTGACGTGAAAGAAGCGGTCACCCGGGATACTCCGCTCCGGTATGACGACTCGACCGGCTATCTTGGAACGGCTGTTTCCGCCGGTAATGAAATCCTGCGTGTTACCCCCTATGACCGTGTCTTGGTAATGAGAAAAACGGGTATGTATGCGGTAATGGATGTTCCGGAAAGAATTTTTGTGGATAAGGGTATGCTGTATTGCGGTTTTTCGGATAAGGAAGCTCTTGCTAAAATACTATTTACCCTTATTTATCGCGATCCAAAAACAGGCTACCCGTATATTAAGCGATGTCGTATCGGGGGGTGTATTCTTAATAGGGATTACTTCCTGGTACCCGCTGGAGCCGAGGTATTATATGCCGGAACCAAGGAAAAAGCCTCGGTTACGGTATATTATGAACC
Organism: Spirochaetales bacterium; assembly: GCA_016929605.1. GTDB lineage: Bacteria > Spirochaetota > Spirochaetia > Treponematales > Treponemataceae > Teretinema. Next base: position 24,449 of record JAFGIM010000114.1, on the reverse strand, counting down.
AAAGGCTCGCTTAAAAACAAAGGAACAAACATTCAAAATTCATGACTATCCCGAGAAGGGGCTTAAGGCTCAAGGTGTTCGCCTTGCCCCTCGCGCTGCCGCTTCTGCTCGTGAGGAAGAGTCAGTTGCTGGTGGCTTGATGAAAAAGGCACAAGAGCGAAAGGTAACGGATAAAAAGGCTCCAGCCAAAAAAACTCCGGCAGTCAAAACTCCCGCGAAAAAGACCAAAAAGAAATAAAAAAAAGCGCGTATCCCCTGCGGGCTGCGCGCTTTTTTTAACCTGCTAACAAAATTCTTTTACTGGATAGTTAGTACCAAAGATGTTTCCTGGTTTATGTCTCTAATAACCGGTCTCATTTGGGGCGGCGCAATGGCAGCCAATATGGGAGAGAGGTTTTCTGCACTCGGTAAACCAGAGAGTTTAATCGGGTTCATCTCAGCCATCATAACCGCAACAGGAGAGGCAATGGTTTCGTTCATTGTTTCCATCGTTTGTCCGGCTGTTCCCATACGAGATTGTCCGATAGCGCTTACATACAAAACTGCTCCCTGTAGCACCACCAGTTTGTCGCCCATTTCAAATATTGTTCCACGAACCGACGCGGTAGCAACAGGGCTTTTTACGGTAAAGCCATTTCGCTTGTTATTCAGGGAGTTAACCTCTGCCTTTACGTTCCCTACTTCCAGATACAATTCGGTATCTACTGTGTCTTCGCGCTCTACGAGTTGATTAAGTGTCATACGGGTAAGCGGTTTGACTGTCAGGATAGACGCTCCGAGTTTTACGGTAGCTTCGCTCTTAAAGCCGGTCGAGATCATAGTTCCCTCAGATATTTTTTGTCCAGCTTTAACCGGAATCCAGGTGCCGGAGGTGCTCTTTATTTCTACCTTGCCGTTTACAGTTACCACTTCGCCTTGCAGGGCAAAAAGTCCCTGAGAGCAGACAATTGCGATGGTCAATACCATTGCAGTGATCAGGATTCGCTTCATATCAAACCTCCTATGTTATCTCTATCGTGAACAACTAGTTACAGTCCGAATACTACCTTGAGTTCGGCCTGGTATTGCATATCTTCGTCTTTGGGGAACAACAAAGCTCCATTTAATCTGAGGTTCAAATCGCTGGTTGCTTTGTAGGTAAGTCCTGCGTTCAATTCGGTAGCGCTATACAAACCGTCTGAACCTTCCATCTCATCGGGATACATAAATACAGAGCCGGAAAGGTCAAAGTTAAGAAAGTTTCTTGGATTAAAGCCCCAACCAAGAGAGCCCTTGATTATGTTGCTGTATCCTGAGCCATAGAGGGTTCCCGGGGTTTGAACAGTGATTGGCAAAAAGGTGGTAAAGAAGTCGCCCTCTGCTGTTGTGTACAGGACTTCTCCATACAAATGATGGAGCGGCATTGGAAAGGCGTCAATTCTGGCACGGGCAAGCATGGCATTTTCTGAATAATCTTCTTCAGCTTCCAGTACGCCGGTTTGGAATGTTCCGGAAACGGTAAAGAAAACGGTACCGGTTATCGGACCGGTAAGCATCAGGGTACCATACCCGGTATGTACCAATTCTTCACTGTCGCCGTCTACCTGGTCGCGAAGATCATATTGGCCAAGGCCTTCCATAATGATATCTACCGGGCCCAAGCTTTCGGGAAGATGGAGGGTAAACTTTCCAACGCCTCGCTTGGCGCCAAAGGCATATACATCATCCGTTATGGAGTCTGCATAGTCGTCGCCACTCATCATGGCTCCCGTTTTTCGAACGTTGAGTAATCCTGTATAAGCGGCCGATACAGAGAGGTTACCAAAACCCCATGAACCGCGGAAGTCTACACCGTCGAGCGATTGATTGAGAATATATCCGGTAACGTCAGAGAAGGGTATGCGCCCAAGATCCAGGTTGATCTTTGCCGATTGGGTAGCATAGGGGGTTAGGGCAAACCGGAAAAGATCCAGGTTTACATAATAGGTGTAATCATCGCTGCTTGCCGGTTTTTCGGCAAAAAAACTGCCTTCAAAGGCAAGAGAATTTCGATTCTTTGTATCGAAGGGAACTGTACCCCACAGGGTTATTTTATGAGTGGTATACCAGTCAGTGTCTCCGGTATTTTGAATACCTGCAGAGTTATCAAGTTCTGCACCAAAGTCGGCTGCCTGTACGGGAATAAGGAATATCATCAGAAAAAGCAGGAACAGGGATGTGGTAGTAAGTGCTCTCATTTTGTTTCCCCCTTTTCGGATAAAAGCAGGGCACGATAGCGATGATCGGCCTCTTTTGCGCTTGGGTCGCGAAGTTTGGCGTTTGGATAGGTATTAAAAAAGTTGCTTACCGCGCGAACCATATCCCGTCCAGAAAGGGTGTTGCCCGGATCTGTCGCGGCCGGCCAAAATCGCTGAGCCTTGAGTTCCCTCCAGGCATATCGTGGACTTTGGGTCGCCGACCAGAGCAGTCCCCCTTCCAGGCCATAGTTGAGCATCAAAAAATGAGAGATGCTTTTTACCGTAATTGGTGTGTGTGCCCGATCCGAAAGCGGAAACGAGCCAAAGGTTTCACACCAGGTGTAGGCTTCAAAAGGTGTGCATTCCATCCCAAGTTCACTCGCGATCAGATACGAAAAGTCCATATATGTCGCGTTTTCCTTGGCGATTATCTCGCCAATAAAAGCCGCAGATTGACTGAATACGGGAGTTAACGCGAGGGTTAGCACTACTATCAGGGCTATTTTTTTCATTCTGCTGTCTCCTGATCAAGAATAACGATTTCTACCCGTCGATTTTTGCTTCGGCCTTCCGGGGTATCGTTTGAAGCGAGCGGTTTTGAGCCACCCATTCCCGAGGCAACAATCGAACCTGAGGTACGCGATCCGCTACTTACCAGGTACTCTGCTACTGCCTCGGCTCGTGAGCGCGAAAGGGCGAGCAGGTCGTCCTGGTTGGATCCGGCAACATTGGCAGCATGACCGATAACGCTCAATTTTCTGTCTTTGACAGAGGCAAGAACCCGGGAAATGCCGGCAATTTTTGTTTTTTCCGCCTCGGCGAGGGTTGCCGATTCAGCTTCGAACTGAATGTTTTCTACAGAAAGAACAATACCTTCGTTGCTTTGACGTACTTCTACGTTTGCTACTTTTTGGCTTGCAATCTGTTCGGTTAGTTGTTTGATTATTCGCTCACGGACGATATCGGTAACGGTCTTGAATTCTTCAAGTCCTTCCCGTCGATATAACAGGGATGTTGTGTCAATAAATCTATATTGGGTTTCTTCTGTTATTGATGCCTTCTTGGGGCTTCCCGAGCGATTATCCCAGAGCAAATCAAGAGAAGATGCCCCGCTCAGGCGGGCTATCTCAATTCGCTTGGCGATCTTGTTTTCAAAAACATGGAAGGGATACCATTCAGCCTTAATGTGATGGTAGGACTTGCCGTCAATCTCCGCTATTTCTACGAGTCGGTAGTTAACCGGTACCTCGAGTGTAAGCGGTTCGGTTAATCCAAAGGCTTTTAAATCGTATGTAACGGTCGCCGGCAAAGTCCACGTTGACCCCGGCTCAACAGAGCTTCGAGGAAATGACGGAAGTGAGGCCAGATGAGCTACCGTGCTTTGATTCTTGGCTGCTTCCTCTTGATATAACACATTCACGGTAACAAGGGCCGGTTTGGCTGTAATGGAATCAAGCCCAATGACCGACTCTTTGACAGTATTTTTGGACTCATATTGCTGTCCCGAGTTTGCTCTCCATCTGAGAACGTCCGCACTTGCGTGCCCTGTTACCATTAGCGCCAGCAGGACAATTCCCCAACTTTTTAATGCTCCCATACAGAGTTCTCCTCTCTGAATACCAGTATAGCCCATAATTTACAAAACAGTTGTTTTTTTTACAATACGTGCCACATTTACCGGGATGTGGTAAACTTAAAAAAGTGACGAGGAGGACCGATGGAACGGTTAAAAAAGTTAGCTGAAGTTTTTAAGAAAAAACTTGAATATGCTGCGTCTTTTGTAGTACTGGTTGCCTTTATCGGCCTTTCGGTTACTGAATCGGGAATTAAAACCGAGTATGGAATGTATGACACCCTGCTCATGCTTAAACCGGCTCCCACCGAACGTAAAGACATTCTTTTAGTAAATATTGATGATGCCGCTATCGAAGAGATTGGCGCCTGGCCCTGGAGCCGGGATATTATTGCAGACGCGATTCTCCGTCTGCGTGAGGTTGGAGCTCGATATTCTGTATTTGATATTGAGTACCTATCTCCTGGACAGCCAGGTGTTAACCGCTCTTACGTAAAAAACGACTTTCCTGCCGAATATGGGGCCGTTCATTCAGAAATCTTGGAGTATCTGGACGGTTTTACCCAGGCGGTTGCAAGCCGAAGCGTTACAATATCCGACGTTAGTGAGTTTGGCGGGGAAATGACCGCTCATGTGGACAATCGCATGAAGGATCTCTCCAGTTCGATTACCGGAAATATCTTTCGGGATAATGATGCGTATTTTGCGCGTGCACTCAAACTGTTTGGGCGTGCGTACCTGACGATAAACAGCGAGAAGATTAATGTGAGCGATGAGGCTAAGCCAGCCGAAGACTATGCGCTGGAACAACTCTTGCTCAGTAATGTTGAGGACCCCAATAAGCTCATTGACGCAGAAAACGAAAAAACACGGCATGACAGCCAATACGATAAGGGAATCTCTCCGGCAATTCTTGAGTTGCTGTCCGCAGCCCGGGGCGCAGGCTTTCCAAATGTATATATTGACGAGGATGGGGTTCGCCGTCGCATTCCGCTTTTGGTTCATCACGAGGGTAAGTACGTCGCCCAGCTTGTCTTTTCGCCAATATTGGACATTCTTAAGCCAGAGCGTTTGATTCGATCCGGTCATAGCCTTGTGTTAAAGAATGCGCTTAGTCCTGTGGATCCCGACTCGTCAGAGCGTGCCGACATTTACATTCCCTTGGACGAAAATGGACGGCTCTTGATTAACTGGCTTAAAAAGAACTTTTCTGATCCCTCAGATCCGGCAAAGGCAAGTTTTCGATCTATCTCTGTCCTGGCACTTAAACGCTGTGACGAAATCGAAGAGAAACTGATTGACAACCTCACAGCCATTGAAGGTCTGGGTATCAAGACCGCAGCGGGGTATTTAGCCTATCATGATGGTGCTATCTATCTGCATTCCCTGTGGCGGGAGTTGGAGGGGTGGAAGGCAGCCCTTATGATGGGCGAACGTGATGATTATGAGGACTATCGAAGTGCCAAAAAGGATTTTTTTGCCGCATACAACGAGTATCTGACGGGAGGGTATGATACAGAAATCTATGATACCCTTGAGCGTTTTGCGTCAATGACTCAAGACGATCGATATCGGGGGATACGGGATGACATCGAAAAAAACTTTGAAGTATATCGGGAAGATCTCAAGGTTCATCAGAATCAGATAGAAACCCTGGAGCGTATATGCGCAGATACTTTTTGTATCATCGGCTATAGCGGTGTGGGAACCTCGGATCTTGGGGTTAACCCTTTCTGGAAACTCTATCCGAACGTAGGAACACACGCGAATATTTATAATACCATCATGTCCGGTCAATATATTTATGCACTGCCAGCCTGGGTGTCATGGGTTGTAGCTCTTGTTCTTTGTTATATCTGTGCCATGGCACATCGACGGATAAAAAGCCTTCGTGGACGCATCATCTTTGGTATAGCATCCACAACGGTTGTGTTTATCATTAGCGCCGTTATCTTCACGCTATTCCGCATTTATTTGCAAACCTTATTGCCAGTTATTGCGGTGTTTATGTCGTTTATTCTTATTTCGATTCTCAGGTTTGTTTTTTCCGAGCAGGAAAAGAGCTTTCTGCGCAAGGCTTTTACCATGTATCTATCCTCTGATGTTGTAAATCAGATTGTAGATGATCCATCCCTGTTAAAACTTGGCGGACAGGAAAAACAGATTACCGCCTTGTTCACGGATATAAAAAGCTTTTCTACTCTGTCCGAGAAGGTAAGTCCTGAACATCTTGTTCAAATACTTAATAAATACCTAACGGTGATGAGCGATATTGTCCTTGATCAAAAAGGAACGATAGACAAATACATCGGAGACGCGATTGTATCCTTCTTTGGAGCGCCCATTGACCTTCCCGATCACGCTATCCGTGCATGTATGGCCGCGGTTCGCATGAAGGAAGCCGAGGTTCGTCTTAACGAGGAAATGCTTGCCTCTGGGGAAACTCCCATGCCTATTTATACGCGAATCGGTATTAACACTGGAGCCATGGTTGTTGGCAATATGGGTACGGATAATAAAATGAATTATACCATCATGGGAAACGACGTAAACCTTGCAGCCCGTCTTGAGGGTGTTAACAAACAATACGGAACCTGGATTCTGGTGTCCGAATCTACCTGGAACGCAACAGGGGGCTTGTTCCTTGGGCGCAAACTCGATCGGGTTCGTGTAGTGGGAATTGATACTCCCGTGCAACTGTATAATATTATGGCCGTTCGTGCGGAAGCGAAGGGAAATATGGTTGCTTTGGCAGACCGGTTTAATTTTGCCATGGATGCGTATCGCGCAAAGAAATTTTCTGACGCGCTGTTGTTGTTTACCAAATGCGCGGAGCTTGAACCTGAAGACGCTGCCACGCAGATATACCTGGATCGTGTTAAGGACTTACTTAAAAACGGCGTGCCGGATAATTGGACCGATGTAATTAACATGACGAGTAAATAAAGAATGAAGGTTGTTCAACAAAATTGCGAAGCGGAAATAGAGGTGCGCGGTTCCCGCTTCCTTGCCCAGATCATTCCGATCAAAGGACAAGAAGAAGCCCGCGCCACGCTCCGCGTTCAAAAGGAGCGGTATGCTGACGCCACTCATGTAGTGCACGCCTTTATTAGCGGGAACAGCGGCGAGGTTCACGGCTGCTCCGATGACGGAGAGCCATCCGGTACCGCTGGTCGGCCTGTGCTCGAGGTACTTAAGGGTTCCGGATTAACTAATGTGCTTTGTACGGTAACACGTTGGTTTGGGGGGACTCTTTTAGGCACTGGTGGTCTTGTTAAAGCGTATACAGAAGCGGCAAAGGCTGTCTCTCAATTGGCGATTAGTGAAGCAGAAGAACTTGTTGAACTTCAAAAGTTTTCTGTTATCCTTCCTTATGATGTGTACGAACGCTTTACGCGTGAACTTGATGAGTATGGGGCAAGGATAACCGCCTCGGAGTTTACCGAAGCGGTTTCTCTTAATGGTATGGTTCCTGCCATTCGCGCGAAGGCGCTATCTGACCGTGTTGTAGATATTTCCTCTGGCCGTGCGCAGTGTCGCCTTAGCGGCGATGCGCGATCGGCCATCGATTCCTAGTTTTTTGTAGGATATACCATCTGAATATCTTGAGTCGACTCATTCTCCGAAAAGGTAAATTTAAGATCGGCAAACTTGGGTTCAGATCGCAATTCTGACAGAGGAATGGTCAATGCAAGGCCTTCTATTGGTTGTTGATACCCGATAAAGTCGGGTTCATAATTACCGTTGATGTCATGGAAGCAAAAGAGGGCGTATTCTCCATGGGTCAGGTTGTTGATGAAAAGCGGAACTGTTTGGGCCGTTGCGTTAACTGCCCCAGAATGGGCCATGTTATCCGGCATAATGGGGTCGCTCGTATACAGAGCATATACGACTTGTCCTTTCAAGGCAGGATTAACCCCGGTAATGTTCAGTGTCAACTGCCCGGTTGTGGATTCCTGGCCATTTGCTATCTTATCCGGATTATAGCGGACTTCCTGAATTAGCATGGTTAACCAACCCGGTTTCTTGTTAAATCGTTCTATCTTGTTAACCGCCTCGCGATACGGTGCCCCTATGATTTCCATCCAGGGAGTTGAATAATATTCCCCGGTACGATTGACAAGCCACAGTGTAACCGGTTGTGCGGTGTATTTACGAAGATCGCTTCCGACTTCTGCGTTGGGTGCAAAGACCGCGTGATTGCCAAAGGGCGTAAAGTCCTTAGGGATATACAGATAATGAAGGTTGTCGGGAAAGTAGTAGCGAAGAATGCCAAAGGTATGCTCGCTGCCATGAACAAAGATATCGCCCGGTTTTACCTTGTCTTTATAGAGTTCGGCTACAGTGTCTCCCGGTCCGTTAACCTGGGTGGAGTAGGTACTGCGAAGAATCGGGAAAGTGATAAAGAGATACACTATCAAGCCAAGAATGGTAAAGCGTTTAATTTGGAATTGGATCAAGAATGCGCTAAAGGCAAGAATAAGGGCTCCAAGGCAGGTGATTAAATATCGTTCTACAAATATGGGTCTGATTGCCCATGAAAGAAGAATACCACAGGTAAAGGTAAGCCAGTAGGTAAGAAGGGCCGAAAGCGGAAGGAATGCGTTCTTGTCCTTGTTTTTAATCGCCCATACTATTCCTGTAATGGATAGGGCTTGGACAATAATAAACAGGTTAAACGAGGACATTCCATGAGGGCCACCAAAGCGCTGCCCAAAGGGAAAGGAAAGAATGGCGAATACGGAGTTAAGGGTAATAGGGCCGATCCAGTAGTTTTGAGATACCCGTGTTGCCTGGCTGATCAGGTTGAACATCCAGGGTAGATAGAGTGCGATAACGACTGCTCCGGCAATCAAGAGCCGCCGCAAGAGATATCCCTTTGCAAGGTTAGCCTTAACGCCTCCGGGTTTTCCTGTCTTGATAGTCTTTACCAAAAGAACACACCAGTACATTCCCGACGCTATAAGGGCAAAATAGTGAGTCCATCCCGCAAGAGAAGCAAAGATGACAAGGGCCGCCCAGTCCCGCTTTTTATTGTCTGTAAGGGCGGCAAATCCGGAAAGGATCATCCCCGTAACAAAGAAAGAGGCAAGGGTATACATGCGGGCTTCCTGCGCCGCGCCGATCGTCATGGGGGTGATGAGGAATGCGATGCAAAAGACAATCGCGTTGGGACTTCCCCAAAAACGCCTAAGAAAGGCATATGCCAATGCAACTGTTCCTACTACCGCCATGGCCGATACACCCCGGATAACCAGCAATGAATGGCCAAAAAGGAGTACTGCGAGTCGGAGGACCAGGCTATACAGGGGAGGGTGGCTGTCCCGGGACACTAGAGAGATGATGTGCGAAAAGGAATGGTTCGAGGTCGCGATGGAATAACTTTCGTCATACCAGGGGGAGTCGCTTGTTATGCCTAAAAAGGTCATGGCTACCGAAAGGGCGAGTACCAGTATCCAAAAGGGCCAATATTTTGCCCGATCGGGATCTTTTGTGAAGAAAGATTTCATGGAATAGCTCCGGAATATACAAAATTCGTTACCGGAATAGTAACGATTATAAGAGTGTAAACCTGTTATTGAACAGCTGTCGAGGTGTTTTTTGTGCCGGTCAGGGTGATGATCAGGTAATCGGAGGGCGCGAAAAAACGGAAATGAAGAACCTCACCGCTATATCCTGCTCCATTGGAAATGATAACCGGTTTTCCCCTTGTGTAGACGGTTCCCGTACGGAATTTTTGACCATAGCGCGAGGGGATAACGGGAGCCCAACCAAAAAGCGTTATCTGTCCACCGTGGGTGTGGCCGCTCAAGATAAGGTCAAAGGGAGCTGTGTCCCCTTCTTCGGCATAGTCCGGGTTATGGCTGATCAGTATGTTCACCCTGTCTTCCCGAAGAATGTCGCGTAATCGGCCCGTTACCGGATAGATGTCCCGCAAGTCGTTAATGCCTGTGACAGTCACCCCGGCGGGTGTTTCTATAAGTGTTTCATCCAACACGATAATCCCTGCATTTCTGAGCGCCCGCACCGTTTCTGATCGGCCATTGTAAAAGTCGTGATTACCCAATACAGCAAGCACCCCGTGTGGAGCTGAAAATCCTCCGGCAAGAAGGGCAAATTCCTTTATGTCCTGCGTCCCGCGAGTCAGATCTCCTCCCAGGATAATCAGATCGCTCTTCTGGGCATTAACAGACTCTACGAGCCTTTCCATCCGGGTACGAGAAAAGTTATTGCCATAATGAATATCAGAGATAAAGGCGATTTTATAGTCGTCACAGTGATTGGGAAGATCGGGAATTGCGAGGTCTTCATGGCGAATACGATTAACCCCATGGGCACGAGTGTGGGCACAAGAAACCATCAGAGTAATAACTGCCAGAAGAGAAATGAGATGTGCGAATAGTCGTTTGTGTTTCATAAAATCAGGTTCAGTATAGCTTGATATCCTGAAAGCCCTCAAGACAAGCTCTCTTGTCCCGTGTTTTTAAGTGGGATACACTGATTGCCATAAAATAAATAGTACAATAAGGAGAGACAGACTATGGAATTTTCCCGCGATTATCTGGTTCACTATTATGAGGCTGATGCGACTCAGTGTTTGAGCTTGCCAGCCCTGGTTCAATACTTTGAAGATATTGCCATATTACACAGCTCGGCGCAGGGACTGGATCTTGAATATTATCATCGTAATAACTGTGGCTGGATGCTTTTAAAATGGGACATCACTATTGAGCGAATGCCCTTATTTGGTCAGACGGTTACGGTAACTACCCGGGTTCACTCCATGAAAGGTTTCTTAGCAGATCGCGAGTTTCGAATGACAAGCGCTGATGGTACTCATCTGGCAAGTGCCCGTTCAAACTGGCTTCTCGTTGATACGGTGCGTCGGCGCCCCTTACGTGTTCCAGCCGAACAATATGAAAAATTCGGGGTGTCTCCCGCTGATGAGAGGTCATTCGTCAGTATAGAAGAAACCTTGCCACCAGCTGGCGATGGCGAGCTGGATGGAGAATGCAAAACGTTTCCAGTAAAAACAGTCTACAGTGATATTGACACTAATGGGCATGTAAACAATGTTCGCTATATTACCTGGGCAATCGACTCGCTTCCCGAGTCCTTTTCCCGCCTTCATACGCCTGTTTCGATACGCGTTCAGTATAAAAAGGAGCTTGCGGCCGGTATGAATGCCGACCTGCGTACCTCACTGTCCCCTCTTGGCACGGAAAGCCGTCATGGTGTGTTTGATGGTAAAGATCTTTGTGCTGCAATTGACATTCGGTGGAATGAACGAACGTAAGAAAATTGGAATTCCTGTTTGTAACATTGTATACTTCCCATGAATAACTGATACCATAGTTTCTGAGGGGGTATGTATGAAAGGACACGGTGTCTATCTGGTTTCAGCTTTTTTTTTGGTGTTCGGTGTCCTGGGCTCCGTCTTTCTCTCCGGCTGTATTCTGGATCTGGATCCTTCCAAGGCCGAGCATAGAAAGGCCGTAGTTACTTTTACGATTCCTGATTCGGCGGCCGTGTCGTCGAGCCGGGCCCTGGCTTCTGATCAGGGTTTTTTATATATCCAAACAGGTTATACCGCCGAAACCGCCGTGTTATATGGCCCCTATACCACCGTGTTTAAGAGCGTCTACCGCACGGTTGATATCCTTGCAGGTAGTTATCCCTATATGGCTTTAATATATCTTCCGTCTCTTCCAAAAACTTCTTTAACCGCAGTTATCCCTGCGGCAACAGATACTGAATCCTTGTTACAGTCCCTTCGCGAGCGCTGGAAGGATGATCTTTCCCTTTTAGCTTCCGCATCTGCCGTGGTTCTTAAGGATATCACCCTGGAGGTAGGTACGGAAAACGCGGTAAGCGCGGTGTTGATTCCTGCGACTACATTGACGGCTACGGTAGAGACTCCTGGAACTATTCCTTCTTTAGCCCCGGGATCCGGCGGTCGCTTTATCAGGCTTTCCGGTCTGGTTAAGGCCTTTGAAACTGCCCCCGCAGGGTCCAAAAGAAGCCTTGTAGTCGAGCTGGTTAATCAGGCGGAAACATCAGTAGAACTTGAATCTCTTACCTTGTTTGATGCCCTTGGAAGAAAGGTTTCAGTGCAAGAGGTATCAGCGACTGTCGCGGTAGGCGCCTCCTCTTCTGTCTCCTTCCCCTGGTCGGGTATGGATGTGTGTTTTATCCTGGCACGTGCTTCAAGCGCCCCGTTAAAGATTGTTCTGTCCGCCCAATACACTATCCCGGTAACGCGGACGCTCAGCTTTGATTCCAGTGGTGGAAGCGGTGGGCCAATGGCAGCTCTTTCCCTTCTTGAGGGTTCATCAACCACCTTGCCTTCAAATGTCTTTACCAGGGCAGGTTATACCTTTGCCGGTTGGGCAACAGTTGCCGGGGCGACAACCCCAGTCTATGCTGACGGTGGTGTCTTTACTATGGCAAATGCCGACGTGATCCTGTATGCGGTGTGGGTTCCCGACGGAGTTCTTCCCGTCATTATTGATGTCAAGATAAGCGGTGGAACCGCTTATACCAATGTAACCGCTCCCGAGATTACGATGCAAGTGGCAGCCCATGCCGCGGGTATCAAGACCCTTTCCTTTACCGGAGTTACCCTGGGTTCTTTGACGGTGAACTTTAACGGGACGAATCTTGCCGTAAACGTCTCCGGCACCATCGTTGATATTCAGGTGCCTCCCACCGTGGCAGGAACATTTACCATTACCGGCTGTTCTTTTGATATGGTTGAGGGGGTCAAGTTGGTAACGGTTACCGCTATAGATTCTCTTTCAAACATAAGTCTTCCCAAAAGCACGTCAATTACCCTTGATATGACTGCCCCCACAATGCCAACTATAGTCTCGTATCCGTCGGGAGTATATTATGACGGCTCTTCTATCTATTCTTCTAATCCTTCGTTTGTCTTGCCCCTTTCTTCTAGCGATGCTGGCTCCGGTATTCAGGGCTATGGCATATCAACAGGTGGTCCCTGGACGGCGACAGTTAATCTAACTGCACCATCTACTACGAGTGTATATTGCGCGGATATAGCAGGAAATGTGAGCCCTCCGCTTACGCTCACCATTATCATCGATATGACTTCTCCATTCATGCAGACCCCGTCGATTGGCATGTCGGACGGTATTGTGGGCGTAACCCTTGATGATGCAGGTGGATCGGGAATAGCCGAGATCTCTTATAGAGCTTCGGAGGAATCGCCTTCGGTTATTAACCCGGCGAGTGGCGCATCGTATATTACTTCTGCGACGACAATACCGTATCCAACATTCCCCGTGAGTATTAACAGTCATCTGCCAATGACTGTTAACACGTATAAGTACATTGAGGTTATTACAAGGGACCGGTGTAATAATACAACGACCGATTATCTCCAAGTGGAGTATACTGGATCAACTTATCTCCTTACGTATCCAGTACCCTGATTTTCTTTCTGCTTTACGCTATAGTAATCTCCAGATACGATTGTACTATCGGAGATTACTAGCGGCAGGAGCACAACAGTATGCACCACAAAGCAATTAAAACAGTTTTTTATGGATTATTGTGTTTTTTTGTAAGTATAGGATATATTTCTTGCTCCCTTGATCCGGCTCCTGCAAAGGATACAAAGGCAGAAATATCAATTCAGCTTCCGCGTTTTCTCTCCTCTGCGCAATGGGGACAGTCTTTACGTGCCGTGGCTGGTTCAGGTGGGTATATATTCTTGCAGCTTGTTCGTGATGGTGGCCAATCGGTACTTCTTGGGCCGTATACACCAGATACCCAAGGAACCTTTCGGATAACCGATTTGGATGGTGGAAATTACTCTCGCTGTATTGTTTTTCATTCTCCAGTTCTTCCGCCTTCTTCCCAGAATCTCTTGTTGACTTCGTTCGACACCGCAGCTACCTTGACCGAGATATCCAAAACCATCAAGTTCCAATTACAAGATCAAGAAACCTATCTCGCTTCACTTTCTATTGGGCTAGTGCAGGATGTACATCTTGCCCCAGGGACTTCTACCGCTCTCTCAGTTACACTCGTCCCGATTACACCCCTGGAAGTAACTATCTTGAAGCCTCTCGCTTTGGATAGTTCTCTCTGTGATGGTTCTCCTTTTTTTGTAAAGGTCTCGGGGCTTGTTTCTCTCTTTGCTTCAATACCGTCTGGTAATCAGGTTCGTCTGTCGATCGGAATGGTAAACACGTCGGGTGAACCCTTGCAACTTTCTGCACTTCGACTCTTTGATGAAGCGGGCAATTTTCTTCAACAACAATCGTTAGTAGAGGGAGAATCCATTGCTCCTCAAAAAAACGCAAGCGCTATTTTTGAGTGGAATGGCTCCAATGACTATTACCTCTCTATATCCTGTTTGGGAAGTGGGGGTGTTTTATATCTTGCCCCGGTAATCCCGGAAACAACGACTAACGGAGGGGCTCAGATTTATCGGGTTACCTTTGACGGGAATGGAGGTATTGTCACCGCAAGCTATACAGATGTGGGTGCAGGCGATGTACTCTCCTTGTCTTCGTTCCAGAGCGCTGTAATACGTCCCGGGTATACCCTTTTAGGTTGGGATGTATCTCCCGCCGCTACGTCCCCTGCGTATAGTACTGGCGGAGTGTTTGGGCCGATAACCGCTAATGTAACTCTTTATGCGATCTGGAAGGATACGACTCTTCCAGTAATTACCAAGGTACTAATTAATAATGATAGTCCATATACCAGTGATAATCGGGTCTCTATATTAGTGTCCATTGATGCCGATCCCAGCGGTATTAGTAAGGCTACGTTTAACGGGACACCTCCTGTCGATCTCTCTGGAGCAACAGTGATGTTAGAAACAGGCGCTCCTGTAGCATCTACGCCCGCTGGATCGAATGCTATCTACTTGACTCCATCTGTAAACGGTCAGGTGACACTCATTTTCTCTGATGTGTTACTTTCTGGCGCCGATGGTTCTAATGCGATATCAATAACGGTAACCGATGGCGCTGGTAATACTAGTGCTTCTTTGTCTGATACAATCATTCTTGATATGACCAAGCCGGAGATTACCGCTGTGAATGGTAACTCAACAAGTGGTTATTTTACCCTGTCAATTATTGAATCAAATTCAGGCTTGTTCACATTGACTTATGCCAAATCGAATGAATATGATACACAATATCAGACTTATTCTACCTTAACATACGGGACTGAAAGCTCTGTTACTGGGGAACCCTGGAATATTGAACCATTTACGATCGTAAATGTAGGAAAATACGATTGGATACGCGTTACCGCAACTGATAGGGCTGGAAATGCGACTACTAAATATATCCGCCGATATTATTCAATTGCAAATGTATATGCTTCGTTTTTCCTAGAACCCTGATCCATCAACTCATTCTTGCCCTGAAGGCATTGGCTTTCAGGGCTTTTTTTATTAAAGGGGTCCCCCTAGAACTTCAATCGATAATTTTATATACTTAGCCAAAATTTGAATGACCATACTGGTTTTCAAACTCGTTAGCTAAGGAGAGAAATATGGTTTATTCGACCGAAGTCGAACACATGTGTCCCCTTGCCAAGGCGGCCTACCATGGTCCCGCCCCTATTCCCCAGGAAGGGAAATGGGTTCAGGCAAAGGAAATTAAGGACATTTCCGGTTTTACCCACGGTGTGGGTTGGTGTGCCCCTCAGCAGGGTGCTTGTAAGCTGACATTGAACATTAAAGACGGAATCATCGAGGAAGCCTTGGTAGAAACCCTTGGGTGTACCGGTATGACTCACTCAGCGGCAATGGCAAGCGAAATCTTAATTGGTAAAACAATTCTTGAAGCATTGAATACCGACCTGGTATGCGATGCAATCAATACCGCAATGCGTGAACTGTTCTTGCAGATCGTGTACGGCCGAAGCCAGTCCGCTTTCTCGGAAGGTGGGCTTGTGGTTGGAGCTTCACTCGAAGACCTTGGAAAGGGCCTTAGAAGTCAGATTGGTACTATGTTCGCTACCAAAGCCAAGGGTCCGCGTTACCTGGAAATGGCAGAAGGGTATATCAAACGCCTTGGCGTCGACGCCGATGGAGCCATTATTGGATATGAGTTTGTAAACCTGGGCAAGATGATGGATGCCATCAAGAAAGGAACAGACGCAAACGAAGCCCTTAAGGGCGCTACCGGTACTTATGGACGCTTTGCAGAAGCCGCCAAGTACGTCGACCCCAGGCACGAGTAAGAAAGGGAGGAAATAATGGCATTGTTTGAAAGCTACGAGCGCAGAATTAACCAGATTCTTCCTGTTCTGAAGAAGTATGGAATCTCTTCAGTAGAAGAGTGTAAAACTATTTGTGACGCAAAAGGCGTGGATGTAGCCGCGCTTGTTACCGGAATCCAACCCATCGTGTTTGAAAACGGTAAGTGGGCATACACCGTTGGCGCTGCCATCGCGATCAAGAAGGGCGAAAAAGAAGCAGTCGATATCGCTCGGACACTTGGAGAAGGACTCCAGGCCTTCTGTATCCCCGGTTCAGTTGCCGACGACCGTAAGGTTGGTATTGGCCATGGAAACCTTGCGGCGATGCTTCTTTCCGACGAGACTAAGTGTTTTTGTTTCCTTGCCGGTCACGAATCTTTTGCCGCCGCAGAAGGCGCCATTGGTATCGCAAAGAGCGCAAACCGCGCACGAAAAACTGAGCTTAAGGTATGTCTTAACGGCCTTGGCAAGGACGCAGCACAGATCATCAGTCGCATCAACGGCTTTACCTATGTACAAACACAGTTTGATTATTACACCGGTAAACTCGCCATTGTAAAAGAGATTCCCTACTCCAAGGGGGAACGCGCTGCTGTTCGCTGCTATGGAGCCGATGACGTTCGCGAAGGCGTTGCCATCATGTGGCAGGAAGGTGTTGACGTTTCCATCACCGGAAACTCCACCAACCCGACTCGTTTCCAGCACCCTGTTGCAGGAACCTACAAGAAGGAAACCGTTGACGCGGGTAAAAAGTACTTTTCGGTAGCTTCTGGTGGCGGAACTGGTCGAACCCTGCATCCTGATAACATGGCCGCAGGTCCCGCCAGCTACGGTATGACCGACACCATGGGTCGTATGCACTCAGACGCACAGTTTGCCGGATCATCTTCTGTTCCGGCTCACGTCGAAATGATGGGTCTTATCGGTATGGGTAATAATCCCATGGTAGGAGCCTCTGTTGCCGTGGCTGTTGCGATTTCGGAAGCCATGAAGAAGTAAGACGAAGGCTTACTTCTTCCGAAGAATCAGGCTTAGCCTGATTCTTCATATAAAGAAACCCGCTGGTTGCCCAGCGGGTTTCTTTATATCGCAGACAGTTCTATGATTAAAAAAAACCTGAAAAAAACTCCATTCGTGCTACTATAGTCCGTATGATTAAACGTTGTATCGCTCAATGTCTCTTGTTTGTAGTTACTTCTGTGTCTATTGTTTGTGCAGTAGAAGTGCTTCCCATAACAACTGAATCTTGGCGATTCATTGACCGATCTGGAAGCGAGTTCGCTCTTGATGGGGTACTCCCTCTTGCCATTACATCTACTCCACCAAGAACCGAGTTTGACGGGATTTCCCTTCTCTGTGATTTTTCTCTTCCTTCAGAATGGAAAGGCCCGCTAGGCATTTGTCTATACAAAAACAACATGTCCATCAAGGTCTTTGTAAACGACGTATACATCGACACCCTGGGTCGGCCTGGGCCAGACTTTTTCTTTCAGCCGTATATAACTCGAGGCGTATTGATTCCACAATCCATCCTGGCCTCAAAAAACACCCTTAGAATGGAATTATGGAACGACACCGGCACGTATCAGCTGAGGATGATGAATTTTTGGGATGAAGCTACGTATCGCACCGCAATGAACCGCTTTAATTTCCTGGATGTGCAGCTTCCCCGATTTGCCTGTATGCTATTGTTATTTGTGTCGGTGTATTCACTTTTCCTGTTTATCAATTACCGGGGACGAAAAGAAAGTATTTGCCTGTCCATGGGATCATTCTTTTTCGCGATGTATCTTTTAAATGTAAGTGCGTTTGATGCCCCAATTTCCTACATTACCCTTAAAGCTCTTTTTTATGCGTGTTTTCCGCTGTCCATCGTGTTCGTGTTTCGATTTTTCAGACAGTTTTTTGGCATTCGCACCGGTGGAAAGACGATGATGGCTGTTTCTGCGGTTGGTTTCCTCTTCGCTTGTGGCTATTTCTTTATGGGAACGACTGTTGCGCTTGATTCCTGGCATTCCCTTATGTTGCTGTACCCCATAGCTGCTATTGTCTATGGTTTTTATGGGTCCCTTCGGTGTCTGCTTAAGGGAAGGCTCGAGACCCTTTCCACTATTTTGGGACTTGCCGTCGCCGTTGCCTTTTCCGCCTATGATATCTATTTCTTTTTAGGCAATCACACACCCATGATTTTGTTGCAGGGTATTGGTTTTATGAGCATGATTTTGGGAAACTTTTATAGTTTCTCACAAGAAATCGCCGATACAAACCGTAAATGTGCCCTGTATGCCGACGAAATGGAAAGAAACAAGGTGCAACGGGATCGATTGTTCCAAAAGATTCGGGAAGATACGATAAAGAGTGAAGAATCAACCCACACCCTTGGTCTGAGTATCCAACAAGTTGGCACGCTGATGACCCAGTATTTGGCAAGTATAGACAACATAAACTCCAGTATCGAAACCCAAAGCGATCAAGTAAGCCAAAACAAGGATCATGTTGAGCGCATTTTCTCTTCGATTCAGGAAACCTCCCAGATGGTAGAACAACATGAAAAACTCGTGGAGATTACCGTTTCGACGGTCAGGGAGCTTACCGAGGGTATTCATCGCACCGACACCCTGGTAAAGGCGTCTGGAGAGACTTTACAAAAACTAACCTCGGTGTGTCTTGCTGCCGACCGGGATGTTGCCGAAAGCCTTAAATTCGTTGAGGACCTTGCTGACTATTCAGAGAATATTACCGAAATTGTAAAATCCATCAGTGATCTGGCAGAGCAAACGAATATTCTGTCCATAAATGCGGCAATTGAAGCTGCTCGTTCAGGCCAGATGGGAAAAGGTTTTGCCGTCGTTGCTTCCGAGATCCGCTCGCTTGCCACTCGTTCCGGCGAAAGCGCCGATCAGATTCGCACCATCCTGGGAACGATGCTCGACAAGATTCGGGTTATTCAGCGGCAAGAAACCCTTGTTTCGTCCCGGCTTAAGGATATAGTCGGCGAGAACGAATTGATAGATCGATCTATTACAGAGATATTTACCGTGTTGGAGAATCAACTTTCCCGCAACGAACGAATCGGTCAGACCATTCAGGAGCTTGTGCAAGCGGTTCACCGTATTGCCGAACAGGCAACAGACCAAAAGAACAGCGGAGAGAATCTTAAGGATTCCCTGGTTCTTCTTGAAGCGATAACCTCGTCTATCCTGACTGCTTCCCGTGAACAGAGATCCTGTAATGAAGAGCTTAAGGATAATCTTGAGCAGCTTACCGATGTGTCTCGCAAAAATCAGGATGTAGTACACGATCTAAAAGAACTGATTGTGTAGGCTGTCCCAGATACCCCGGGATATGATACACTGTTCCCGGAGGAACATATGCTTAAACACATCGTTATGTGGCAGTTTAAGGACGAAGCCGAAGGAAAAACGCGCAGTGAAAACTGTCGACATATACGGGGACTCCTGGAATCCCTGGTGGGGGTCGTCCCTGAAATTCTTAGTTTGGAAGTTGGGATTAATGAATATCCCTCTCCTCAATCCTCGGATATGGTTTTGACCGTTGAGTTTGAATCGAAGGAAGCCCTTGATCGCTATACCGCGCATCCAGAACACGTCAAGGTAAGCACCTATGTGGGCAAGGTCAGGACCAGTCGCTCTGTTGTGGATTATCTGATTTGAGTTCAAGCGAAGTAGAGCGGCATGTAAACTGGTTTGCTCTTGAAAAAGCGTGTGGAAGGGCAGGCTGTCCGGTCTGTTCAATAGTAGAAGAGCGCACCACCCGATACATCGACAATATGCTTTTTGAGCATGTCTCTGATCGTGGATTCAGGGCACAGTATCGGCTGGCCCAGGGTTTTTGCACCCGACATGGAAAGAATTTGGAATCCTTTCGGGATGGTTTGGCCGTGGCAATTTTGGGAGAAGACATTCTTCAATCTTTGATGGCAGAGATACAAAGCAGGAAATTCAAGAAAACAAAGGCGCTCTGTCCTGCCTGTTCTGCTGAGCAAACGGTAGAAAGGGAATTTCTTGGATATATTGCCGAGCGAACGGAGCATGAGTTTATCGAGTTTTTTTCTCGATCTTCCCTGCTATGTGTTCCTCATTATCGCGCTCTTTGTGTCACCACAAAAAAAATTCCTCGCTGGTTAATCGAAAGCCACGAGGCTCGATATGCCTCGTTATTGCAGCGGGTTCGCTCATTTATAGAATGTTCTGCTTGGGGACGTCAAACTGATTTTGATGCCTTGAGCGATGAAGACAAGATCGTATGGAAGGAGCTTGCGCGTACGTTGCGGGGATCCCGGTAACGGAACGATTAAGCATACATAAAAAGCTAGTACGCAATTACAAGGAGAACTAACATGAAAAGAATCACATTTGCTCTGATCGCGCTTACCCTCTGTGTTTCCGCGATTACCGCCGGCGGAAAAAAGGATGTGGGAGCGGACAATTCTCTTGCTACCATAATGGAACGCAAGACCTTTGTGATGGGGCTTGATGACTCGTTTCCCCCTATGGGTTTTCGGAACGAAAACAACGAGATTGTTGGATATGATGTTGATCTTGCGCGCGAAGTAACCCGCCGCATGGGCATTGAGCTCAAGCTTCAGCCGATAGACTGGAATGCCAAAGAGCAAGAGCTTAACACTGGCAAGATTGACTGTATCTGGAATGGCTTTACCATTACACCCGAACGTGCAAAGGTAATTACCTTTACAAAACCATATCTTAAGAACGCCCAAGTGTTGGTCGTACGAAAGGATTCCAAGTACCTTTCGCTCGCTGATCTTTCTGGAAAGACGGTGGGCTTGCAGGCTGGGTCTTCCGCCGCAGGTGCTCTGGAAAATGCGACCGAATTCCGCTCTACCCTTAAGGGAGTAGTGGAGTTTAAGGACAATATGCTTGCCCTTATGGACCTTGAGGCAAAAGGCGTAGACGCGGTAGTGATGGACCTGATGGTTGCTAACGATAACATTAACCGCTCCGGAAAAAGCTATCGTATCCTTTCCGAGGATCTTGCTCCAGAAGAGTATGGCATTGGTTTTAGAAAGTCTGATGTACAGCTGATGCAAGCAGTACAAAAAACCCTTGAGGAAATGGCTGGCGACGGTACGGTCTCAAAGATCGCTGTACAATGGTTTGGCGCTGATATTTCTACCATCGGTAAATAAGGCCCATTTTTATTACGTTCACAAGGGAAGGGGATATCCCCTTCCTTTCTTTTTTCTGTATACTTGCTAATCAGGAAGTACTGTATGCTTAAGATTTTACAAGCAATGCTTGAGGGTACGGTTGTATCCCTTGAGGTGTTTGCCTTAACCCTGCTATTTTCCCTTCCGCTTGCCTTACCGGTCGCCCTTGGGCGTATATCCAAACAACCGCTTATTCGCGCTTTGGTAAACGGATACTTGTTGGTTATGCGGGGCACACCGCTGATCCTTCAGCTTATTTTTGTGTATTTTGCCCCTTATTATCTTTTTTCGCTTTCCTACGATCGCTTTACCGCGGTTATTGTTGCGTTTACCTTAAACTATACTGCATATTTTGCGGAGATTTATCGAGGCGGCATCGAATCCATTCCCCGCGGTCAATATGAGGCGGCAAAGGTGCTTGGGTTAACCCGATTTCAAACTTTTTTCCGGATTGTCCTTCCTCAAGTTATCAAGAGAATTCTACCGTCTATGGGTAATGAAGTAATTACCCTGGTTAAAGATACCGCTCTGGCGCAAACGATCGGAGTTGCCGAATTATTTCGCGTAGCTCAAAATGCCTCGTCCAGGCAGTTTTCTACCATGCCGATCTTTCTGGCGGGTGTCTTCTATTTTGTAATGAATTGGGCGGTATCTGCCGTCTTTGTTCGTTTTGAGAAAAAACTTTCGTATTATCATTAAAGGACGAACTCCCAATATGGAAATAATCAAGGTTGAGCATCTTTCTAAAAGCTTTGGCTCCCTGAAAGTAATTCGCGACATTTCGTTTACGGTTAATTCTGGAGAGGTGCTTGCGGTCATCGGTCCCTCCGGCTCGGGCAAGTCAACCCTGCTTAGATCAATTACTCATTTAGAGACAGTTTCTGGTGGTACGGTCACGATTGGTGGAGAGGATATGGTTCGGGATGGGCAATACGCAAGTCCTTCACAGCTTCGTTCGATCTGTCTTAAAGTGGGTTTGGTTTTTCAGAACTTTAATTTGTTTCCTCATTTATCGGTGATGGACAATGTTGCCGAGGCGCAAATCAGGGTTCTTAATCGAACAAGGAATCATGCCGAAGCTCGTGCGCGTGAATTGCTGGGAAAAATGGGGCTTGCGGACAAGGAACACTCGTACCCTTGTGAATTATCGGGTGGCCAACAGCAGCGAGTATCCATCGCTCGAGCCCTTGCCATGAATCCTCAGGTGCTCTTTTTTGATGAACCGACGAGCGCCCTTGATCCAGAATTAACTGGCGAGATTCTTAAGGTAATTCGTACCCTTGCTGCCGAGAAGATGACGATGGTTATTGTAACTCATGAGATGCATTTTGCTCGTGACGTAGCCGATCGCGTTATTTTTATGGATGAAGGGGTTATCGTAGAGCAGGGGCCAGCCCGAAGCGTTATTGAACAGCCCCGTTCTGAGCGGACAAAGGCCTTTCTTTCCCGTTTTTCATCCCGGGATGCCTGATCATTCGCAAAAAAAAGTGGTGCTATTTACATTGGCGAACCAAGGTTTCCGCGAATAAATTGCTCTGCTTCCTCTAGCGGTAGGGCCTTGCTATAGATCCATCCTTGTATCTTGTCGCATTGCTGTTCGGCTAGATACGTAAGCTGGTTTTCGTTTTCAACACCTTCTGCTATTACCTCAAGACCCAGTTTTTTACCAATACCAACAATGTTTCCTGTTATTGATTTAGCGGTTGATTCAGGGGTAATGCCGTCTATAAAGCTCTTGTCGATTTTCAGGACGGTGATGGGTAATTGCTCAAGGTAGGCAAGCGAGGAATACCCTTTACCAAAGTCATCCAATGCGATGCGAACGCCTATTTCGTTAAGGGCTTGTAAGCCTTTGGCTATTGCTTCCCCCGAGCCCATCAGTACTGATTCGGTTATTTCGAGTTCAATAAATGAACTGTCAATACCGTATTCACTGAGTATCTTGGCGACAGAAGAGGGGAAATCTTGCTGAAGTAGTTGAACCATGGAAACGTTAACCGAAACACTCAGCCGTGTGTATCCCTCTTTGTGCATCTTCTTAAGGAAGCGACAGGCTTCTCTTAGCACCCAATCCCCAATTTGCACGATTAGATGGGTTTCTTCTGCTACCGGGATAAACTTATCCGGGGGGACTCTGCCAAGAACCGGACTGTTCCATCGGAGCAGGGCTTCCAAACTGACGATTTTACCAGTCTCTACCAGAATTTGCGGTTGCATATAAAGCTCAAACTCCATTCGGGCCAAAGCAGAGTGTAGATGCTCCCCAATCTTCATCCGCTCATGGATGGGTGCCATCATGGAAATATTAAAAAGAATCGCTCTGTTTTTACCTTCTTTTTTGGAACGGTACATCGCAATATCTGCGCATTTTAGCAGTTCCCCATGATCTTGGCTGTGCATGGGGTATAAGGCTATACCAATACTAACCGAGCCATGTATGAGTGAACCTTGGACATACAAGGGAGTATCAAAGGATCTATTTAAAATATCTGCCTTGTCATGCACTTCGTTGAGTCGATTAAAGTGGCAAAGAATCAAGAACTCGTCGCCGCCAACCCGGTACATTTCGTCTGTTTTATCAAGACAAGAAGAAAGGCGAGCTGCGGCTGTGGCGATATAGGCATCCCCAAAGGCGTGGCCCATTGTGTCGTTTATTAAGTTAACGTTATCCATGTCGATATAGATTATTGCCTTACCGGAGTCCGAGCCATCTTTAAGAAACACGGGAAGTCGTTCAATAAGGCGACGTCTGTTTTGAAGGCCGGTAAGATGGTCGTAATACACCATCACCTTGAGTTCTTCATGACTCTCCCGTATGACCTGGTCCTTGTCTCCAAGGCGTTTAAGGGTTGGCTGAACAAGTAAAAAGATAACAGTCGAGCTTATGGCGACAAATGAGAACCCTTTGATAAGAAATATTTTTTGTTGAATAATCGGGTCATGAATAATAGCTATAACCGCTCGATCGGTAAAAAAAATCCAGCATAGACCAAAAAGAGCGTAGAGGATGGTGATGCGAAGCGCTGTAGACCAGGTTTTTTCACGTTCGTTAAGGATAAAGAATTTTTGGGTAATTTTGTGGTTAAATGCCATAATACCAGTATAGTGTGCTTTTTGATATTCTCCAGATAAAAAGTGCTTGTATTGACGGTTTTTTCCTTTTCCGGTATAAGTAATATTCGTGTATTTAACTGAATTTATGGGCGAATGTACCCAGGAG
>JAFGIM010000113.1 GCA_016929605.1 Spirochaetales bacterium | reverse complement strand
TCTGTATTGACGACAGTAAGTCCCAACTGGTCCTCTACAAGGATTTACTTGAGGATGTGTATCACGTTTCCCTTGCCGAAACCTACGAGGAAGCGATCGCGGTCCTCTCGGCCTCTAAACCGGACCTTATCCTTCTTGATATGAATATGCCGCGGGTAAGCGGTCTTGAATTTCTTGACATTCTTCGGTACACCCCGCAATACGCAGGAGTGCCGGTTATCATTGTATCGGCTGATACTGAGGAAGCGCATGTAAAAGACGCGTTCAGAAAGGGCGCTGCCGACTATGTAGTCAAACCATACGACGGGGAAGAATTGTCTCTGCGTATAAACCGGGTGTTTCAACTTTTAGAAGGGGCCCGGAGATCTGAGCGACAAGCGGTACAGCCGTATCAAGAAGGAATCCTCTCTCCAGCCCAGCATTTACTCGTGCAATCGCTCTGTGATCTTGCCTCTGCACGAGATAACGATGCAACCAATCACCTTAAGCGAATTGGCCTGTACGCTAAAACCCTGGCAGAAACCGCGACCCGCGTTCCCCTGTTCAAGGTTGCCCTTGAACAGGATTTTATAGAAAAGATAGCGGAAATGGCGCGACTTCATGACATAGGCAAGGTAAACATGAGCGAGGCGATCTTAAAAAAAGAGGAGCCTTTAAACGAGCGAGAAAAAGAATACATACAAACGCACGCTCGCGATGGAGCGCGGATGATCGACATGATTCGCCTCTCCTTTCCCGATTACGGATTTCTCGATTTTGCCCGCGACATCATCATGAGCCACCATGAAAGGTGGGATGGCACAGGATACCCCGAGGGCATTAAGGGAAGAGCCATCCCCCTGTGCGCCAGGATTACCGCAATCGCCGATACCTTTGACGTGGTAATGACCAATAGGCCCTATGCAAAGGCTGTCAGCTTTGAAACCGCAGTGTCAATAATTGAAGAAGGCAAAGGAACAGCCTTTGACCCCGATCTGATCGAGGCATTCAAATTTTGCCATGCCCGATTTAAGGAAATTGCAGATAAATGGAGAGACTAGGAAGCCCCAGTATCTATCCAATCCAGGGGCTATCAACAGGAACAACTTAGAGTTCGAGAGACTTGGTCTCAAGAACGGTCTTGACACGAGCAATAAAATCTTCCACCGAAACGGCTGGAAGTTGCTCATTCGCACGGGTCCGGGGGGCGACAAGACCTCCCTCCATTTCTTTTTGTCCAACGACGAGCATGTACGGAATCTTTTTGGTTTGCCCATCGCGAATCTTGGCATTCAGCCGGTCGTCGCGAAGGTCAGCCGAAACACGGATGCCCGCAGCCCTGAGCTTGGAAACCACTTCCTTTGCGTAGTCGTCAAAGGCATGGCCAACCGGGATAACCACGGCTTGTTCGGGGGCAAGCCAGACGGGGAAGGCGCCGGCAGTATGCTCAAGATAGACGCCAAAAAAGCGTTCGATTGAACCAAGGAGAGCTCGGTGCACCATGTAGGGCCGTTTTTTCTGGCCGTCGGAGTCGACGTAGGTCATGTCAAACCGCTCGGGCTCGTTGAAGTCGAACTGGATGGTCGTGAGCTGCCACTCGCGGCCGATCGCGTCCTTAACCTTAAGGTCGATCTTGGGACCATAGAAGGCACCGCCTCCTTCGTCCATCTCGTACTCAAGACCTTGTTTTTCAACAGCCTTCTTTAAGGAAGCAAGAGCTGTATCCCACTTCTCCGGCTCTCCAACGGCGCCGTCTCCTGCGGGACGGGTTGCAAGGTATGCCTTAATCTCGGGGAAGCCGAGGGTTTTATGCATGTACAGGGAAAAGCGCAGCACTTCTGCGATCTCGTCCTCTATCTGCTCGGGGGTACAAATGATGTGAGCATCGTCCTGGGTAAAGCCGCGAACGCGCATAAGCCCATGGAGTGTACCAGATCGTTCATAGCGGTAGACAGTGCCCAGTTCAGCCCAGCGAAGCGGGAGGTCACGATATGAATGGGCACCATTGTTGTAAATCATGATATGGAAGGGACAGTTCATCGGCTTGATGTAATAATCTTCCTCATCAATTTCCATCGGGGCATACATACCCTCTTTATAAAAACTTAAATGGCCGCTCGTTTGCCACAGCCATGATTTACCAACGTGCGGGGTAAAAAGAATTTCATACCCGTTTTTGTAGTGCTCATCTCGCCACCAACTTTCCAAGGCTACGCGGAAACGGCCGCCCATGGGGTGCCAATAGACAAGGCCAGGGCCTGCCTCTTCGTGTGTGGAAAAAAGATCAAGTTCCTTGCCAAGTCGGCGATTATCACGTTTTTCTGCTTCTTCAAGAAGCTTAAGGTAGGCATCCAGTTCGCCGGGTTTTTTAAAACCGTAGCCGTAAATGCGGGTGAGCATCGGCCGTTTCTCGTCGCCTCGCCAGTATGCGCCCGCGATCTTGACGAGCTTGAAGGCCTGGGCATTAAGCTCCTTCGTAGTCGCGACATGGGGACCACGGCAAAGATCCCGGAACGACCCTTGCTCGTACACGGAGATCGCCTCGCCTTCGGGAAGCTCGTCGATGAGTTCTATCTTCATCGGCTGATCGGTAAAAAGCTTTTTCGCTTCGTCGCGAGTCACTTCGCGCCTGGTAAACTCGCGACCCTCATTGATGATTTTTCGCATCGTTGACTCTATAGCGGGAAGGTCATCGTCGGTTAACGCTCGAGGAAGGGCCATATCATAATAAAAGCCACTATCAATGGCGGGGCCGATGCCAAATTTGGTGCCGGGAAAGAGCATCTCGATCGCCTCAGCCATAACGTGCGACAGAGAATGCCGCACCGTTTCCAAAGTCTTGTCTGCTTCGCTACTCATATAAACCTCCAGAATTTCCGGCATGAGCGATTCCGGAAATAAAAAAACCTTCGGACCCTGCGTCTTCACCGAATTCGGGATCGCATGATCCAGATATTACGGCAAGGACGAAAGATACGAAGGTTCGGTTTTCTTCCGCGGTTCCACCCTGCTTCGGCTCGCCATGACAGCGGCCGCGCTCATCGTCCGTAACGAGGACATTCGGCCCGAAAATACTGGCCGCTTACGCGCGCATGCGCAAAGAAGCGTTCCTCTCGGGCAGCTCGGGAGTGGTTTTCGACCGGTACTTCCATTCGCACGCTCTCAGTCACGTCGCGCGATCCCTTGTATGGAGGTACTCCGGCTACTCGTCTCCGTCTTTGCTTGTTGACTCAGGATACTCTCGTCAAATAGCACTGTCAAGTACTGCTATTTCTCTCAGAATTACATTGTAAAAATCAGGGGTGGTGTCATATACTACTAGTACCACAGTGAGGAGCTTTTATATGAAGTTTATCGACACATCGGTTCTCCCGTACCAGGGGGAACCAATCAACATTCAAATCAAGGCAAAAAATCTGACCATAGTCTTGATAGTTGTTGCCCTTGCAACCATTGTCATGACACTTGTGCATCTTATTGCCGGAACCTATGTGAATATCATCAGTTCCCTACCGGTGTGTATCATCTCCCTTATCTGCCTTATTGCAGTCCGTAGAGGATATTATCGCAAGGCAAGCACGCTCTTTATTATGTTCCTTGGACTCACTCCTTTTTTTATCTCAAGCTCCCAATCGTATGCAGGTTACCGGGACATCTACATGTTTTGCTCTTTTTCTCTGCCCATCTTGATCCTAGCCCTGATTATCTCCTGGCGGAAAACGCAGCTATGGATGCTTGCAACCTTGGAGATATTGCTGTTCTTTGCATTTATTTACCGTCACATTATTGGGCAAGAAGGTTCAGTGCCACAAGGACTCGCTATCGGGGTTATTTTTTTGCTTATATACAGCATTCTTGCCGTTGTCTTTCTTTCAATAAGCTATAACGTCGAGCGGACAATTATGCACACCCTTCAAAAATCTGCCGAAGAAAGCAAAGAGAGACTTACCTTGATGCGCGACTTGATTTCATCTTCTCGGCAAACACTTTCCATTGGAGCCGACCTGACGCAAAGCGCGATGGTAACTGATAAAAACACAAATGAGATAGCGCGATTGAGCGCACAGATAATGGACACGCTTAACAAGCTCTCTGCCACCGTTGAAGCCACCGGTGAAGAACAAAAAAAACTCGATAACTCTGCCGAAACCGTTTCCTCCGAGATGGAAAAACAAACGTTGGCTGTTGAGCGATCGTCTTCCGCCATTGAGCAAATGACGGCGAGCATTAATCATATGACACGGGCCGCACAGGAAAAAGCACATGCGGCAGAAAGCCTGTCAAACGAAACAATCGCGGCAGAGGAATCATTTGAAGACACTATTCAATCGCTAAAAAGACTTGAGGTTTCATCAGCACAAGTATTGGAAGTAATCGAAGTAATTGAAGAAATTGCCTCCAGAACAAACCTGCTTGCCATGAATGCGGCAATAGAGGCAGCTCATGCAGGCGATTCAGGCAAGGGCTTTGCAGTTGTCGCCGAGGAAATTCGTAAACTTGCCGAAGAAACAAATGAAAACTCCCGCATCAGTAAGGATATTTTAACCAAAAATGATCTTGAGATTCATGAGGTAGTCAAGGCCGGAGCGCTAAGCCAGACTCAATTCGCAACAATCAGGGAACGAACCCTGGAAGTAAAACAGGCCCTGGAAGAGATTATCCATGGAATGGCAGAGGTCTCGGTAGGAACCGATGAGATCAATACCGTAATCTCCGATTTACAAACGGTACATCAGGCAGTATCCCGATCAGTTACCCAGATGAGTTCAATTATTGGAGAGACACGAAACTCGTATACCACCCTGACGAGTTTTGCACAAGAAGCAGGAGAAGCAGCCCGGACTATAAGGTCTTCAAGTGATACCTTGCGCGAACAGGCGGAACAGCTTTCCCGATCCGGACAATCGAACGAGGCGGCAATAAAAGACTTAACCGGGAAGATAGACGCTCTTATCAAGTAACGATTCCATCCTGACTCTCTTGTCCATTGCGCTTGGACCTTTTTGCAGGATATACTCATTGGCATGAAACACACCGTGCGTCGATTTGTACTATCACTATTGTGTGCTGGTATTTTTCCTCTCGTTATGTACGCCCATCCACACATGAGCCTTACCAACAGTTTTAACTTTGTTTTTGATGGGCCTTCCTTATCGGGCGTATGGCTTGAATGGCAATTTGACCGTTTTTTTAGCGCCGATATTATCTCGGCTTACGACACTAACGGAGACGGGACATTCTCTCAGGCAGAAAGCAACGCGGTATACCAAAACGCCTTTATCAATCTACGCCATTATTACTATTTTACCTTTATCCGCGAAGGCTCCAAGCGGTGGAATCCGCCAAAGGTAGATCGCTTTACCGCGTCAATCCGGGAGGGATATTTGGTATATCGTTTTTTTGTAGACCTGTCATCGTGCACAAGCGGAGATGTATCTGTGGCGGTCTATGATTACACATTCTTTTGCGACATACCCTATAAAAAAGACAACCCCGTGTCTCTGACATTTGATGGGGCCCAACTTACCGCTCGCGCATCGCTCGAAGAAAATAAAAACTTTCCGGTGTATTACAATCCCCTTGGAGCCATTGATGACGCAACCATTTATTACACATGGAAAAAAGGGCTTGAAACCTTTTACCCACGCGAAGTGCGAGTAATCTATGAAAGTAAATAAAAAGGCCCATCGGGCAAAGCGATTAGTGTTTGCCTGTGCGCTTATCGCATGGAGCCTGTGCGCCTTGTCCGCCCAGGGCAATCCATTTGTAGGGAACGCGGAAGAGAAACCGCTTGCCGCAGTTCGTGGAAGCAAAACCCCTCAAACGCTTTCTGCCTGGCAAAATGAATTGAGAAATAAAATGGGCGATGTTATCGCCGCGTGGGAAGGCAACAAAGACAGCACCGTATTAGCTTCCATTTTATTTGCCGCATGTATGTATGGAGTAGCCCATGCCCTGGGACCTGGCCACCGAAAGATGATTGTTTTCTCGCTCTACCTTGCCCGTAAAGCCCCTGCCGCCGAACCGCTTCTGGTGGGTTTAGGTCTTTCCGCGCTTCACGCTTCTTCTTCTATCCTGCTTATGTGTATTCTCTATGGCGCATCACAAGCGCTATCCACTTCGAGTAACCGCATTGCAATTTTGACAGAAGGAATTACCTATTCTCTGTTAGTTGTGTTCTCTTTTCTCCTGCTCATACATGCCATACTACAGGCAAGAACAAAAACCAATCACTATCAAAGCGGGGAAACCAGGGAAGAAAAGGTCTTGACCATCCCCGCGCTTTTAATTACCGGCATCTACCCCTGTCCTGGCGCGCTATTAATCCTTGCCCTTGCGATGAGCCTTAACAGCATCACAATTGGCATACTCGCCGTGGCATCCATGTCGATTGGTATGAGTATTCCAATTATTGGCGCTGGATATCTAGCATGGGCGGGACGCTCCGCCCTGATGCGCAGCGTAGACTCCAACAAAAAAAGAGTCCTCGTTCTTTCCCAGGCCGTCGAGATTATTGGATACGTGCTTCTCTGTACCCTGTCCCTTTTTATCGCCCTGCCCTTTATCATTGGACTACTTACGTAAAAAAAAAGCCGAACCACCGTGTAACGGAAGTTCGGCTTTGGGCAATACTGGGATCGAACCAGTGACCCCCACGATGTCAACGTGATACTCTAACCAGCTGAGCTAATTGCCCGATTGCTCACCTTTTAGGCGAACGAAGGCTATTTTATCGACTTAATTCGTTTGCGTCAAGCAGGGCTTTAGCCGTATACTTACACCTAAGGGTGCAGGTAATCCCCGCGCCACTAAAGCTATCCAGGAGGAAAAAGAATGTGTAAGGATCAAAAATTTTACATCTGCAAGAAGTGTGGAAATCTTGTAGGAATGATTCAAGACTCAGGTGTACCAATGGTATGCTGCGGAGAAAACATGACAGCCCTGACTGCTAATACCAGCGATGGGGCTAAAGAAAAACATGTGCCGGTAATTACCGTGTCAGGGAATACCGTTACCGTAAAGGTCGGATCGGTTGATCATCCCATGACGGCAGAACATTACATCCAGTGGGTATACCTTGAAACCTCAAAGGGAGCACAGCGAAAATGCCTTTCCCCCAACGATGCACCGGTGGCTGTGTTTACCCTGACCGACGATGACAAGGCAATTGCGGCTTACGAATATTGCAACCTGCACGGGCTTTGGAAAGCGTCTGTTTAAAGCTGATTCGGGGAAAGAGGGAATATCACTTTTTCCCCGATTATGCCTTCTCGCTTGACTTTTTTTATCCATTTTGCTATTGTCCTTTTCGTTGAATGACGCGGCGATGGTGGAATTGGTAGACACGCCAGCTTGAGGTGCTGGTGCCG
>JAFGIM010000112.1 GCA_016929605.1 Spirochaetales bacterium | reverse complement strand
CTCCATTTAGCTTCAGAAATGCTGACTGAAGTATCATTATCGGAACCAAACCCCTCGGCGAGCTGGTGATGATAATTACTAAAATAGTGCACTCCCAGACGAGTCTTTATAACTATCTTGGTCTGTTGTAAACGACGTTCACCTCGTTCAACTACTCAACATCGCCCATGCTAGAGTTACGGTTCTTATTCTAATCGAATCCACAGAATATTGTTTAAAAATATCACCTGGTATTATTATTTTTCGATATTCTTCGAATAGAATAAAAATAGGGTTTATTTTGAATCGATTACGGGAGTAAATATACGTGTTGATATATCAAAATATTAGACAGGTTCTATCCAATAGTACACCGAATTGATTTCACGTTTTGACGGATTTGGAGGCGTTCTTGCCATAAATTCAGGTGCGTCAGGTTGGTTTGTGGAATTCATTGCCATACTGTCGGAAGAATGTGGATTTGTATTTTTACTAAGTCAAGAATTAGAAACAGCAAGACCTTAATAAGACGGTAATAAATAAAACAATTCGATAAAAGGCGGAAATTATGAAAATTATATTCACCAGTATCTTCGTTAATGACCAAAAGAAAGCTTTGAAGTTCTATACTGAAACCCTGGGCTTTTTGAAAAAATCGGATGTTACCAACGGGCTGTACAGGTGGCTCACCGCAGTCTCACCTGAAGATAGAAACGGCACCGAGCTTGTACTTGAACCGAACGCTAATCCGGCGGCTAAAACATACCAGGAAGCGATTTTTAAGCAGGGTATTCCGGCGACAAGCTTCGGTATTTCTGACGTTCGCGCTGCGTATGAACGACTGAGCAAGCGCGGTGTGAAGTTCACCAAAGAACCAACAGAAGTAATGCAGGGTGTGACCATTGCTGTCTTTGATGACAACTGCGGCAACTTAATACAAATACAAAAAACGCCCTAAAAGTAAAGCTTTCAAGTGGAAAAACATGAAAAAGCCAAAGGTGAACGCAAAAAATTGCTCATCTTTATGGTTTAGTAACGAAACCGAGCTATGGCAAAGATCATTGTCGGATAAAACTCCGGCAACTCGCCGGAGACTCTGTTTTTAAGAAATTATAATATCGCTAGGCAAGGAAAAAGCCGAGTTAATTAACTTGAGCCCGCGAGTCTGAGTAGAAAGTAAAGGAGAAAAATGGAAATGGAAAAAATGAATCCGGTAGTGCACTTTGAGATGCCCTATGAAAACGGAGAGCGGCTTGTAAAGTTTTACACAGAAGCTTTCGGCTGGAGGATGCAGAAGCTCGGCAAAGAGATGGGTGATTACGTGACCGCAGCCACAACTGAAACCGACGAAAATAACATGATAAAGAAGCCAGGCGCTATCAACGGCGGTTTCTTTCCCAAGAAGCCTGATGAGCCTGCCCAGCATCCCTCGGTAGTTATCGCTGTTGACAATATCCAGGAAGCAATGAAGGAGGTAATCGATGCAGGCGGAAAAATCCTTGGCGGACCGGTGGAAATTCCCGGCATTGGGCAATATGTTTCATTCATTGATACAGAGGGCAACCACGTAAGCTTACTGGAGGCAATCAACATAGCTTGAGTAATTGCTCTCTTGGTTTGATTTCCGCATGGGGAGAGTGGCCTCGACTCTATTGAAGGGATAGCGAATGTTGGGTGGCAGGGATATATGAATGTGATATTGGCCTTGAACTCTGCTATAATGCTTTATACTCAAGTTTGGGACCAACAAAAGCAACAACAACGCAAAAACCAGTCTGGAAAAAAGATAATAAATACAAAGGAGGAATTAAATGGCCTGGCATATCAAGGGTACCTGGAATGAATCATGTGCCTCGGAGGGACATTGTTCTTTCCAATTCGGTAGGGATAGGGAGGAACCCTGCAAACAGTGGGTTCTTTTTCAGATAGAAGAAGGGGAGATCGAGGAGGTGGATGTGGCTGGTACCTTCGTGGTGACGGTAGCCGATATCTACTCTAATAAAATTTCAGAGTTGTTCTCAAAGGGTGCTGAAGGAGCGATATACATCAGCGATAATACTACCTTTGAGCAGAGAAAGGTCATGGAGCCTTTTTTTGTTAATAATGTGATGGGACACAGCCTGATAAAAAAACTTCTGGGAGTGAAATACGTAAATATGGAGTTAAGCGAAAAAGGCACGACCACTCATCTCAAGATGCCCTACGGTGAGTGGGAGGCATCTCTCACCCTTGGCAGGGACGGCAAGAACCCGATGCGTATTGAAAACGGAGTTTTCAGCGATTTATTCCCGGTAGTCGATATCTGCAATACCCACTTCTGGAACTACCATGATTTCGGCAAGAACTGGGACTTTAAGGACCGCAGTGGCGCCAGAGCCGATTTCGATCTAAAGAGTAAGTAATAATAAATCAATAATAATCATTATCTCAGAATAGGTCGGTCCGCTTTTTTAATTTCTTCTTCGGTTAGCGTGCTTACCAGAATGGCGGGAAATAACGGAGGGTATAGCTTAAAAAGGTAATCATACATTTTAAAAAGCAGATATTCTTCATTACCCGAATGGATCCAAACCCTCTGAAGATGATCAAAGGAAAGGAAGACCGACCGACAGTATTCCTTGAATTCTGTCAACAATTTGTTAAACTCCT
>JAFGIM010000111.1 GCA_016929605.1 Spirochaetales bacterium | reverse complement strand
TGGATCTTTATCGACACATTTATTGGGGGTTTTTCTTATGGCAACAGCGTGCGAGTTCTCGAAGGAACTCAATACGTTCATCGACGAATGGAAATCCAAACCCGGCAACCTTATCATGATCCTTCACCAGGTTCAGGAAGAGCAGGGCTTTATTTCCAAAGAGGCCGCTACGGAAGTGGCCAACAGGACGGGGACGCCCTTGGCCCGCGTGTATGGGACCATGTCGTTCTATCACTTCTTCAAGACGGTAAAACCGGGAAAAAACCGAATTTCCGTCTGTCTTGGTACTGCCTGCTACCTTAAAGGCGGACAGGACCTTATCGAGGAATGTCGCGCCGTTCTTGGCATGGCAGAAACCGAAATCACCACCGCTGACGGATTATTCTCCGTTGAACCGGTGCGTTGTATCGGATGCTGTGGTCTCGCTCCCGTTCTCTCCGTTAATGGAGACGTGTACGGCAAGCTGAACCGCAACCAGATCGACGAAATTCTGAATAAATACAAGAACGCCTAACGGGTATGCACTTTACCCTTTGCGATATGTTCAGCGATTTAACACAAAACGCCGTAGAGGCGGGATCGACTGAAATCCGCGTAGGGCTCGCCGAGGATGAGCGGTATATTACCCTGAGCATCAGGGACAATGGCTGCGGAATGACCGGCGAACAACTAAAAAAGGCGACCGATCCGTTTTGGACCGACGGGAATAAACACCCTGGACGAAAACTTGGATTCGGTATCCCGTTTTTAATACAAACCGCCGAAATGACCGGCGGAGACTGGGTAATCCAGTCGCGGCGCGCAGGCACAACGGAGCGGACAGGTTCCATTCCGAAAGCCGAAGGGGAAGACGAACTGGCTCAAGGGCCGTCGGGAACCCTGCTATGGTGCCGTTTTGACCTAACACATATCGACACGCCGCCTGTCGGCGATGTCACCGGATATTTCCGGCATGTTCTGACCTTTGACGGCCGCTACGAACTGTGTATCGCTCATCAATACGTCAAAGACGGAAAAAGCGGTAGCTATACCGTTCGCCGTTCAGAACTGCTTGAGGCCCTGGGACTTCAGGAAGAAGGCTCGTTTACCGACGTCTCCTCCCTTTCCTTGCTCGCCTCGTATCTGGAAAGCCTATTGGAGGAATAATATGGCCAAGATGTCCCTTGAGGATCTGAGGAAACTGCGGGAAAGTACCCAGCAGCAAATCAAGAAACGGGAAACCGACGGCAAGACCGTGCAGGTAATCGTTGGAATGGGTACCTGCGGTATTGCCGCCGGGGCCAAGGATACGCTCGACGCCTTTGTCAAAGCGCTTGACGAAAAGGGTATGGGTGGAGACGTGATTATCCGCCAAACCGGATGCATGGGCCTTTGCCAAAACGAGCCGACCGTAGAAATCGTCATGAAAGACATGCCGAACATCATCTATGGCCGAGTAGACGCAAAAGTTGCAAAACAGATCGTGGAGAAGCACATCCTTCAGAAGGAACTTCTTAACGAGCAGATCCTCGACCGCCCTGCGGCCGACATTCTGAAAAAATAAGGAGAGAAGTACATGGCATATAACCACTACATTCTCGTCTGCGGCGGAACTGGATGCGAATCCAGCAATGCCGACGGGATTTACAACAACCTGATCAGCGAAGCCAAGGCAGCCGGCGTTCTGGAAAAAGTCCAGATCGTTAAGACTGGTTGTTTCGGTTTTTGCGAAAAAGGGCCGATCGTCAAGGTTCTACCCGAAGATTCTTTTTACGTCGAGGTAAAGCCAGAGGACGCCAAAGAAATCATCAACGAGCAGATCGTTAAGGGACGCGAGGTTACTCGACTCCTTTACAATAAAGAGCGAAAGTCTACAGAAAGCGTAGAAGAAATTCAGTTCTACCAGAAGCAACTTCGCATCGTATTGCGAAACTGCGGTGTTATCAATCCGGAGAACATCGAAGAATACATCGCTCGCGATGGATACCTCGCGCTTGAAAAAGCCCTGTTTGACATGACCCCTCAACAAATCATCGACGAGCTCAAGGCATCCGGTCTTCGTGGTCGCGGTGGTGCCGGGTTCCCCACCGGGCTCAAGTGGGAGGGTGCTCTTAAAACCCAGAATGATCAAAAATATGTTGTCTGTAACGCCGACGAGGGAGACCCCGGAGCATATATGGACCGCTCAACCATCGAAGGAGACCCCCACTCCGTTATCGAGGCCATGGCGATCTGCGGAAAAACTATTGGAGCCAATCAGGGCTTTGTGTATATCCGCGCTGAATACCCCCTTGCCGTAGACCGACTCAAGATAGCGATGAACCAGGCACGCGAAGCGGGACTCCTTGGAAAGAACATCCTTGGCTCCGGCTTTGACTTTGACATAGAAATCCGCCTTGGCGCGGGAGCCTTTGTGTGCGGTGAGGAAACTGCCCTTCTCAGGTCAATCGAAGGTCAGCGCGGTATGCCAACCCCCAAGCCTCCCTTCCCTGCTCAATCAGGACTTTGGGGAAAACCCACCGTAATCAATAACGTTGAAACATGGGCAAACGTTCCGGTAATCCTTACCAAGGGAGCCTCCTGGTTTAACAAGATCGGAACCGAAGACTCAAAGGGCACCAAGGTATTCGCCCTTACCGGAAAGGTTAACAGCTCTGGACTCGTTGAAGTTCCCATGGGAACTACTTTACGCGATATCATTTTTGACATCGGCGGTGGTATCAAGGGCGGCAAAAAGTTTAAGGGTGTTCAAACTGGCGGTCCCTCTGGCGGTATTATTACCGAGGAAGCCCTGGACACTCCCATCGACTTTGCCGGTCTTACCAAACTTGGCTCCATGATGGGCTCTGGCGGTATGATCGTCATGGACGAGGATGACTGCGTTGTTGACGTATCCAAATTCTACATGGAATTCTGCGTTGATGAATCCTGCGGAAAGTGTTCTCCCTGCCGCATCGGAACCCGCCAAATGCACGCTATCCTGGAGAAGATATCTCGTGGAAACGCGACTTTGGACGACCTTGAAAAACTCAAGGAAATTGGCTTCGCAATGCAAAAGAGCTCCTTGTGCGCACTTGGACAGTCTGCTCCCAATCCGACCCTTTCTACACTTAGAAAGTTCGAATCAGAGTACCTGGCACACATTAATGACAAGAAATGCGAGGCTGGTAAATGCAAACACCTCGTCACCTTCGTCATCAACGATAAGTGTATCGGTTGCGGCGCCTGCGCCCGCAAATGTCCGGCAAACTGCATCACCGGCGAAAAGAAGAGTCGCCATGTGATCGATCAAGCCCAGTGTCTAAAGTGCGGTGAGTGCTTCAAGACCTGTAAATTCGGCGCGATCGACAAGAAGTAAGGAGTTACCGAGAATGATCAACGTTAAAATAAACGGAAAGGCCCTCCAGGTTCCCGAAGGAATTACGATCCTTGAGGCCGCCAAGCTCGCGAACGTAAAGATCCCCTCGCTGTGCTACAATTCGGACCTTCCGGCTTGGGCCTCGTGCGGTATCTGTATCGTCCGCATGGAAGGAACTGCGCGTATGCTTCGCGCGTGCTGCACCAAGATTACCGAGGGAATGAGCGTAATCACTCACGACCCCGAAATCGTAAAGGCACGGAGAACTGTTCTTGAACTAATTCTCTCCAACCATCCTCAGGAATGTCTTACCTGTACCCGCAACAACAACTGCGAACTCCAGAGCCTCGCAGCGGAATTCGGTCTTCGCCAAATCCGCTTTGAGCACTTTATCATCGATCGACCCATCGATAACACAAACGACGCGATCGTCTTTGACCGCAACAAGTGTATCAACTGCGGTCGCTGTGTTGAGGTGTGTCAGCAGATTCAAGGCGTTAACGCGATTGAATACCAGGGACGCGGGGGGAAGACTGTTATCGGTCCGGCCGCCCTTGCCAACCTGGCGGACTCTCCATGCGTACGCTGTGGTCAGTGCGCAGCTCATTGCCCCGTCGGCGCTATTTACGAAGCACACTCAAGCCGCAAGGTGTGGGATCGACTTGCTGATCGCGAATACACCACTGTTGCCCAGATCGCTCCAGCGGTGCGCGTAGCCCTTGGCGAAGAATTTGGACTTCCCCCCGGTGCCATCTCTACCAAAAAGATATACGCAGCCCTCCGCCGCATCGGCTTTAAGTATGTATTCGACACCAACTTCTCGGCCGACCTTACCATCATGGAAGAGGGAACTGAGTTTATCGGTCGCCTTCTTAAAGGGAAAGGAGACATTCCGCTCTTTACCTCATGCTGTCCAGCCTGGGTCGACTACGCCGAAAAGAACTGCCATGATCTGTTGCCCAACATCTCGACTTCAAAAAGCCCACAGCAAATGATGGGTTCAATGATCAAGACCTACTGGGCCCAAAAAGCAGGACTTGATCCCGCCAAGATCTTCTCGGTTTCCATCATGCCCTGTACCGCTAAAAAGTACGAATGCAAGCGCAACGACGACATGAAGAGTTCCGGATTCCAGGATGTGGACACCGTACTAACCACTCGTGAACTTGCCCGATTTATTAAACAAGCTGGTATCGACTTTAACCTGCTTGAAGAAGAAGAAGCGGATAATCCTCTGGGACCCTATTCCGGCGCAGGAACCATCTTTGGTGCCACCGGTGGAGTTATGGAGGCCGCGATCCGTACCGCATACGCGGTGATCGTTGGCAAGGAACTTGGAGACATCAACTTTACCCCTGCGCGCGGACTTAAGGACGTTAAAGAGGCAAAGGTTGATGTAAACGGAACCGAAGTTCGCATCGCTGTTGTTCATCAGCTCGGTAATGTGGAAGAAGTACTTACCAAGGTACGCGAAGCAAAGGCTGCCAAGAAAGAGCCCCCCTACCACTTTATCGAGGTAATGGCGTGTCGTGGTGGATGCGTTGCCGGAGGTGGTCAGCCCTATGGCGCTACCGACGAGGTTCGCGCTCAACGTGCTGCCGGTTTGTACACTGACGACGAGCAAAGCGACATCCGTGTTTCCCACAAGAATCCGAATGTTCAAGCGATCTATTCCGAGTTCCTTAAGGAACCCAATTCGGAAAAGGCTCACCACCTGCTCCACACACATTACATAAAGCGAGAGCTTTATAAATAATCGTATGTGTAAGACGCACTAAATAGAAAAGCCGCCGGGCAACCGGCGGCTTTCTTTTTTTAACGGTATCAATTCACTTACAAGGCTTCGTGTATTGCGCGCAGAAGGTCTTGGCAATCCTCAATCCCTACAGACATCCTGATAAAATCATCCCCGATACCTGCACGAGATCGGGCCTCTGTATCCATATTGCGATGAGTCGTTGAGGCAGGATGAATAACGAGGGTTTTAACATCCCCAATATTTGTTGTATGGGTAAGAAGACTAACCCTGTTTATAAACCGCTCTGCAGCAGGATAGCCCCCAACCGGAGCGAACCCGATCATTGCACCAAAGTGTCCGCCCAAATAGCGAATTGCATTAGCATGCGACGGATGATCTTCTAACGAAGGATGATTTACCCAAGCGATACGAGAATCCCTGGAAAGCTCGGATGCGAGGAATAGCGCATTGGAAAGGTGCCGCTCATACCGTACATGAAGACTCTCAAGACCGCGAAGGAGGAGCCAGGCATTAAAGGGCGCCATGCAACCGCCCAGGTTCATCAACGTCTTCATCCTGAGCCTGGTACTAAAGGCTCGCTCTCCAAAGGCTTCAACATAGGGTTTACCGTTCGGAGCGCTATCATACATCAAGGGGTATCGATCACGGGTAAAGGTAAAGCGGCCAGAATCAACAATCATCCCTCCAATCGCATCTCCGTGCCCACTCATGTACTTTGTAGTTGAATGAAGGATAAAGTCTGCCCCATAGTCAAACGGACGAGAACTCAAAGGAGTGGCAAGAGTGTTATCCACAAAATAAGGGACCTGCCAGGCGCGTGCGATCTTTACTATGCCCTCATGATCTGGGACTGAAAGGGATGGATTTGCAAGATTTTCGGCCATTATTACTTTAATGCGGCTATCCATAATGGCTTCAAGACTCTTGCTGTCCAAGGGATCAAAAAAACGGGTTTCGATTCCCAACCGAGGCAGCGTATCGGAAAAAAGCCCCATTGATCCGCCATATAAATGGCTTGAAGAAGCAATAACATCTCCCGCGGATAAAAAATTCAAGAAAAACCCGGATGCTGCGGCCATACCAGAAGAAAAGGCCACCGCTGCAATCCCTCCTTCTAAAAGAGCAACCCGTGTTTCCGCTTCGTCGGTGGTAGGCGTTCCCAATCGGGAGTAGATATTACCTTCGGTTTCCCCAGAAAAAAGTGCGGCTGCCGCGGAGGCAGAATCGTAGGAATAGGCAGAGCTTTGATACAGGGGACGGGCAACCGAGTGGCGGTGATCGCCTGGATCATAGCCTCCATGCACGCAAAGGGTTGCAGGACGTAAAAGAGATTCTTTATTCGATGTGGTATCTTTCATGGAGAAAAGACTACTGTGAGCCAGGCTTGACGGTCAAGCTTTGTTTTCTCATCGCAAGAATACGATACACGTAATAAGCCAAGCCGGTACCCCCGGATAGAAGGATAACCAGTAGCAACACCAGGGCTCCAAGTATCGGAAAGAAAAAAGCGGCAAAAAAACTCCCAGTTACAAAGCCTACAAAAATCCAGATAAATAAAAAGATCCTGGGTCTATCTACCCGTTGACCGGTAATAGCCCGGGCCGCTTGTATGCCCAAATCGGTTAATATCCCGGTTACATGTGTAGTGCGAACTAC
The DNA here is from genome assembly GCA_016929605.1 of Spirochaetales bacterium. Lineage (GTDB taxonomy): Bacteria > Spirochaetota > Spirochaetia > Treponematales > Treponemataceae > Teretinema. Next base: position 5,252 of record JAFGIM010000111.1, on the reverse strand, counting down.
CGCACCGGAATAGGTAGTAGCCATTGCATTTTGAAGTCCCGCAGCAAAGGCAAGTAAAAAATGAGTTACCATGGGGTCATCTTGATACGATACAAAGGCGAGGGTTACCAACACCGCTTCCGACATCAAGGCAATACCATAACGCCTGCCCAGTTTTAAGTGATAGTCTCTAATGAGTAAACCACTCGAAACAGCACCCAAAACAAAGGCAATAATAAGGCCAAGTAAATACAGGGCTTGTGAAAAATCGCCATGAGCCAAGGCAATGGAAAAAGCGGAAGTAGTACCAGTGCTGTGAGTAACTGGCAGGGCAATCAAACTAACCAGGGTAAAGGCATTCATGCACCCGGCAGCCAAGGAGAGCATAAAAGCTCCAAGACCAACCCATGCCGGCAATTTTGAGTTCATATCTTTTTATAGGCGTCACAACATAAAATGTCAAGCGGGGTAAACTTTTTCATTCACTTGACGAATGTATCAAGCAGTGTTACAGTTACCAATATATGTATATCACTATGCGTAACAAGGTGTGCCACATGGATTTTATACAAGATTACCCACTTTCCACACAGGAATTACTTCATTTTCCCCTTATGTTTCCCGACGCGCTCAAGAAATACCACGTCCCAGGAATCCCCTGGGCAAGCATCGACGGCTTATACGATTATGCTGACTATTGGGGAATTCAAAACGGAACAGTACGAACGTGTCTTTCGCGAATGAAGGGAGAAGGAATGATTGTTCCTGTTGAACTACGCGGTATTACCCACTACCGTGCTTCTGCCTTACAGCTTTCCATAATGGACAACACACAATTTCGCAAGAAATACGCGAAAAAAGGCTTTATTATAGCGATTTTTTCCTTTTCAAAAAGCCAGGAAAAGGAGCGTACCAAAATGCGGTCACTGTTGTCATACGCAGGATTTGTTCGCTTTGCGCAAAACTCATATATCTGCGGCGGAATCAACGACGACGAATTAAAAGAGGCAATTGCAAAAGAAGGTTTCTCCGACAATGTATTCTTTTTTAGCGTGCCAAGAATCGAGGAAAGCGAAACAACCAAATTGGTTAGCGCTTGGGGCATTCCGGAGCGAAAAAAATTCCTTGATACTTTTTTTGCTACGCTTCGTGAGTTTATCAATGCATCCGAACAAAACCCGCGAGATATCTTTTGCCGTATCGGCAGGGCATGGGTTGCATATATTATTCATGTAAGCGCTAGCGAGCCACCCCTGCCAGAATCGGTTATACCCGAAGATTATCCTTACACAGATATATATACATACCTTCAAGGGCTCAGCACAAAACACGGAAAAACAATGTACCGCCATTGGCGGGAATCAAATACAACGCGTAAAGGAACATAATATGACCAAAATCTTGTTAGTCACTTTCTGTACACTTCTTACCAGTTTTCTCTGGAGCGTAGATTTTATCTACCTTGATTCCATTAACGGCAAAGATCTGGAATCCAGATCCACCATCATCCAGGATGAATCAGGAACCGGATACCTGCTCACCTCGGATGACAAAGTTCGAAACATGAGTCACCGTATACGTCTTAACGAAAAGATGGAAACCCTAGAATGGTATTTTGAGGAAGGAGAGGATCGCATCCGTATAGAACGAAAAGGGGATGTCCTTTGCGTTACGGGCCTTCGTGACGGAAAGGACATCACTATGGACTGTCCAATAGACAATGCACCATGGTACGCATCTATGGATACCGGACTTTCCTTCTTTTCAAAAACACAGGACAAAGAAGTTGAGTTTTGGACGATCAGCCCGGAAGAATTGAAAACCTGGAAAATGATCGCCAAGAAAAAGGGGACGGAAACATGGAAGGCTGGAGAAGTCTCCGATACCGCGCTTCGTGTTCAGGTCTCTGCCTCGGGGATACCTGCGCTTTTTTTTAGCATGAACTTTTTGATGCGACAATCGGATGGGCTTCGCCTCAGGTTCGAGGGCAAAACTGGAGGACCTGGTTCCCCAAAGATGATTTCTAATTTTGTAAGGATGGAGTAAGGAGATGGCACAAAAAATAATTATTATCGGAGCCGGCATCGCAGGACTTTCCGCGGGACTTCATGCAAAAGCAAATGGATTTGACGCGGAAATATATGAGGCCCATACCATTCCGGGAGGGCTTTGCACATCCTGGAAAAGAGGCAAGTATCTTTTTGACGGATGCATCCACTGGCTCACCGGATCGTCCGGAAGGGACAACCTTGGCAAATATCTGGTAGAGGTTGGCGTATTACAAGGCCGTTCGTTTATCCATCACGATGAAATAAACCGCTTTCAAATTGGAACCGGAGACAATACACAATGGTTCATTGTATATACCGATCCCCAGCGGCTTAATGCCCACATGAAAAAGATTTCACCAACGGACGGCGAAGAAATTGACAACTTCACACGTCTCATCAATAAATTCAAAACCTTTCCCTCTGCCATCGACAAACCCGCCGAGCTTTGGGGCATGGGCGACTTCTTGTCCATGATGAAGGGAATGAAGCCCTTCATGAAGGAATACCAGCAATATGGCAAGTTGTCCGTAGAAGAGTATGCCGAACGTTTTAAAAGCCCTCTTCTACAAGAAGCCATACCTCATATTCTTAACATGAGTAATTTTTCATTCTTTGCCCTGTTGATGATGATGGCCTGGCATGCGGACAAGAACGCCGGCTACCCCGTTGGCGGCTCTCTTGCATTTGCCCAATCCATGGAGAAAGCCTTTCTCTCTTCTGGCGGGATCATCCATTATGGAAAGAGGGTTACAAAGATCATCACGAGCAAGGGGAAGGCTTGTGGGATAATCACCGAAGACGGTACACAACATTCAGCGGATATTGTTATAGGGGCCGCAGACGGCGAGAAAACAATTTTTGGTATGTTAGAAGGAAAATTCGTTTCCAATAAAATCAAACGCATCTATCAGGAAACACCCCTTTTTAACAGTATGTTCCAGGTTAATCTTGGTGTAAAACGTGATTTTTCTGCTGAGCCACCCCTTGCAGTGTATCAGCTGCAAGAATCTGTTTCCTTGCAGAACAAATCGTACACAGAACTCGGGATCAGGCATCTTTGTTATGACCCATCAATGGCCCCTGCTGGTTGTTCTGTTTTACAGATCATCTATCCCGGCGACTATGATTACTGGAAGCAGCTATCTACAACCCCTGCGTCTTACCGTGCTGAAAAAGAAAAAGCAACAGAGCACTTACTCGCTGCTCTTGAAACTGTATACCCTGGCATCCAGTCGGATATAGAAACAATTGACACAGCAACACCTGTAACCTGGGAACGCTACACCGCCAATCGTCGAGGCACAATAGAAGGTTGGTTTATCAATCCAAAAACCATGATGCTCCGTGTTCCCAAAACCTTACCAGGTCTTAAGAACTTTTATATGGTTGGCCAATGGGTTCAACCAGGAGGAGGAATCACCTCATCGATCAAGTCAGGAAGAGACGCAATACAAGTGATCTGCAAAAAAACACGGCAAGTCTTTACTCCGGCCAATGTAGGAAGTCAGAATATTCAACAGTGAATGAGTTCACAGAACGGCAAAGGGCTGGTACAATAGTTTTTTATATGGAGGATATATGAAGCTAAGAACACCACTTGCCCTTGTCGCTCTCTTTGCTCTTATACTGTGCTCAGCATGCGGTCCGGCAACCACGCGAACTCTTGCCAACAAACAAAAGATGGACTTTGGAGTCGCAATTAAAGCAGGGGATATTTTCGATCCCGTCAGATCAAAAATTATTATCGACAACTTTAATTTGATCGTCCCGGAAGACTCCATGAAGTGGGCTAACATTCGTCCAAAAAAAGATTTTTGGAACTGGAGCGATATGGATGCGATGGTTGCATTTGCACAAAAAAACAAGATGAAAATAAAAGGGCACACCTTTTTGTGGCACGATCAAAACGCTCCATACGTTGGATCCCTTAAAACACGAGAAGAAGCAATCGCTCTGTTAGAAGATCACATTACCACTATTGTCACCCGCTATAAAGGCCGTGTATCTGAATGGGACGTGGCTAACGAGGTGTTCCTTGAAGATGGTTCTTTACGTAATTCCATCTGGTATCGACTAATTGGCGATGACTTTTTAGACGTCGCCTTCCACGCAGCCCGCAAGGCCGATCCTAAAGCAAAATTAATACTCTGCGATTACAACACCGAATACGCTGGCTCAGCAAAAGGAGACGCCAGTTACGAGATGGTTAAGGGATTAAAGGAACGGGGCGTACCGATAGATGGTGTAGCTTTTCAGCTCCATGTAATGGCGGAGCTTCCCCTGGATGAAGAAGCTATTAGAGAAAACATCAAACGCTTTGCCGCTCTTGGCCTAAGTGTATCTTTTTCGGAAGTGGACGTGCGAGTGCGAATGCCTTTGGATGAATCAAAAGAAGCAGAGCAAAATGCAGTATATGAAAAACTTGCCAAGATCGCACGAACCGAACCAACTGCAAAAAGCATGATCTTATGGGGTTTCACCGACAAAGGAAGTTGGATACCCCGATCCTTCGCCGGTTTTGGCTCTGCACACATCTTTGATACCAAGCTGGAAAAAAAAACCGGATATGACGCCGTCATGAAAGGGTTATCGGGTAAATAACCATTAGCTCTCCAAAGTGATAAGCCCCGGGTAACCGGGGCTTTTTTTGATTACTGTATACACCAAAGACAGCATTCAACCGTCAATAATGATAGACGGTAAATAACGTGAACATAAACGATACAAAAGCAATGAAAAGCCAAAGACTCACAACGACGTACATACAGGAGAAAGGCCATCTTGTTTCTCGACTTCGTAAGGCCGGACACACCCTGGAAGAGGCGGAAGACTTGGTTCACGACGCGTATCTTGAAGCGATGGAGTGTCTTCCATTGCTTGATGGGATTCTAAATCTACCGGCGTGGATAAACCGCGTGTTAACCAATCGCCTCATTGATTTGTGGCGGCATAACAGCGTATCCAGGCGAGCAGGTGAATCTGACGTCCAGGATCAAATCCTTAGGGAGATCATAGATGGAGCGGGCGTTAATCCATTCAGGATGCCTTGGTGGAAGCCCTTAATACTGCATTAAAGGTATTACCGCCTACGCAACGGTATGTACTTGAAGCACAGGTGTTTGAGGGAAAGACCTTTCGGGAAGTATCCGAGGTAACAGGAATCCCGATCGATACCTTAACCGCACGCAAACGATATGCAATAAAGGCTCTTTCACGGGCGTT
>JAFGIM010000110.1 GCA_016929605.1 Spirochaetales bacterium | reverse complement strand
GTATTCAAGTATATCAAGGCTTCGTTGATTCATAATATTCTCTTCAATTGTCCCTAATCGGACCAGTTACCGGTTTCTATCTCTTCTTTGATGCGCCGCCAGCTTTCATAGCGCTGCTCCAGGATAACTCCCGAATACACGGCCTCAAGAATTTTACATCCTGCCTCGCTTTGATGAGAACAGGACAAGCCCCAAGAACACTGGCCAACCAGGCCTTCCATCTCGGGAAAGTACAGAGCCAGATCCTGGCTCTGTATATCGTGGATAACAAAGCGACGCACTCCCGGAGTGTCTACAATATCTGCCGACCCTCCACTGGAAAGCGGGAGATGAAAAAGCATGCCCTTAACGGTGGTGTGGGAACCCCGGTCGTATTTTTCGCAAAGGCCCCCCGTTCGCAGCTGCAGGGAAGCGTCAAGGGCGTTAAGAATACTCGATTTACCAACACCAGATTGGCCGACAAAGGCCGAAAGCCGGCCCTTGAGCCGGGATTCAAGGATATCGAGCCCGAAGCCGGTTTGGGCCGAAACCTGAAGCACCGAATACCCAAGACGCTCCCAATCGCTTAATCGCTCCGCCAAATCGGCATCAGGGGCAAGATCGCACTTATTCACCAGAATCAGCGGTTTAATATGTTCAGCCTCTGCCTGCACCAACAAACGATCCACAAACCGGGGACGAAAAGGAGGTTCGGCCGGAGTGGTAACGATAACGATCAAGTCAAGATTCGCGGCAAGCATTTGCGGGCTTTTGCCTTTTTGATTAAAGCGAACAAAATGATTGCGCCGGGGAATAAGGCTATGAATTTGTCCCTGATGTGCATCATTCTCGTCGGGCACGATGGATACACGGTCTCCGGGTGCAAGGGGATTATAATACCCTTGGGATTCCTTAAGTATCTTGCCCTTTATCCCGCATATCCGCACAAGATTATCCGGACATTCCACCTCGAATTGATTGTTGGTTCCGCCAAGGACAAGTCCTTCGATCACAGAAGGCCTCCCCATGAACAGGTAAATAAAGAGGCGTATGACTTGTATTGTTCCTCGCGGGCACAAGCGGCTCCACCAGTATAAAAAAAGGCGCGAGCGGCACTGGCGGAATCTGAAGGGGGACAAATCCGAAGCGCTTGATGAACGACGCCTTCGCGGGAATCGATAATCGCGACTCCTTCCCCGGCGGCAAGGGCAATCTCCTCGCTTACATGCAAAAAATGAGTACAGGCTAATACAATGGTATCGCAACCCTCCGAGACAAAGCGATCAATAGACGGCCTGACCGCCTTGATGCGCTCTTCGGTAGAGGCGGTTATCAAGTCGCCCTCGATTCGGGAAATAAGACGCGAATCGCCAATTTTTACAATGGTACAGTCACTCGCCCATTGCTCGATCAGGTCGTCTGTATAGGGGTCGCGTACGGTACGCTCCGTAGCCAAAAGCCCAATGCGTCTGTTTTTAGACTTGAGCGCGGCCTGTTTAATCGCCGGAACCGTACCGACAAAGGGAACCGGGAACCGCTGTCGAAGGGAACTGAGGGCTGCGACCGAGATAGTATTGCACGCAACTATAACCACAGAGGGCGAAAAGCGTTCAATCAACCGGGCGGTGGTGTCTACTGCATAGTGAATCACATCGTCGCGAGTTTTTTCCCCATAGGGAAAATGCGCGGTATCGGCAACATAGACCGCCCGGGCGGAATCTGCATGGCGAGCTAATTCTCTAAGATAGGGTAAGCCCCCGGTGCCAGAATCAAGAAATGCGTATTGATAGGAACTAGAAGCGGCTTCGGACAAAAGATAACTCCCTAATCGCCAAACAGGCTGTTAAAGGCACGAGTGGAGGAGGTATCCTTACTCGAGGTCAGGTCATGGTCAACGGTAAACGACGGGTTAATCCGGAACAGATCGCAAAAATTGGCGCGCTCCTTGTCCCGAACAGGGTCTTCCACGCTTTCTGCACACTCATGAAAGGATTGCGGAGAGTAAAACGCGCAATTTTTGCACGAACGAATATCCTGACCGCAGGTCTCGCAGGTAAGCGTCCTGCCAACGGGATGTTCTGCGATTATGGCCTTGCCGCATTTCCAGCACATGTGCACATGATAACCCATTTGACCAAAAACGCGCAATAACCTACAGTAGATACATGTTTACGGCCACACAAGACGCCGATCGCGCACTCATTATGGAATCCCTCTCCCGCGATTCTACCTTTCATAGCCTGGATCTGTCCGGTTTTGAATTTCGTGGTATGAACCTTTCCGGAAAAACCTTTATTGCCTGTAGATTTTCCCGGGCGATCTTTTCCGGAAGCATCCTGGATTCATGCCGAATCAGAATGTGTTTTTTTGATTTTAGCCGCTTTAGTTCCTGCTCCCTTATCGGTAGCGATATCCAGTTTTCCTGTTTTTCGGGCGCGCACCTAAACGACACCACCTTTGAAAACTCCGATCTTCTCCACGACAATTTCAATGGCCTTCTTGCCGCCCAGGTTTCCTTCAACGACTCGGACCTGTATAATTCCCGATTTGTCATGGCAACACTCAAAGATACCAACTTTCAAAACTGCAACCTTAAAAAAACCATGTTCTTCCAAACCACCCGAGAAAAGGTATCTTTTAAATCCTCCAATACCCGTGAAGCGATATTCGGCAAGGGAGAAGACCCTGAATGAAAATCTACTTTCATTATTCACCCGACGGGTTTTCTAACGGGTATCTGGTCGGGAACGAAAAAACAAAAGAAGCAATAATCGTAGACCCCGGAGTAATGGATCGCCAGCTGCTTGACCACATAGAAAAAAACGAACTCAACATAGATGGTGTATTGATAACGCACAATCACGAAACGCATATAAAGGGACTGCAAACGCTGCTACGAATCTATACCCCAAAGGTATACTCAGCAGATGCGGAGCTTAAGGGTATCAAAACCGTATTGTTGCAGGGGGATGGAACCTTTGTCGCAGCGGGCTTTGCAGTTCGCTACTTTGCTGCCCCCGGACATTCCCCGGATTCCCTTATGTATCAGATTGAACATGTTATCTTTACCGGAGACGCCCTTTCGGCAGGTCGCCTTGGGGTAACAAATAACGCGTACGGAAAAAGAAATCTTTTAACGCATTTACGAAACAAACTGCTCAACCAAAACGACGATATACTACTGATGAGCGGGCATGGACCGCCTTCCACCATTGGCGCCGAACGCCTTTTTAACAGCGAATTGATGCACTCGGGTACGGACGATCATGATATCCTCAGAGAAATTTTGCGCCCGCCATCCATTCTTACTTAGAAAACCACAGTCCCGCCCTGCCGGCGGCAAGGCCCCATCTGCGAAAAACATATGCTTCCAGTTCTGTTGCGGCCTCTATAAAATCGCGGGCACCGCTCTCCTTAATATAGTCAGCTTGCTCGCGATCCCCCCCATAACGAAGAAATCGCTCGCTGATAACAGCGGTAAAATAATCTCCAACCTTGTCAACCGGCTGTTGCAACAGATATGCCATAAACTCGTTTTCCATCAGATATTCGTCATCAAGATCGTAGGAAAGGCTATCCATCAAGGAAAAATAGGTCTGCAAAAAAATTCGAGCTCGCTCATCGGTAGCGTGATAAATCTGCGATACCTGGGAGCGAAAATCAGGATCAGTAAAATACAACCCATGAAAACATTCGTGAGTCATAAAAAGATAGCGTAGGTACTCTGCAGACTGGCGAGAGAGTGACAGAACGGCTCCAGAGCCTTCGGTATACCCGTCGCTTCCATGTTGGATAATCCCTTCGGTAAGAAGAATGTCACGGAGTTCAAGCTCCTCACGATTGAGCTGAAAGTTCTCCCTGCGCGCTTTGTCAAAAAATTGGGCTAGGCTTTCTGCGCGATAATCGTGGGCGTTAAACCCATGTTTACCTTGCATATCAGAATCCGAAACAAGGGTTCCCCGATATCCGGCCTTTTCCACAAAGAAGGCGAGCCGCTTAAAATAGAGATCCTGTATCAAATAGTTCGCGGTATCAAAAATCACAATGCCCGGAAAGCGATCCCAGGCAAAGACCTCGCGAGCGGAATCCCTCCAGGCAGCCTGTGGCCACTGTAGCATCGTGTGCGGATCGGCAAGCAAGGGAGAAAAAGGATTAGAAGGATCCTTGCCGGAAAGAGGCGTATACCAGGACACCCTGACTGCCTGAACCGGTGGATTGGCAGGCTCAAACGAAAGGACCCCAGAAGACACCTGGGGAAGCGAGCCGCTTACCAGGGCAATATGCGGAACAGGGGAGGAGCGAAAGCCAAAGGCCGTATCCCTGGAAACAAGAGAAAAGCGTGTGGGTTTTGTGGGGATTCCGGCATCGGAAGGCGGTACCGGAGAGATGACGAGCTCCATAGTGGCATGGGAGGGAACTTCGAGCGGAAAACTTTCTGGAAGTGAGCCAAGTCTGGCAGAGCCCCCTTCGGGTCCAAAGCCAACCCAGCGCTCACCTTCGCGGACATCCCATCCGGTGCGGGCTTGACGAACAGACACGCTCGTAATGGTAACCTGTGTATCCCCGCCTCCTGCACGCTCAACAGCAAAACCTGCAATCCGCTGCTTATCATCAAACGGAATCATGGATAGCTTGATAGTACCACTGAGCCCTTCAAGACGGGAAATATGACGGCCGGAAAGAACGGATGCAAGGGAGCCATTGTGTTGCACGTCAGAGGCAAAAACCGGAGCCAGAGAAATGCTTACCGGCTCGCTACCTTCGGCGCTTACCATAACCTCTATTGCCCGCTCTTGAGCGCTCTCCAGGGCGCTGTCGCCAAAGGAAAACCAGGCCCGCGAAGAAGGGCCAGGAAGCACCCCATCCCGAGCGGCGTCGGTTAAGGCAATGAGCTTATCGTGCGGAGCGCCGGTACAAGGCACGCGGGAATAGCGGGTTGTACAGGAGGATACGACTACAAGAAAAAAAACAAAAAAGAAAAAGGTTGAATGTCGTCGTGTCATAAACTCACAATACTTCGGGCAATAAGCTTGGCGATCTCGTATTTGCGTGCGGGCGGCAGTTCAGAATCTGGCCTGAGAAAGCTTTCGAAGCGGCCAAGAAAATCGTCTGGAAGGGTTTTAAGTTCCTGAATCTGTGCAAGAAACCCACGATGCGAGGGCTCAAATTTTCCATTCTCCATAAAGAGGGCCGAACACGCACTCTTGATAAAATTTGCCGCAGAGACCATGTAATGAAACTGATCCTCGCGAACAATAGAGGCG
>JAFGIM010000109.1 GCA_016929605.1 Spirochaetales bacterium | reverse complement strand
GACAGAATTGAACTGTCGACACATGGATTTTCAGTCCATTGCTCTACCAACTGAGCTACAACGGCTCGATGTATGACTTTATATCGTGTATAAAAAAAAAAGTCAAGATTAGTGATATTGAATACGTACATTTATACTGTTTTACAGGAAAGAAGGAATAACCAAACAAAGGGCCTCTTGATAATCAGGTGAAGCAAAATGCACATTATAGATGCCCTTTTCTACTTTTTGACCAATAGAAGCAGTTAATACCTCAAAATCGCGAACCATCAATAAGTCATCTGCAATAAAAAGTCGCTGCCCAGCGGTTTTACTAATATGGAGTATTGACGATCCATTTGCCCCTGATGATACCCGTTCAATTTGAAACTCTGGTATTGCGAGAATCCTTGAATCCTTTTCAAATATAAGAAAACTGGTCTTAAGGGATGTATTTCGTCCTTCTTGCACGGTTCCTGAAGGAACACTCATTCCATCGCCTATGTGGCGTAACTCAGCGGTTAAAGCTCTATATTCAAGAAGGAGTGATATCAGAATATTTCGTGATTCCTGAACCATGGTTACAGGCAGGGCATAAGGAATGACACCCCAGGAACCGGTATACATCGCAGTACCCGTAAGGGAATCGGAAAATTCACGGGGGGATACCTCCTCGACAATCGCCCGAGGAGCGGTTTTTTTCATTATGGCCGAAAAAACGGGCGCAGGAGCACGAGATGAACACAATACAGATAAATAGTGCAATAACCCGTCATGGCGAATTGTCGCATCAATGACGGCAGTACGGGACTCAATAAAGCCCAACAACACGCGCAAACGGGTATTCCCCGCCTGTGGGGACAAAAAGCGCGCTCGTTCCATATATACGCGCACACGATAGAGATACTCTCCCCGATTTCGTGATGCGGTAAGGATGGGACTATTATCTGTTGCGTAGCATTTTTCCGTAGATACCATCTCTACGAATATCGACAGTACCGCTAAAGACTTGAATTATTCATATCCAAAATAAGTTCAACCTCTCCAAGCGATACTGACAAAGTCTTGGCAATCATCTGGGGCGAAATATCCTTACGGGCTAAATCAAGCACCCGTTCGGCAAGGGGTACTTCAATCGTAACAGGTGATGAACTTCGAATTACGGATTGACGGGTATACACCCTCACCGGCTCCACCGGCTTTGTTTCCTCCTTATGAGGATTCATAGTCAGTTGATGCTCTATCTCTGAAGAACGCTTTCGTTTTTCTGTTTCCCGGGAAGAAAGGAGTATCATCTGTTGAGCCTCTTCCATCAAATTCCGTAATCCCTGGATTCTGCTTTCGAGTAAGGCAACATCGCGGTCTGTTTCCCGACCTAAATCTACTATCAGGCTGTCCATCTCCTGGCGAATTTCCGAAAGTACTCGCCGAGAAGAGAAACGCGATTTTAGGCGAAGATAAAAAATGGGAAAAGCAACAAGATTAACGAAGAACAAAATGACTGCAAGAATAAGCATATACCGCTCCGTTATCCGGAAATATCAATAATTGAACCAAGGCTGGGATCTCGCAACACTTCCTTTTCACTCTCTTCCTGCTTACCTGTTTCGTCCTCGTTATTTTTTTCCCGTTGACTACTGTCTCCCGAAGCTTGAGGACTCGATCCATTGCGTTCATGAACCTTGCCGGCTCCTTCGTTTCCTGCAGCTGTTTCACCAACGGTTCTTAAACGCTCTTCTGCTTCCTTACGCGAACGGGCTTGCTCTTCTTCCCGCAACAGTTGTTGAGCAGCTTGTTGTTGGCCCTGCGCTTTCCCGACCTTTTCTAGTTGGGCATACAGGGTTTGTAAATCAATCGGCTGAATACCCACTAGGAACCCTCTTCATATCGTCATCCGGTCCCTGATACTTTCCGTATCGTATCAAGCCATTTTCTAAAAAGAATGTGGTTGCCTTACAATCAGATCGTACTTCCTCGGTCACATCACGAATAACAATCTTGACGCCAGCAAAAACCTTAACCGACGCAGAAACACGACCCTTGGTTTTAAGTGTGTTCAGGTAATTTTGTATCTGTTTAAGTTCAGTCTCTATTTCTTCCAATTCTGTTTGTAAAATATATTGGCGTTCACCCAATTTCTTTAAGGATACTTCTTTGTCTTCCGGAAGTTCCTTTTTTTGCTTTTTAAGATTCATCAGGGTATTAAAATTAAGCTGTACATCCTCAAGCTCACGCTCGGCAGCCTGTTTATTGGCAACAAGGGCATCAAATCGCTCTTTACTGCGAGGATCAAAGCCGACATTAAGTGTTGTTTCGCTCGCTCCGCCATAACTACCCAGGGTTTTGGCGTGAATCTCTTCTGCCGCGCTTAAGCTTCCACCAATAATTGCGGCTCTCTTGCCCTGACAGAGTATCTTGCGGTTCGCAGCAACATGAGAGTTGATTATACCATCTGATACAATAACGAACTCTCCTGCTTCAACCTTGGTATTTTCGATAAACTTGGACCAAATAGATTTACCGGAGCGAATAAAGCCCTCGCCTTTCCCTGCAATTCCCTGACTGACGACTATATCACCCTCTGCGTCAAGCTCGCTTTTCCCGACGGTTCCCTTAACCTCGATGTTTCCCGACGCCTTAACAGAAAATCCATCCTCTACGTTACCACTTATATACACAGTTCCAAGGAACATGATGTTGCCTGTTTTAAGGGAAACATCACCTTCAATGTTCAATATTGGCTCAACATTGATCTTGTTGTTCAAAATAAGAACCTGACCGTTTGTTTCGGCTACAATAGTTAAACCGTCGTCTGCAACCTTGGTGTTTTTTCCAAGAGGAAGCGGGATATCGCGACCATTTTTTGCCTCAAGGTATTTGCCGGTTACCGTTTTACCAGCTTTTCCCCGCTCTGCTTCTATCTTCTGTGCCAGGGGCTGGCCTTCTACCACGTTTTGAACAAGATTAAGCTCTTTAAAGTCAACCTTACCCGAAGCGCTTTCTTTAAGGCGAATCTTTGATCGATCAGTTTCAAAATTATACATAATATGAGCGTCAGCGCCGTCCTGAGGCTTAAGGCCCTCTGCGACAAGATAGTTTTGCTTATAAATCGGTCTATCAACAAAGTCGCTGATCCTTTGCTCATCTATCCCGGCGACTACTCGATTGTTCTTGAGAAAGGTAATGATCATATCTGTAGACAAATCCGCCCCATCAGGACCGGGAGGGGTCGCGTAAAGCCATGCCTTCATCTCTTGATCGGTAATATCCACTGCCATCATGGCATCGTTTCCCGGAGAATGACGGAATGGCCCTATCTTTACATATTGGGCAGCTGCAGCCTGTACCACCGATTTTATGGCATCCTCGGTAAATCCGTTTAATCCGCGATCGCGCAATCTATCCAGAGCATCGCGTATTGATGTCTTTTGACCGTTTCCAACCGGTTGAGTAACCTTAAGGTATACGCCATCAGGAGCGCAAAACACAAAGGCGTCTCCGTTTCGATCTTCGATAACCGGCGCAAGGTTTCTTTGCTCTTCCAGGGCATCCCGAGCCATCTGATCCGCTTTCTTTTTATTAAGACTCTTTTGCATTTCGTAGGCACGGATATGCCAATTTCGCTTGTTCATTGCAAAAAAGCTATTGGTTCCCCGCTGAAGAACCTCGTAATCAATTGATCTAACGGGAACATCAAGTTGAATAGAGGCATCGGCAAGGGCTTCGTCCAGGGTGGCTCCGGTTACTTCGACGAAAACGCGGGACTTGTCCTCTTCCAAACGTTCCGCCATCGCCTCCCGGATTCTTTCAAGATCTACCATCCATGTCGCTCCTTGTGCCTTACAGTATGCCCTTTCTAATATTCGTCAGTTTTGCGCGAAGTCTGAGGTTTGCTTTTGTGTGAAGTTGAGAAACACGGGATTCTGTAACGTTAAGTACCTGGCCAATTTCTTTTAGAGTTAAATCCTCATAGTAATATAAGACCAAAACCATTTTTTCTTTCTCGGGCAGCTCGTTAATAGCCTCAACAATAACCCTTTTAATTTCCTCTTTCTCAACGATTACATCGGGATTCAAGGAAGAAGGAGACTCAATACTATCTCCGATGGAAATACGCTCAGAATCATCTCCAGAATACCACACATCATTGAGACTCATGATACTGGTGCCAGAAATTTTAAAGAGGGTTTGCTGGAATTCATCCTCGCTGACACCCAGGGCTCCGGCAATCTCTGTATCGGAAGCGGTTCTACCAAGTTTTGACTCAAGACGAACGATGGTGTCTTCAATCTCCCTGGTTTTTTGGCGAACAGAACGAGGTACCCAGTCAATTGACCGAAGCTCATCAAAGATTGAGCCTCGAATACGGGTTACCGCATACGTTTTGAATTTTACATTTTTGTCCGGATCAAACTTGTCTATTGCGTCAAGTAAACCAAAAACGCCGAATCCAACAAGATCGTCAAATTCAACGTTGCTCGGCATGCCGACAGCAACCTTTCCGGCAACATATTTTACAAGCGGAGCATACTGTTTAATGAAGAACTCTCGAATGGCCGGATCCTTTTTCTTTTTATACTCCAGCCACAATTCATCCTCAGTTTTTTGCTCCAACAGCGAATTCCCCATGTACACACCCTTTTATTACTGAAGTACCCTCAATTGTCCTTGGACAAAATGGTACGAATTGCACGAGCCATCGTTTCCGATTCAACACCGGCAACGGAAACATCCGGAACGGTAAACGAAGAGGTACTCTTGCTTGGCGCAGGTGATGCCCCTTCCATTACATCCCCTTCAACATCTTCCTTGCTGACTGTGGGCACAAAGTCCTGTAAGTCAGGCAAGGCATCAAGACCACCAACACCCTTACCCGATGAACGAGGAGCAGAAGCAGTCGAATCCTTTGGCCTAAGCTCTCCCTCCGGTACCGGTATAGCAGCGGAAGCACGCGATTGCGGCTCAAAGGCACTTTGCTCCGCTTCCAGGAAGTCAGGAACCGGTTCTCCCGGTTCATCATCCGAGTTCGAGTCAAACCGGGGGATCGCGTCGGAAGAATCCCCGACAGTAAAATCCACCATGGTGCCCGTCTCTCCCTGCGAGGGAGTACTGGATACATCCGGATTCAATAGATCCGGAAGAAATGTTCCAATAAGAAGCTTTAACAATACGGCAAGTCCGGCAAAGAGAAGAGCCATAAAAAGGGCCCTTGGCAATGCCGAAGAGGCGGGAACCCCGCTTACCAGTCCTGTCAGGAAGGAAAGAACGAAACCGACAAGCGCTCCAATAGCCGGTACCTTCGGTTCGAACATGAATATTCCCTCCCAGCTACTAGACTATGCGAAAAAGTGTTACTGGTCAAGGTTTTTTTTGGATGTACCTGTGTCGAGCGCGGAGACTCATCCCCATTGATGACCAAAAAGTTTGCGCATAAAGCGGCCAAAACCTTCGGTCTCGGGAAACTCGGTTTTTTCGATACGGGATACAATATGCTTAAGACACATAGCCGCCTTGCATTTTGGATCCACGATGATAAAGGGTTTTTGCCTGAGTACAGACTGAGATACAACCGGATCATCATAGATAAAACCAAGGTATTCAACCTTAAGATTTAAGAATTGAGCGGCAATTTGAGTCATGCGATCTGCAACTCGCTTGCCTTCCAAGGCGCTTCCTACCCGGTTTACAATCATTTTAAGGTTTATGTTCAAGTTATCTACTTCTGTCGCGATAATCTTGATTATTCCATAGGCGTCGGTTATGGATGTTGGTTCCGGGGTTGTAACGATAACAACCTCATCAGCGGCAGCGACAAAGCCCAGTACGTTTTTGGACACCCCTGCACTGGTGTCAATAATAATGATATCGGTGTCCGAAAGGGTATATAACTCACCGATAAAGGAGTTTCGCTCGTCTTCGCTCATATTTGCAATTTTAGAAAAACCCGAAGCACCGGCAACAAGCTTGATGCCAAAATCGGTATCCAAAATAATCTCGCTCATTTTCTTTTGCTTTCGCATGACATGATAGAGGTTATACTGAGGTATCAGGTTCATCATAACGTTGACGTTTGCAAGACCAAGGTCGGCATCAATGACAATAACCTTCTTACCCATCTGGGCATATGCGATTGCCATATTTGTTGCGACATTTGTCTTTCCTACGCCGCCTTTTCCACTGGTAACAGTAATAATGCGTGTTTTTCGGTTAGCCCTAAGGTCAGAATCAGGATGCATTTCTGGTACTGAACCTTGTGCCTGGGTTTTTTCTTTCATAAGGGTGCGAAGTTTCTCCGCCTGATCTTCCATGTTATCTCCATTCAAACCGGGTATCGCTTACCGGGAATTCTTCCTCGATACGACTGCGATTTACGCGGAATCCTTCAAGATTCGTCAATAACCTCACCGTGGAAGCTATCTCGAAGTCCTGTGGAACCCTCTGACCGGTTGTTATATAGGCTAAGGCCTTCTTTTTTTCGTCAAGAATACTGATGATATTCCCAACGTGTTCAGTTTCGTCAAATTTTGTCACGATAAGCGATCCATACCCAAAGGTCTCATACTGTTGAAGTATCTCTCGCATATCGCTCGCCTTTGTAGTGGCGCTTACTGCTAAATGCACATCAGAAAGCGGGCCTGCCGCATCCAGGAAATGGCGCATCTCGGCAATTCTTGCATAATCCTTAGGACTCTTTCCGATAGTATCGATAAGAATAACGTCAACATCCCGGTACATGGCAACAAGCGCCTGTAAATCGGAGGGTGTTTCGGCGCAGGAGACGGGAATACTCATGATATTTCCGTATATCTCTATCTGTTGCTTGGCCCCAATACGGTAATTATCGATCGTTATGACGCGAACATTGAGCGGTCTTGAACCTTTTAACGCGGCAAGTGAATAGGCAGCGGCAAGTTTTGCAACGGTAGTCGTTTTTCCGACCCCGGTAGGTCCTACAAGCACGATAATTCTGGGCCGTGATGTTGCACCAAGATCTGCGATAGACACTGATGTGCCAATCCATTGGATAACCGCATCCTGTACAGCATCAAAATCTGAAAGTTCCTCTAGCGAAAAGTCGGATCGCAAACGAGCGACTATTTTTTTTATGTAGGATGGAGAAAAATCATTGAGCTCGAGTAGTGTTTCGATACGGGTGATTGTCTCATGCTCATCAGTCGATTGATCGGTGTCTGCTTTGCCGGCAATTCTTGCTTCAAGATTCTTGACGGTTTTTAATATCGTTTCCAGTTGATCCTGCCCCCTGTCCGATGAAGGAGAAGGAGTCGATTGACTTGAAAGAGTGATGGGGGGCACACGGGAAGCGATGGAGGGAGCGCTTTCTACTGCTTGGCGAATTATTTTTTTGCGCTCTTCATCAAAGCTTTGATGGCGCTGAGGAGCTGGGGCAGAAGAGCGCAAGGTATTTGTAGAAAGCATGTAATACAGCTCTATACCGTCCTTCTCGAAAAATCCGAGAAAACCTCCAAGGCGAACTTTTTTTTGCCTGAGAATATGAACATTGGGACCGTGCCTGTTACGGATTTTTTCGAGACACTCGTCGTAAGTTGTTCCCTGCTCGCTCAATATATCCATTTAACCCCACCAGATTATGCGCTTGGCGTTCAGGACGCCGCTTCTTCCGTTTTTATCTCACCAATTGCCTCTACCTTGATATCTTTAGCAATCTCGGGAACTGATAATACGACTAAGTCGGGAATCTCCCGCTCGGTCGAGCTTTTGATAAGTATTCTTGCTTCTTCCGGACAAAGGATTATCGGGAGAAAGCCAGATTGTTGTACGGATGCCACCGAACGGGTAAGGGAGCGAATCCAGGATCGCTGTACAGCCGGTTCAAGGGCTGCAATTGGACCGTTAACGGTATCAAGACGACTGTCAACAATACGTTGAACAAGCGAAGGTTCAACCGTAAGCACATGTAAAGTGGATTGATCGTCGGTGTATTGCAGACAAATTTGGCGGGACAAGGCTTGGCGAACCTTCTCTACCAAGATGGTACTATCTTTGGTGATCGGTCTAAAGTCCGCAAGAGTTTCCAAAATAACCACCATATTACGAATAGAGACCTGTTCCCGAAGCAGGGCTTGCAAGACCTTTTGAATCTCGCCAACGGAACAGAGCTTGACCACTTCTTCCACGACTGCCGGATAATCCTTGCGTATGGTATCGACAATGGCTTGTACTTCCTGTCGACCAAGGATTTCGGAGGCATGACGCTTTATTACCTCGGTAAGATGGGTAGCAATTATTGAAGGAGGATCGACTACGGTATACCCCGCTCTCTCGGCTTTTTCCCGGTTATCCTCGGATATCCAAATGGCCGGTAAACCAAAGGCTGGATCAACCGTCTTTTCTCCGGGAAGGTCTTCGCTGGCGCCCCCTGGATTGATACCAAGGAACCAGCCCATCCGTATACGCCCTCTGGCTACCTCTACACCCTTAATCTTGAAGCAATATTCGCTAGGCTCAAGGCGCATATTATCAATAATGCGAATGCGCGGAACAACGAGTCCTAAATCAAGGGCAGATTCACGGCGAATACGGGTTACCCGCTCAAGGAGTTCTGCGCCCTTATCCTTGTCTACAAGCGGGATAAGCCCATAACCAAGCTCCAGGGAGAGTGGGTCAAGGGGAACTACCGGGCTGATATCCGCGGGATTCTCACCTGTTTTTTGTTTTTCCTTTTCCTCTTCCCGTTCAAGTGTTTTCTTGAATGTTCGAGCCTCGGCCTTCCTCAATCGCCAGCCAACCCAAGCTAATCCTGCAGATACCGGAATAAGAACATACCAGGGAAAACCCGGTAAAAAGGAAATAAACAGAAGCGTTCCCGCTCCAACATAATAGACCCAGGCGTTTCGGGAGAACTGTGTTTGAATATCCGAACCAAAGGTTCCATCCGATACAGCCCTTGTTACGATTAGACCAGTTGCAACCGATACAAACAGCGAAGGCATTTGGGACAAAAGGCCATCGCCAATGGTTAACCCGGCATAGGTTTGAATGGCAAGACCAAATGGCTCACCCCTAAAGATCATACCAAAGATAAGGCCGGCAACAAGGTTGATAACCGTAATAAAAATACCAATCTTGACGTTTCCCGAAACGAATTTACTCGCTCCATCCATCGCCCCGTAAAAATCCGCTTC
>JAFGIM010000108.1 GCA_016929605.1 Spirochaetales bacterium | reverse complement strand
GGGCCGCTAGCTCAGCTGGTAGAGCAACTGACTCTTAATCAGTAGGTTCGGGGTTCGACTCCCCGGCGGCTCACCAAGAAAAAGAAGGGGTTAGGCATTTAGCTTAACCCCTTAATTTTTACCCTGCCACCTTATTGCTACCCATATTTACAGAAAGCTACCTTTCTACTTCCTCTGATTGAGAGCTTTGCATCATACCACATTGTCATTGCGAACGAAGTGAAGCAATCTCATAACATACCGACAATGAAAGAGATTGCCACGGTGCTGCACACCTCGCACCAACGAGATTCGTAATTATGCAAAGCTCTCGATCATTGATAAAAAGAATGCTCCCCCCGTTGTGCAGTGGCCCGGCCAATGTATCGGAATATGCCGTTAGTCCATGTGCCCCTGTGAATAGTGCATAACTACCGCAACGTATTTTCTTAAATCTGCTAATCTTTTTACTACTGTATTGAGCAAACACTCTTTGAATACGGCACAAATATTGGAATGTAAATGACAAATATCCTGCATACGCGCTGCATCGATAACAATAACCTTTGTCTTTTCGACAGCTCGTGACGTCGATGTATAGATGTACGGTTCTACCGCTGCCGACCATCCACATATACCGCCTTTCCCCTCCTGGCCAACAATGATTCGGTTGTTCTGTCTTGCTTCGCTCTCGCAAATCAGTCTTCCTTCTTCGATTATATACAATTTTCTACCGAATTCTCCCTCGTTAAATAAAATCGCATCCTTCTCAAATGTTTCCCTACTACAGATATCTGATATCAGAACGTACTCATCGTCACTCAAACCTTTGAAAACCTCTAAATCTTTAATACTTTCTTTACTGACATTCTCCGACATTTTTTGACCTCCTTTTTTTATTCGACGACTACCATCCCCTGCGAGTAGAATGCTGAAGCATGAAGCCTTCAGGAACTCCCATCGCTGTTTTCAGTTTCAAGGTAATGGTACACGCGGTAATGGGGCCGTGCCACCCGGTACGGATTCAGACGAGCTCGATGGCGAAGGCTCTGGTGTGTTGCCATTCAGGAATACCTGACCCTATTCTTTCCTTGGCCATTCTTCTTCCTCTTTAACCATGGCCCGCATCTGCGCCAATGCTTGGTGCGCGGCATTTATCAGTGGGTGCACCGTTGGTGCGGCAGTAAGAAGTGGGTGGGTAGCAATTTGCATCATATCTATCTCACGTACGGTGACCGCTTTTTGAATTGCAAGAGCGATAACATTGATTAATTCACCAACCGCTGCGCATCCGTAGAGTTGACCACCCAGAACTATGCCTGATCTGGGTGAATAGCACAGTTTTACTTTACATTCACAGGCTTCCGGCAGCGTTATGGGGTGACGATCATAAGACACAACAGCAGAGCAAACAGCACGAAAGTTCTCCCTTTTAACCGTTCGATCTATCATGCCAGCACTTGCAAAAGATACATTGCCAAATCTCGTGGAAAAGGCCGCAAGAGTTCCCGGCATTTGGTTGAGAACACGAATACCGTAAAGATTAACACCGGCGTTTCTGGCTTCTGATGTTGCAGTTGAGGCCAACCAAACAGGTACCTCGCGCCTGGTGAAGAAATCTCTCTTGAGTGCACAGTCACCTACTGCAAAAATACCTTCGGTGTTCGTCTGCATATAGTCATCTACCCATATAGATCCCTTATCAGTTATACGCAGTCCCGCCTCTTTGGCGATCTCTATTGAGGGTTTAGCTCCAGCACCCAGGATTACTATATCGGCCTTTAAAGTTTCACCATTATCAAGTGTTACTGAATCCACATGGCTGTTCCCATTTATGGATGCAACTCGCCTATTGGTGTGAATATGAACCCCTTCTTCAGTCATTACTTCTTCTATCTTGTCGCAGAATTCATCATCAAAAGCTGAAAACAATAATTTTGGCATAATTTCGACAAGATGTACTTCTTTGCCCGGAATTTTAGCCAATTCATCCGCAAATTCACTGCCGATGAAACCGCCTCCAATGATAACTATGTTTTGTATGCTGTGAATTTTTTCACGAAGAGCGACCATGGCCGACATGCTTTTGCTGATAGTAAAGACGCCTTTTTTGTTAATGCCCTCAACTGGCGGTCTAACGGCATCCGTACCGGTGGCTAATATCAGCCGTTCGAATGAAATCTTATCGCCCGATTGTAAAGTAACATTCCTGTCCTTTGTATTGATAGCGACTGCTTTTGCCACTATGATTTCAATACCAGCACCTCGCAATGGTTCATCACCCATGGCGTTCTGCCTGGGATCGGGCATTGTGTTTATCATATATGGAATAGCACATGGAATGATACTGTCACCTATTTCTTTAATAAGACACACCGATTTTCGCGGGTAAACATTTTTTGCTGTAAGAGCTGAAATAATCCCCGCAGGACCTCCCCCAACTATGACGACATCAAATTTCATACCCATATCCTTTCGTTATGGTGAGACAAACGCCTTCGTTTTTCACCGGGTTACCACAATTAACGTGAGATATATTACGTTATAATATTGCTTCATACAACCTTTTTTTTGAACACCTTTTTTTTGACACCTTTTTTTGTAATTTTGTTGTCAACAAGTCGTAGGGTCAGAGAGGCACACGAGCTGGAATGAGGCAAAAGTCTGGGAAGAGGGCTTGTCTCTTGCAGGCGGCGGGTGGCGCGTACCCTCGCGTAGTAAACTCATGGGGCTGTATCAAAAGGACAAGGGATCGCACAACATGTCGAACCTTTATCATTATTTTAGAACGTAAATTTGTTTGCAATGTAACTTGCAATAATATACGATCAGAAACCATCGTACGCCAACATCCAATGAATACGCTTACGGCAATGTTTGTTCACTGTAGAATTCACTTTTTCCGTTCAAACTCCACCTTCCATCGCACCTCTACCACCGTTTTCTTCATCGATTAGGCTTAAGGACAGATTTTGTTAATATTGTATGCATAAAACAGGGTATTACCAAAATCAAGAAAGGGGGATAAGTTCATGTCTACCAAAGAAATTCAGAGCAAACTGACAGATACCATGAAAAGGTGGCAGAAAATAGAAAATGCCGCCGTGGCTTCAACAGGCAAGGTCATCGAAAATACCGAAAACCCTGTTGTTCGTCTCATTATGGAGATTATTCAACGGGATTCGCAGATGCATTATAGAATCCAGCAACTCATCATCGACAGTCTGGAAAGAAAAGCCGTTTCCCTCGTGCCACAGGAAGTGGGAGAAGTGTGGGATATGATCAAATCGCATATCAGCCTGGAAAAAGAAACCGTTAAACTGGCGAACGAGGCAAAGACAGCTCTCAAGGGAAGGCAGATGGTAGTCCAAGAGTACCTTATTGACTATCTCCTTGCAGACGAAGAAAAACACAACCAGGTTCTCGAAAATTTATCCCTTATCAAAAAGGGTATGTATCCCTACGGATAAAATTTACCTGGTACAAAATTTTTGCAGGGAGCCTTCCTTCGGGAACCTCCCTGCAAAAATTAACACCCCACAGCGATTATCTTTACCCTTTGGGTGAAAAGAGGTCAGACCCCCTTATGCTTATTTATATTTCACTACTATAATTTTATTGTCAATCTTCTGTACTCCCTTGACTTCTTGTATAGCTTTTTCAATTACATCCTTGGTCGCCTGGTCATTTGCAACTCCAGTTAATTGAACACAGCCCGGCTCCAAAACTGAAACCTCTGTATTGCTTGACATAGGGTCGAACGTTTCTGCCTCCATCAGCGCGGCATGGACACCACTGACCCTTTGAAGCAGGCACATTTTCTCCAGGGCTTGTGTGACCTCATTTAAGCGTCCCTTAATTTTCTCTGAGCGGGCCATGTGTATGACAGTATCTGCGGCGAAATCCTCAGATATATTATCCATGTTAAGGACAATGTCGTACATTTCGGGGTTATCCCAGTCGGAGTTAAAAAAAAGCTTTATATATCCGCTTCTTTCATTATCGCTTTTCTTAATCATTTCGGGAACCGTTTCATGAGGAAACCCTCTTTGAATAAGATTTTGTATGCGTTTTTCCATAGATGCCGTCACTCTGACGTGCAAAGCACACTGATAGGATCTCAGAAAGATATAGCTTCCTCGACCAAGAAACACCGCATTCCCCTTGTTTGCCAATTCGTAGATAGCTAAACTCAGGCGGTCCAACTGGATTTTGGGTTTGCTGGGCAAAAACCGCCTAAAACCAGATGAAGGCTTATCATTCACGTTGCTGATATCATCGTTAAATCCCATTCCCCGCGCCATAGTTTCGATGGTCTCCGTACTATGGAATGCATATCCCATTTGCTCCGAAACGCGTTTCGCTATTCTCGCCCCATTTGTTCCCAACTTTCTGGAAAAGGTAATAAATTGCATGACTCCTTTCTCCTTTCTCTAAAGTTACGCAACTAACATGGTTTGATCATAACTACCATTGATTATTAACGAGATCCAAAAGTGCAATGCCTTTGCATTAGCTAACTCT
>JAFGIM010000107.1 GCA_016929605.1 Spirochaetales bacterium | reverse complement strand
CCGCCTTGCATGCCTGCGTACGCTGGTCCGCATCAGGGGCGGCAGAAACCCTGCTTCAATTTGACCGACAGTCAAACGGTAAAAAGCTGGTAAACGCACGCAATCTTGCCGGAAAAACCGCCCTCCACGAAGCGGCCCGCTCAGGTAACACCTCATTTATCAGCATGCTCCTTTCCTCAAACGCCGATATCAACGCGATAGATGAAACCGGTAAAACAGCCCTGACAGATGCAATAGCCGCGAACCAAATTCCTGCGGTAAAAATCCTTCTGGGCAAGGGTGCTTCCCCGGCAATGCAGGACATGTATGGACGCAATGCCTTTCACGAGGCGGTAGAAGCAAGTACGGTCGAGGTTATCAGTCTCCTTAGAAGCGCAGGCGGCAACCCCATGGCTCGTGATTCATGGGGTAAAACACCGCTCTCCCTCTCGTTTCATAAAAATAGCGCCACCGTACTTTCGGTCATCGGTTCAGATGCGAACCTTGCCGATTCAGATGGGAACACCCCGCTTCATATCGCGGTGAGCGAACATGCAAGCGAAGAAATCCTGACTACCTTACTCAAGGCTAATTACCCGGTTAATAACCGAAACAGAACCGGATCAACAGCCCTGTTGCTGGCGGTACAAAAAGGGAATGAAATGGGCGCGCGAGTGTTACTTGCTTCGGGTGCCGACCCCTTTGCAACGGATAATGCAGGAGAGTCAGCGGTGTCTATCACCCTTACCAACATGCCCCGCCTGCTTGATGTCCTTGGAGAGTACGCCGCCGATAAAACCGACACGATTGGTGATGGCCTGCTTCACTATGCGGCCCGAATGGCTGATGGGGAATCGGTGAGGAAGCTGCTTACCATGCCCAGAATCGACCGTGGCGCAGTTAATGTAGCAGGAGAAACGCCATATGCGGTAGCAGTGCGCTGGCAACGGCCGGATATTGCAACCTTGCTAAAATAAAAAAGTACAGACAATCTTGTACAGTATACGGCCGCAAGCGGTACACCCGCTTACGGCCTATTTTTTTGTAGACAAATCTATCATCCGCTTGAACGGAGAATCGGCCTTCTTAAGTTCTCGAGAACCGCGGGTTATTTTGCACAAACTCAGTCCAAGTTTACGGGCGATTTCTCGCTGTGTTGTGCCGCTATCTATCTCGCGAACCAGGGCCCATCGGCTGGAAACCTCCTGAAGCTCCTTCGGGGTCAGCAAGCATGCAAGAAATTCACGGATTAACTGTGGATCGGCGGCACGGGATAGCGCCAAGGATAATTCCTCAAAGGCGTGATTTCGGGCTTCCTCGGCAGCTATTTTATCCTGATTGTCTTCCATGAGAGTAGTATACTTGAATGACTGGGAAAAAACTACTATTATCAGCGTCGATGGGTGAATCAACAGAATGGATGGACGCGGCATACGATCAGGCATATCAAGATGAACTGAATGGACTTGCTCGCCGGAAAGAGCTCGACAGTTCCTGTACAGTGCGAGATTTTGAAGGGATTTTGCAGAATTTGTACATACTGCAGGGCAATGATCAATGCGGCAGGGGACCAGTTCAGGATATAGCGCTGAGTGCAACCATTGCCGCATATGAACACTTCATCGAAGAACTTAAAAAGGAACACGCATGAAGAAAATCGCGACATTGATCGCATTCCTGGCTCTGATATCGGGCTGTTCAATTAAAAAAGCTGCGTTTAACTCGGTTGCCGATCTTTTGGCACCCCCTCCCTCAGACAAACCCATAGAAGGGGCTAACCCGATGGCCGCCCTTACCGGAGAGAATGACCCCCAGCTTGTTAAGGAGTTCTTTCCCACAGCCCTTAAGCTCTACGAGATTATGCATCTGCAAAATCCCCAACACGAAGAACTGGCAGTTATGACTGGCCAACTGTATGTTATGTATGCCAACGCTTTTATCCAGGGGCCTGCTGAACAGCTCCCTCCGGAAGACTTTACCATGCAGGAAGAACAATACCGCAGGGCTGGAGTGTTCTATATCAGAGGTAAGGATTTTGCCCTTAAGGCCTTACAAAAAAGATACAAAGGTTTTACTGATGCGGTTTTTGGTCTTGATCGGGATGCGGCACAGACCATGCTCTCTTCCTGCTCAAAAAAGGATGTCCCTGCCCTCTTTTGGGCTGCCTCCGGCCTTATGGGAGCCTTTTCGTTAAGTCCGCTTGAAACAAGTTATCTTGAACTCTTGCCGGGATCCCTTGCCATGATAGAACGAGCGAGTATCCTTGATCCCACCTACAACAATGGTGCTATTTGGGAGATACTCGCCGCGTTTTACGCCGCCGCGCCAGAATCACTTGGAGGAGGCAAAGACAAGGCTCAACAGGCATACACCAAGGCACTCGAGATTACTGGCGGGAAAAGCCCCAGTACCCACATCCTCTATGCCCGCAGCTTTTGTATACCGGCACAGGATGGACAGGGATTTGACGAACATATCGACAAAGCTTTAGCTATTAACCCGGAAGATGACCCGGACAACCGCCTTGTCATTACCATTGCCCAACGACAAGCCCGCTGGCTCAAGGAGCATAAAGCGGACTTCATTCTTGAATAGGAGATTCACATGTTTCAGAAAAAGAATTTATTGATCGCACTCATCATTACCCTTGTTGCCTTTTCAGTTTTTCCCCAGCAAAAAATCAAGCTCAAGATCGCCTCTGTCGCTCCCGCAAGATCTCCTTGGGATATTGAGCAGCGTGCCCTTGCTCAAGAATGGTCCAAAATCACCGGCGGACGCGTCAGCGTTGCCTTTTACGACTCTTTTTCCCTTGGTGGCGAAAAAGCGGTAATTCAAAAATTCCGTTCCGTTCGTCCCGGTCAAAAACCGATGCTCGATGGGGCAATCTTTTCCACCATCGGACTGAACGAGCTTGCTCCTCAGGCAAATATCTATACCCTCTCGATTCCCTTTCTTATTCGCAACCAAAAAGAACTGGATCTTGTCCTGGATACCTATGGAAAAGATTTAATCGCTGAATATAACAAAGTTGGCTTCCAGATGATTGCCTGGACCAATGTTGGATGGCTCTCTTTCTACACAAAAGACCCCTTTAACGACCTTCCTTCGCTCAAAAAAATCAAGATTGCCTCTGCTGGCCTTGATAGTCCAATTCTTGGAGATAGCTTTCGCGCATCAGGTTTTAACGTAGAAGATATGCCTGCGGACAAAATCTTGCAATCGCTCAAGAGTTCAGGTGGAGTTCGCGGATTTTTTGGAGTTCACCTGTATGCGTACGTAACCGGTTTATCAAAGTCAATCAATTACGCTCTTGAAGCTAAACTGTGCCCGGTTATCGCAGGCCTTGTTATCTCTACCGATTCCTGGAACGAAATTCCCGACCAATACAAGCCCGCAATGCTCGAGGCGGTTGACCGCATGCGTAAACGGCTTGATGCCGCTCTTGAAGACACCGATCGCAATTATATCAATAGCATGAAAAAAGAAGGGGTTACCTTTGTTTCTCCGACCGAAAAAGAATTGTCTGGATGGGAATCTGATTTTTCCAAGGATATCGACGTTATTGCCCGAGCTGCTCCCGGTGCCTTTAGCATTCCCTCTTTCCATAAGATACAAAGACTGCTTGCAGAGACAAGGAAATAAGTGATGTTAAAGAAAACGGTCAACCTTTTTGCCCTTGCTCTGTTGGCGATGCTTACCGTATTTCCCCTGCTCTTCCGCTTGCTTTCTTATTTCAGCGGGATTGTTATACCATCCACCGACCTTGCTCTGGTAAACATGGTCTTTATGTTTACCGGTTTTGCAGGAATCATTACCAGCGGTGCTAACCGTCATTTAAACCTGGGAGCCATAAACGATGCATTACCTCCACGGGCAAAAAGAGTTATCAATCCCCTTCGGGCATCGATTACCGCGGCGGTATTAACCGCACTCTTCCTTTCCGCTTTCTCCGAATTATTTATGATCTTTGAAAGCGACGAACGACTGTGGGGTGTTCCGCTTAAGGCTATTTTTTCCATCCTTCCAATAATGTTTTTTGCCATGACGACAATCCACATTAAAAGAAGCGCCAACAAGATCGCAGCCCTAATCGGATCGCTGATTGGTATATTCATCGCTACCGGACCCATTGTCGGAATTGCCTATTTTCTTTTCAAGATTGAATCCCTTGTTGCGTTTCAAGCAGCCTTTGACCTGTGGCTTCACCTATCTCACGTCTTGTTGTGGCCATTGGTAATACTCCTTATCCTGTCGGCGGTCTTCGGCGTGTCCATCTTTGTAGTGCTCAGCGGTATTGCATATATCTGCTTTAGCCAAGGTGGCGGATATGTCGAGATGATCCCCCTGGAATATTATCAGATCCTTACCGACAAAAGCATTGCCGCCGTTCCGCTGTTTACCCTTGCAGGATACCTTCTTGCCGAAGGAAGCGCGGGCAAGCGCTTACTGGACGTAGTAAAAAACAGCGTTGGATGGATTAAAGGCGGACCGGTTATCGCGGCAGTATTGGTGGCAACCTTTTTTACCACCTTTACCGGTGCTTCAGGCGTTACCATACTCGCCCTTGGAGGCTTGTTAACAGTAATCCTTACCGGAAGCGGTTATAAAAAAGAGGAAGCCGAATCCCTGGTTACCGCCTCTGGTTCCATAGGCATGTTGTTCCCTCCAAGCCTCGCCATTATTATCTTTGGAACTACCAATATCTTCTCTGTAGACATCTTTGAGTTATTCAAGGGCGCGCTTATCCCCGGCTTTTTAATGGCTGTCTCCATGATTATCCTGGGAATACTCCGGGACCGCACCGTTTATCGCTCGCCCTTTTCTCCCCGGGAGCTTGCCAAGGCGCTCTACCATGGGGCCGCAGAGATTTTCCTTCCAGTATGCATTGTTGCCGGTTATTTTAGCGGCTTTTTGTCTCTTATCGAAACAGCCGCCTTTGCTGCCGCCTATGCCTTTATTCTGGAAGTTCTTATCCGAAGGGATTATACCGTCAAGCAAGCCGGAAAGATAATCTTAAAAAGTGTTCCGGTTGCCGGGGGCGTCCTTGTTATTATTGGAGCCGCCAAGGGTCTTGCCTTTTTCCTTGTAGACGCAGGAATCCCCTTTATACTCACCGACTTTGTATTAACCTTTGTTCAATCAAAGTATCTGTTCTTGTTCCTGCTTAATATCATGTTGTTAGCCGTTGGCTGTTTAATGGATCTGTACTCTGCAATCCTTGTAGTATCTCCACTTATCATGCCGGTAGCCGAATCCTTTGGCATACACCCGGTACACACCGGAGTTATCTTCCTGACCAATTTGGCGTTGGGTTTTTTAACCCCTCCAGTCGGCATGAACCTCTTTATAGCAAGCTACACGTTTAACAAGCCAATTATGAAGTTGGTAAAGTACATCATTCCCTATCTTATCGTTCAGTTTATTATCCTGATGTTGGTAACCTACATTCCCTGGTTCAGCACAGCCCTTTTGTAAAAGCAAAGAGAGTGCGCGCGTTGTGAACAACGCGCGCGGCAAGGGCTTCTTCGGTTATCCCCAAAAACAGAGCTGCACTTTGATAGACAAGCGGGATACGCGCAGGCGTATTTATTTCTCCACGATGCGGGACTGGCGCCATGTAGGGCGCATCAGTTTCAAGGAGTAGTCTATCTTGAGGCACATAAGAAAGAAGTTCAGCGATACGGTCTCTATCTACGCTTTTTTTCCCCCAGGTAATCGTTGCGGGAAAAGAAATATAATAGCCCAGATCCAAAAAAGAGCGAGCCTCCGTTTTACCATACGAAAAACAATGAATAACGCCTCGTGACCATCCCTCGTTTGCGATAATGGATCGAGTAATATCAAAGGCTTCTCTTGAATGAACAATTACTGGCAAGTTTCTTGATCGGGCAATAGCTATTTGACGGGCAAAAAGGTCTTCCTCGCCGCTCAGATCAAGAGAGCCTCCCTCCCCTCCCGGAACCGGAGGTTTACCATTCCAGTGACGGTCTATACCGCATTCCCCAAGGGCCGCGTAGTCTGGAAGAGCATCTATTTGCAAGAGTGTATCCAAATCTCGCTCAAGAGCTGCGATAGACTCGTCTGCTTCAGCAATTGATTGGGGAGAGGGCCACAGCCCGCAGGAGAAAAAAAGATAGGATGGAATGGATGGGAAAGAAGATAGAACAGTCTCAACTCGCTTGCCAAGGTCTCCCGGTGTAGTGCCTATATCCATAACAAACTGGAATTGTTTTTCTTCCAGTTCCAGTAACAACTCGCTAAGGGTAATTCCCCGTTCCGCAATTAGTGATAAATGACAGTGAGTATCAGCGTACATTATTGACCTCATCCCCTTGTTTCGGTACTATAGCATACAGCGCCGGGGTGGTGGAATTGGTAGACACCAGGGACTTAAAATCCCTTGGCTGG
>JAFGIM010000106.1 GCA_016929605.1 Spirochaetales bacterium | reverse complement strand
GCATCGTTGTTCAGGAGGTTTTCCATGCGGGTCTTGGCGATGTCGGCTCTCCAGTTTTCAGTGGTGATCTTGGTGAACGCAGCATCAGAAGACTTAAGGGGTGCAGGACCAACGAGAACTACCGCGCCAGACTGTACGTAGGGGCGAAGAACGTCGATAGCACCGTCAAAGAATACCTTAGCGTTGTTGTCGGTGGGGGAGCCGGCAAACATGGTGATATACTTGGGGGCAGCCTTGGTAGCAGCAGGCAGGTTAAGAGCGGTTTCGATCGCCTTTCCCTGGAACTGTCCAACCTTGTAGTTATCGAAGGTGATGTAATAATCATAGTCCTTCGAACCGGTGATGAGGCGGTCGTACGCGATAACAATCGCACCGTCTTTAGCGGCATCTTCAACGACGGATACTACACCTTCGTTAACAGAACCGATAACGAGCAGTTTTGCTCCCTTGGTCAGGAAGTCCTGAATCTGCTGATTCTGCTTTCCCTGATCGGCATCACCATAGGCGACTTCTGCCTTGTATCCCTTGGCAATGGCGTCAGCAAGAAGTGCGGCACCGTCTTTTTGCCAGCGCTCAACGTGAGTTTCGGGCATGGCAAGACCGATCATGGCCTGTCCACCTTTGCTCTCGGCTCCGCCACCGGCGAATACGAGACCGGTAGCAAGAACAAGAGCTACCGCAGTCGCAAGAATTTTCTTCATAACATTTCCTCCTCTGGAAACTTTGATTAATGTAATTATCAAGCCGTTTGGAGGATTCTGTATACAGGAATGTTTTGGCATTAATCTGGATTTTTTTAGCTAAAGAGCCCTTGGGACGCTTTTATGGGTAAAATTATGTGGCGTGATTTTTACCTGTACGGAGCTTATTCCGCCTTGGTGTTACGATATACATCTTCTGCGGAGTGAAATCCGTCTGCAATAACCGAAGAATCAAGGTTATTCTTGAATACCGCACGGGGTTCTTCCATATAAAAGGGAACCATCGATCCCGATGTATTGTCCAGGTACATATCGGGCTCCGGAAGTTCTCCTCCCGAAAGACTGACCGCTATCTCGGCAGCACGCGAGGCAAGCCGAGCGATTGGTTTATACACCGTCATCAGCTGGGTCCCTTCAACGATCTTTTGGCATGCGCCAATATCAGCATCCTGACCCACCACCGCGACCTTTCCCGCAAGTCGATATTCAGACAAAAGTTGAATCGCGGCGCTCGCGATCTGGTCATTAGCACAGGATATTGCATCAATATCCCGGTTACGTTCCAAAATCCGCCCAATTTTAACCAGGGCTTCGTCAGAACTCCACTCATCAAGCCAAATTTCTTCCACAATGCGCACGTTCTTGCTTGATATCTGGGGCGCCAGTATCTCGTAAAGCCCTGAGTTTACCTCGTAACTGTTACTGTCGTGTACCGAGCCGTTTACAATCACATAATTCCCGCGCGGGACCGCCTGCAACAGCGCTTTGGCAAAAAGCCTTCCAACCTCCTGATTATTAAAGGAGATATACGCATCTATGGGAACTCCCATGATAAGACGATCGTAGGCGATAACAGGTATCTTTTGATCCTTTGCTTTTTTGATTACACCCGAGAGCATGTTTGTGTCGTGGGCAATAACCACCAAAACATCGATATTGCTTGCAATAAGAAAGTTGATTTGATCAATCTGCTCCTTGGTTCCACCTGCGGATAATTGAACAATTGATTCCGCTCCAAGATCCCGAACAGCCCCGGTGAATATTTTAATATCCTTATTCCAACGTTCAATAATAAAGGTTGCGGTAGCTATAGAAAAACCAATGCGAACCTTTTCCTTTTTTGGCGACGTTCTGGACGGGATACACGATACGCACATAAGAGCCAACAGGAATAAAAAGACCCGACGGACGCGTCTATTACTTTTCTTCGTCATAACGGCTCCTTTGCGCGTACATACTTGGCGAAATGCCAACGCTCTTTCGGAATATCTTACTAAAGTAATTGGGATCCTGATAGCCTACCGCGTTAGATATTTCTTTTATCGTCAGGGTATTTTCCCGTATAAGCCGCTCGGCATGTGCTACGCGAATTTCCGTTAGATAATCCACAAAGGTAGACTCAAGATGTTCGGTAAAGAGCTTGCTTACATAAGCTGAGGAAACCTGGGCAGCATCGGCCACATCCGAAAGTTGAATTTGCTTGTCGTAGCACTCCTCGATGTACGACAGGGCCTTAACAAGGGGAACCGGAAATTGTCCGGTGCGTTTAAGCCGGGCCAGGGAATACACACGATTAAATGCAGCCTGAGCCCAGTCTTTCCATGCTGCAATGTCTTCAACCCCCAGGAGCTCCTCTGCGGGATCAAAGGGAACAAGGGTGTCTGACGAAGACTGATAGCAGCCTGTAGCGTCGTCGATAAGCAGTGAAAAAAGAGCTACCATCTTTGCCTTTGCAAGAGCAAAGGGAAAACTGGAAAAAGATTCTTCCCAGTATTCAGTAAAGATACTTCTCAGTTCTTCCAGCTCGGACAGCCCCAGCTTTCGCCTGATCTGCACGATGCGAAGGCGCTCCCTAAGACGTATATCAGTGCGAACCCGCTTATGCTGTAGCTCGCCAAGGGCCTCGGTACACGAAAGATACAACTCGGTTCCATGGCGAACAGAACCAAAGCCTGTTATTGCCAAGATACCGGATGGAATCTGGGAAGCAATGGTTTTTTCCAAAAAGCTGATTAAGCACTCCGGGTCTACCGGAGAAGGAAAGTAGTACATACCAAGATTCAGGTGCATGGTAAAGAGAAATTTCCATTTAAGATCAATAGCCAGATTAAGACGGGAATACACATTGTCTTGCTCTGAATCGAGCCCGATAAAACACACCATCCCCTTGTCGCTGTCCAGATGAAGGGTCTGCCGATGTTCGCGCCAAGAGGATTCATCCATAGCCTTCCAGATTGTTTCCCTAAGAAAGCGATCGGCCAAGAGCGCGGATTGACTTATGGAAAGCGAGGCGCGACGCTTTTCCATCTCGCCCTTTATTCCCGCAAGAGTTTCTACAAACAGTTGACGGGTAACCGGTTTTACCAGATATGCATACACACCAAGCGGTATAGCCTTACGAGCGATATCGAATCGCTCGTACGCAGTAGACAACACAAAAATAGTATTGGGAAAACATTCATGAACGCGAGATATTGCCTCAAGGCCGTCAAAGCCGGGCATGTTAATATCCATAAAAACAACATCAGGAGAAAGCTCGTTGATTCGGGCAACAGCCTCGGGCCCTGAACGAGCAATTCCGGCAAGCGTAAAACCATCCACACCCTGCTCAAGGATAAAGGAGTAGCTTTCGATAACCGGCTCTTCGTCGTCCACAATTAAGACGGTATACATAGGTCCCTGTCCATATCAATGTTAATAAGAATCTCGGTCCCCTTTTCAGCAGAAGAGGTAATGCTGATAATATTAGGATCGTCGGGAAAGAAAAAATACAATCGCTGAATAACGTTTTCCAACCCGTTTACCTTGGTAGCAGATTCCAATGATCGCACGGGTTGTAAAAGAGAGGCGATTGTTTCCTTATCCATACCTACGCCATTATCCGCAACCGACATGCAAAGGCGCCGATCCTGCCGATACACTCGCACAATAATTGAATTGATTCCTTCCCGGCCCCGGAATGCATGCACAACGCAGTTTTCTACCAATGGCTGAAGAACCGATGCGGGGACCTTTGTGTCATCAAGAATGTCCGCCGGACAATCAAGAACAAGATCCAGATTTTTGGGGAACCGAACACCAAGGATGTAAAAATATGATTCAAGGCCTTCGATTTCGTGCCTGAGGGGAACGATAACATTTTTCTCTCGAAGGTTGTGGCGAAAAAGCTTAGCCAGATGCTCCATATATGCGCACGTTCTGTCGGCGCCTTCCACGATGGCAAGCTGTATGCCCGTATTCAATGTATTAAACAAAAAATGCGGATTCATTTGCGCTTGCAGGGTATACACCTCCATTCGCCGAAGCATCTGCTCCATCTTCATGTTGCGAACACGCTCCTGCATATATTCCTGCTCGACATTGCGCTGCCAACGAATTTCCTCAATGTAACTGTGGATGTCATTCTTCATGCGGTTAAACGCTGACACAACATGGTCAATCTCGTGAAGTCGCGTCATGCCGATATCTTCAATTTCAAAGTTTCCCGCGGAAAGCTGGGCAGCCATCTGCGAAAGGTTAACCATTGGCCGGTTTATCTTCTCTACCGTATGAACCAGGATGCACAGAGAGAAAAGCGAAATAAAAATAATAAACATCAAATTCCAAAATTGAATTTTTCCGGATGTTTCGATAAAGGCTTCATACTCGGAGAGCTGGCCGGCGAAGCGCAAACCAGAAATAGTTTCGATCTCCTGATTAATATACTCTCGTACCGCTTCCATCTCGTCATAAAGACTAGTATAGCGGGCAATATCCATCCCCCGCTTTTCTTCTATTACGTTTCCTGCAATATCAAGATAGGCGCGAAGCAAAGAATACACTTCCTTTTCCTGCAAGGAGATTGTGTCTGAAGGAAGGCGATCATAAGAGGGGATAAGCGTGCCAATAGTCTGAATCATCACCAGAAGTTCAGAAAGTGCGTTAGAGGATTTACTGGAAAGGAATTCGAGCAGGGGGCGTTGAAACTCGTCAAGTTTACCCTGCATATCCTTAAGATAGCGTTGCTGGACAAAGCTTCCGTCTACGATACGCTGTAACCGAATTGTAGAAAACAAAATATAAGATGCCGAGAACATCAGGATAAACAAAACCCCGATGATATTGGTAAGCATTTGAACCTTAAACGAACTGTAAAAGTTTTGTTTCATGGCATCCGCCTTTCGCGGTCGGGGCGAGAGACCGAAAGATTTTCCGCATGGATTACGTCTATACCAGTATCTACGGAAGTTGAGGTATACCCCGACTCGGCAAGCTGAGCGAGGGAATTAACCGCCTGATACCCCATTACGTATGGATTGACAACTAGGGAGCCGGCAACAATTCCTTTTTGAATAAAGTGCCGAATTGCGGGGTCATTTCCAAAGCCTACTACCTGAATGCGTCCAACCTGATTAAGGTCAACAAGGGCTTGGGTGCCGGCAATTGTATCGTTTAAATCAGTAAAGACAATCGTATTCACCGCACCTTGAAACCGAACAAGCTGGTACACAATCTTTTCCGCGTCGCGGGGATTAAGATCGGTACGAAAACTGGTTATGGAAGATTCAAGGCGATTTGACAAGACACTGTGAATACCCATCTCCACGAGCTCTCGCTCTGCATAAATTGCAGGGGACTTATCGCTGTATACAACAACCAAATTAATCCGTGAGGAACCTGAATTGATAAGAAGATTCCCCACCTTCTTACCATAATCAAAGTTGTTCGTTCCAACAAAGGGCCAGGGCTGGTCTGCAGGAATGTTATGATTAACCAATACAAGGGGAATGCGACGGCGAGAAAGATTCATCAAGCTGTCAAAAATGATGTCGTCATCCAGATCAGGACACACCACTACGCCATCAAGACCCGAATACGCCGCCATACGCAGGGCAACCCCATCAGAGTCCAGTGTATGAACAGAAAGAGCTGCGCCACTATCCAGGGCAGATTTTTGGGCTCCATTGAGGATGTCGGTAAAATAGTAATTGCGATTTTGGGGTAAAAAGAGGGCAAAGTGTTTTGCATCCGCATCCATTACAGATTCGGACAGGGGTTCTTTAAGCAATCCGCTCACCAGATACACAGACATAAAAAAGGAGCAAAAGGCAAGCGTGCCGGTGATAATGAGCGCGACCTTTATCTGAAGTTTCACGGGGAAAGTATACCCGCAGTACCAACCGTTGGCAAGGATGGCCCCGCGCAAGGGCAAAGAGTCCTTAGCGCGGGAACAAGGCCTATATAGCGGAGTTTAATATCGCAGCTATTGCGTCGCTGTCCAGCTTTACAAAGTTTCCGATTGCGCCGCCGCCTTTTACCGTTGCCTTACTCGCCATCTCGTCGATGCGATCGGAGGGTACGTTCATTTGGGAAAGTCGTACCGGAAGACCAATGGACTGGAAAAAAGCCTCGAGCCGGTTAATACCCTCCAGGGCCGTCCGTTCAGGATTAAAATAATCCATCTCTACACCCCAAACCCGGGTGGCGAACTGCGCAAAACGAGCCACATCGTGTCTCCACACATGGCGCATCC
The DNA here is from genome assembly GCA_016929605.1 of Spirochaetales bacterium. Classification (GTDB taxonomy): domain Bacteria; phylum Spirochaetota; class Spirochaetia; order Treponematales; family Treponemataceae; genus Teretinema. The sequence continues at coordinate 1,327 of JAFGIM010000106.1, read as the reverse complement.
AGGCCGGAAACACAACGGCAAGGCCTGCCCCGTGAGCTACATCATAGATTGCGCTAATCTCATGCTCGATACCGTGAGAGGCCCAATCCCCCTCTCGTCCTGTATCAAAAAGATTATTATGAGCGACAGCTCCTGTCCACATGATCTCGGCTCGAGCGTCATAGTCCTCCGGATTAGCAAGAACGCGCGGGATATTGTTGATAATTACACGTAACCCCGCTTCACAAAGTTGGTCGGTAAAGTCGACCGAACGGACGTTGGTAAAATAGCGCTCCATAATATGAGCCATGATATCCGCAGCCCCACAGGCCGTTTGATACGGCGGAAGGGTAAAGGTAAGGACCGGATTCATCAAGGCAAATCGGGGGCGAACAAGCTCGGTTGTTAAACCCCGTTTAAGCTGAAGGTCCATATTAGAAATAACCGTGCTGTTACTCGATTCACTTCCTGCGGCGGGAATGGTAAGAACGACTCCAACGCCCAGAGCCTCTGTGGGAGTAGCGGTATACTCGTAAAAATCCCACACATCTCCGGAATACGGAACGCCCACGGCAATGGCCTTTGCGGTATCAATAACACTTCCGCCGCCAACGGCTAGAATAAAATCGATTCCCTTTTCCCTACATACCGCTATGCCCTGCTTTACCAGAGAAAGGCGGGGATTTGGCTGAATGCCGGAAAGTTCAACAGACTCAATTCCCTGCTCGCGAAGCGATGAGCGTACCCGATCTAGCAAGCCGGAGGCTACAACGCTACCGGATCCATAACATAACAAAACCTTACTTGCGTAGATCTTTACTTCATCTCCGGCATGCTTTTCTGCATCGGTGCCAAAGAGTATCTTGGTGGGGTTCGAAAAGGTAAAATTTTTCATTGTGTATCTTCCTCCCGTTAATATACCAGAATAATAGTGTATAATACATTTTTTGACAAGGGAAACAAATTAACCCTGTTTTGCAAATCACTTGCAATGCACCCAGCGATAGACCTATAGTAGTGAGTATGAGCTCAATGCACGCAACAGACTATGGGAAACATACCGACATTGTTCTTGAATTCAGGCAGGTGTTCTTTTCGTATAACGGGAATCCTGTTCTTGAAAATATCAGCTTTCATCTCCATACGGGTGAGTTTGCCGCCTTGATTGGACAAAACGGCTCGGGCAAAACCACAGCCCTTAAGCTTTCCCTTGGCCTGGAAAAACCACTGGCAGGCAAGGTGTTCCTGTTTGGAGAGGATCCACAACGACATAGAACAAAGGTTGGCTATGTTCCCCAATACGCCACCGCAGATGATTCTTTTCCAATATCTGTGCGGGAAGTTGTGG
>JAFGIM010000105.1 GCA_016929605.1 Spirochaetales bacterium | reverse complement strand
CGTATGTACTCTTGACAAAGCCGATTTAAGCCAAACACGCAAGCAACAGCCGAACAAATTGAATACACCGATCGAATGATCGAGTTATTATACCCGCTTATGCGCGGGAAGGAGTAATATATGACTAAGTACAGAACGATTTTGTGTGCAGCACTAACCCTGCTTGTAGTAATTTCTGCCGTTATGGCATCAGAGGTATATCAAATGAAGCTTACGGTTACACCGGGAGAGACATGGAATTCTCGTATGTGGATTGGCCCTGTTCCCGTAAAAAAAACACCGCAAATAGCCGCGTGGATCGAAACAATGGAGGGATCTTTTGTGAAAACTCTTACCGTTAGCGACGCTACAGCAAAACAAAAATGGAAGGGGAAGCCGGAAGGAGGAAGGCCAGAATCGCTTCCTGTCTGGACACATGCAACCGCTCAGAGCGAGTCAACGGACGCGATAAGCTCGGCAAGCCCCAAGAATGGGCTATCTGTTAACAATGATGGACAAAGTCTGGAACATGGAAAACCATACCGTATTAAACTGGAGATCAATACCAGTTTTGACTATAACGAATACTGGACCAAAAAATCGGGTAATGCGGGTCGGTATTCCGGTGTTAACGGGCAGCCTTCGCTTATCTATGAAGTAACCTTTACCGCAGGAACAGCGGGTCAATATCCACTTAAGCCTGTTGGTATTGGATCTGTAGACGGATCGTCAGGAGAGATTACTCCGGAAATAACTACGCTTACCAGCGCACTTACCATGATAGAATCAGCCATGCTTGTTATACAATAACCGTACAGGAGCCATACATGAAAGCTCGCAGGAATGTGTTTGCCGCTTGTATATACCTAGTTGTCGTAGCTGCCCTTCCCTGCCAGGAAAAGACCGGGGCGTCAGAGCAGGTTAAACTCACGGCGACCGCAACGACAAAAGGAGAGCTCAAACTTTCCGGCCTCTATTCCATTTCGTTTCCATTCCTTCAAGGCTCCTCGTTCTTGACGGATGGGAACAATATAAAACTGAGTATGGGAGCAGAGCTCAGCCCGGTTTCGGCCAATACCATTGCCGAAATACGGCTAACGCCCATTGCCTTTCTTCAGTTTTTCACAGGCGCGAGCGCAGGAACAGGTTGGAATATCCCGATAGCCGATGGGCTCAGGAAAAACAATCCCGCCAAGGATCATGAGCAGGAACTGGTCGGGGACGCCTTTGACGGTGTGGTTTGGATGGGAAAAGGTGGCTCTCTTTTTCAGTTTGACACAGCCGCGATCGTTCCCGGAGAATGGAATCATGTTGTCTTTCAGACAACGCATGTACTGTGGTACCGATCGCTTACCTCCGCAAGTTCAAAAGAATCCTGGCTCTACGAGGCCGATCAAGGCGAAAACCGAAACGGATGGAATTACTACGCCAATTACTTTGTGGGGTATAAGATGCCGATCAAACTTAATCTAGCCGGAATTCTACTTGAACAGGAATTAAACCTGTATACCGAAGCGGATAGAGATCTGTGGGGAGATGATCTTTCTCGATGGACAGTTGGAGCGATGGCAAACTACGCTATCACCGACCGTCTATCATTGGCGACCCTGGTTCAATGGCGAACTGTACGCAATTTTACCGATGACACCAAGGATTACGGGTTTTATCAGGACCGGCGAATACAAGACAGTGATCAGCGCTCGTTTGAATTTTATCGCGCCGTTCTCACCGCGACCTGGCTCATACGCTGATACTGGTCAAGCTGCCCGACATCCCGGGCACCTCACCCAACAACCATCGAATGTGTTTTTCGCTCATGACTTCTCCTTGACATTAAAAAAAATACGTTATACTTAGTCGATGGACTGGAAAACAACTCCATTTGCCTTTTACCTCAGTAGTATATCCCTTGTTCTGGCAGCCGTCATCTGCTTTAAAACATCAAAACTCCACAATAAAAAACCCTATCATTGGGCTTTTTTTCTTACCGCGGCAACAACTGTTGTTTGGAATGCAAGCGTACTTATCGCGTATCTTTTTTACAGAAACCGCATGCCTCAGTTTGTGGGAATGAGTTTTATCGGCATCATTATTACCCCTCCAGCCCTTTTCCTTACCGCCTGGTACTACGCCAATCCGGATAAACCATTTCGATTGCGCCACCTGTCGGTATTTCTTCTCCCGCTTTTTAGCGCCCTGGTGGCCTTTACCAACCAGGAACATCACCTTTTGCTCGTTAACCATTCCTTTTATCATAAAGAAAACACCTATGGCCCTTACTTTGCCATCCACGCCCTGTATTCATTCACCCTGGTATTTATTGCCCTCTATCTCTTTTTCAGCTTTACCCGGAAATCCGCCGGCTTTATCAGCAGACAAACAAAAATACTGCTTCTTGGTTTTTCCATACCCATCATAGAAAATCTTGTCATTACCATGCAGATTCTTCCAACCAATATGCTTCATAATTCAATCGGTTTTACGATAAGCATGGTAGCGGTATGGTACGCAATCGTTGCCTACGATTTTCTCGATGTTACCCCCCTTGCGTTTCACACGGTTATGGACCATATCTCAAACGGCATCCTTATCTTGAGTCGTAAAAATCAAATTGTTAATTATAATAAATACCTGTTGCAGATGCTGGGGATTAAACAAGTTAAAGAAAACGAATGGAACATCTTTGATTATACAAAGCGGCTTGGTATATCCAGAACTACAGTTATCGAAGCGATCATGCGAGCAATTAAAGAGCAGAGGACGATATCGGCTGTGCGCCGGTTTACCAGCGATTCCATCGACAAATACCTTGAAGTCCAGATAACACCGCTATTTTCCGGAAGGGAACACCGTGGAACCGTCATTTTGCTCAATGATATTACCGAGCTTAAAAAAGCGATAGAGGAACTTACCCACAAGAACAAAGAAATTGAAATACTTAATCAACAATTAAAAAATCTTGCAGAGACAGACAGCTTGACCGGTGCATATAACCGGCGTTTTTTTGACGAGTATTACAAGATAGAAGCGCAACGGGCATTAAGCCGAAACCGCTTTACCAACAATCCCCATGCCTCTCCTGACTTTGGTCTTGCCATCATCGATATTGATAACTTTAAAAAGATCAATGATAGCTGGGGGCATCTTGCAGGAGACGAGGTATTGCGAACCCTGGTGGAGCTTATAAAGGCAAACATATTTGGTCGGGACGTGGTATGCCGGTATGGGGGAGAAGAGTTCGCGGTTATCTTTACCAACACCAACGAAGAAGGGCTCACCCTTGCAGCAGAAAAAATACGGATAAAAATCGCAGAAACACCATTCAGGATAGGTAGCCAGGAAGAGCCCTTGTATATCACGGTCAGCATAGGCATTGCCTTCTTTGACCGTGAATATACAGAAGAAACGCTCACCGAGCTTATCGCAATCGCGGATGAGCGATTATATTGCGCCAAGCGAACCGGTAAGAATCGGGTAATCGGAAGAGTAGCACAAAGCTAATCAAAACTAACCTGACTTTCATGTTTATCAAAAAAATCAACTCGGGGTTCAAGGAACTTGAAGCTATGAGCACTCGCATCCTTCATAAAGAAAGGCAAAGGTTCAAAGGCATGCTCCCAATTCCACAGAGAGTCATCCACGGCTAAAAACTCCCGAATTTTTTCTGCACCACACGGCGCTATGGGATGGAGGAGCAAGGTAGCGGTTCGTAAATAGTGAAAGGCGTTGATTAACACCGGCCGCACCGCCTCACCGTCTCCAACCTCGCAGGTCTTCATTGCAGCTGCCCAATACTTGCTTGCGTTTCTGATAAGGGTATCAAGAAGCATCATCACCGTATGAAACTCATGTCGATGCATGAGCGCTTCGTATTCAAGGATTGCCTTTGTACACTCATCGATTACCGCCTGATCAATGTCTCCCGTGGGCAGCTTTCCCTCAAAGTACTTTTGACTGGTGTAAAAGCACGAGCGAGCAAGTCGATTCATAACATTGCTCAAGAGCATACCTTCTTTAAGCACCGGGTCCGATTCTTTTTCACTGGCTTCGGGATTAAAGGGCTTGGGACTAAAATTGATCGAACGAAGGCTTAATCCAAGCGCACAAAAATGGGCGCGAAGCTGATCCGGGGTGTAATGCTTAAGTAAATCGCTTGCCATGATTGGTGGAATATCCCCGGAAGAAGAGGCCTTCTTCTTGAACTGCAAAAGATGCTTGTTCGCAATTAACTCTGTTGGCTGAAGCTGTCCTTCGGGTGGAAATACCTGTGGAGAGGCGCCCTGCAGGCCCATGAATATAGCTTGCTGGGCAAGGCTGTAAAAGTAAATGTTATCCTCACCGATAAACTGATACACTTTGGCGTCAGGTGAGCACCAGTATTTTTTCCATTCGGAACTGTCTTTTCCCGCTTGCTCAAGATATGCCTTGGTAAAGGAAACAGGTGCCCATAAGGACTCGGGCCACACCCAAAAAGTTAATCCCTCTACCCCTTCCAACACGGGAGCCTTGATACTCCAATCCACATTACCTGTCAGGCGAAACGGGGTCAGGGTTTTACCGGCCCTAAAACGAATTCCTTTGCTGGTCAAGATTGCGCATGCGGTATCCCGCTCCTTAAGCGTTTTAAACTCAAGCGGCAAGGCCTTACTTGGATCCTCGCGCAGAGTATGTTCAGGAAGAGAGGGGCGAACCAGTTGAAGTTCCGCTTCAAAATCCTGTTTAACATAGATTACCGGAGGGGCAAGAAATTCTTTAATGGTAGAGGTAATAAAGGGGCGCACACCAGGATTTTCTTCCAGTGCCGCAATCCATTGGGCAAATTCTTTAGAGAATGACGGAAGATCAATATACCAATTGGTTACATCTTTCATCTGGGGCGCTTCGCCGGTAAGCACGCTCTTTGGCGCGATAAGATCTCTTGGCTCATAAGGATGGCCAAGTTCACATTCGTCGGCATACGCCTTCTCCGACTTACAGCCGGGTATTGGACAGCGGCCGATAACCTGACGACCGTTTAAAAAGACGTTCATCTTGGGATCAAAGAACTGCGGGGTACTCATTTTCTTGAGCCAACCATTAGCATGGAGGGTAGAAAGAATCTGGGCGCTTAACTCGCGGTGAATCTCCCCGGCTCGATCCAGGGCTGAGGCCGCAAAAAGATTATTAGATACATAATAGCTTTCCAGCTCGGCTTTTTGGGCATTATGATTGTGACGGACAAAATCTTGAATAGAACCGGAGAATTTTCCCTCGGCAACGGCACGACGATGGTATTCAACTATCGGAGATCCATAGCAGTCGGTACCCGACACAAAAACAACGTTTTCGCTTCCGATACGATCGCGTAAAAACCGGGTAAAAATATCGGCGGGGATAAACACGCCCCCAATATGGCCAAGATGCAGTTTTTTGTTGCCATAGGGCATACCGCCGGTTACTACTGCCTTTTTCGGGAAAACGGGTCGCTCTATCGTTGTATCCGCCATAATACTCTCCAATACGGTCTGGTAATCATTGTAGTCAGTCAGATTTTACTGAAAAACACAGGCCTAAACAAGGCTCAAGGCAGGGATAACCAGATGCCCAAATAAGAGAAAAGCCGTATACTCTAAATATGCTTCATCGTTATAAGCTCATCATCCTGGCTTTTGTGCTACTGGCACCCTCGGTTCCTGCACTATCCATGGAGGTTGTTCGCCATACCTATTCCTCCCAGGAACCAGATGCCCAGTTTGAGGAAATTCTCTATTTAACCATCGCGGTACACCTGACTACACGGGGATATTCCAGTACCAAGACCTCTGAAAACGCCCCCTACATCCTTCTTACCGAATATATCATACGGGGAACCGTGGCTGATCTTACGTTTTCGCTTTTAAACACCGGATTAATCGATTCAGAGCGTGCCAGACATACAATCACTTCACCCATTGACTATACCCTGGAAGCGGCACTGGATCAGGCGATTGACGAGCTTCTTGCGTTGGCCCACCTTGATGAAGAGAGCACTGATGTACAACACACCCAAACCGCTATTGAAGGAGTCCTTTCCCGAAAGGATGGGCTATCAATGAGTCTGGACGAGATCCTCGCAGCCCGGGCAACGAGAGTCTATGTCGGCGCGGGTATTCAGGGCATCGCCTTTTTTGGGGAAATAAGCGATTATTTTGGGTATGGGGCGGGAGGCATCATAACCGCGGGTATCCGTAAAAGCCGGGAACGCTGGAGCGTCACGGCGGGGTTAAAGCTTTCTAGCCAGATTCTTTTTACCGAAAACGGAATTTCAGGAGGACCTGTCTACCTGAGTCTTGCGGGTGCCGACCTGACTATTGGAACGGGATACAATCGGAATTATCGGGTTTCGGCAGGAATCTCGGGAGGAGGAGCCTTTATTTCGCTGGAGGGAGACGGGGCATTGTTAACAAAGACCGTTCCCTATATGGACGGAGGCATCCAGCTTGCCATCCCTGTTGGATCGTCAATGTGTGCGGTGCTCGACATTCGCGCCCTGGCCGTCTTTGATCAAGACTTCCTGATACTTGCGGCAACACCTGCTCTGTCTATCAGAAAGGAGTTCATACCATGAGAAGATCGGCAAGACTCCTTGGACTGTTCGCATTATTCGCCCTTCTTATGGGAGGATGCGACTCCTTTTCGCTTTCGGACTATCTATCATCGGAAGAAGAAGCCTCACCGGATGAGATAACGACAAACGAGCTGTCCCTAACAATACAAAAAACGACCCTCTTGCCAGGGGAAACCATACAGACAGTCGCTACGGGAGGGAAAGGACCCTACACCCTGACCGCAGTAGAAAACGATATTTCGGCTGCTACGGTTGGCAATGATATTGGCTCCTTCTCCTCCGATCAAACCGTCTTTACCGCAGGAGCGGCTATCGGAAAGATTGACTTAACAGTGCTTGATTCGCTGGGCGCAAAAGATACCAAAACTATCACTGTTATTCCCCCCGCACCCACGGGCCTGTATGCAACTGCGAGCGGTACTGGTACGATTTATATAACTCTACATTGGGCATATTCTCATGAAGCTCTTATCAGTTCATTTGCCTGGACATCCACCAATGTAAATGATGGATCGACAACGAGCGGGTCAATTTCCAAAAACGAGAGGAGTACCACCATTACGGGAAATCCAAACAAGCAGTACAGAATTATCCTTGAGTCTGTCTCTGGATCCTATACCTCTGCCCCGATAGAAACGACAGTTTCTACATATTAATCTACAGTATTCAGCGGGAGCTCAGGGCCTTAACTGTTTCGATCGTAAAGGTAAAGGCCTCCCGCGAGCCCTTAATCCGCTCTTGCCGCCCATAGTCATTAAACGCATGATCAAGGGATTCGAGCAAATCAGGATAGTCCGCTCGAATGGCAGGAGAACTCACGAGTGCCCGCAAAAGAGAGCGGGTTCGTATTGCCTCAAGACTGGCAGGCGCTTCCCCGTCCAACCTCTTTTGTTGCGCTTCCAGTATTCCCACGAGCTGGAGCTGCAACATAGCGTCAGCATTCTGCAAGCCTTTGCCAGTATCCTTCCCGGAGCCCGTAGAAGAAAGTCCGGCCTCCGCAGTTTCGGCCCGCAGTTTATAGGCCGCAGCTTGTGCTTCAAGGGTTTTTATCCTTTCGGCAAGAATCTGTGTAAGCGGTGTCTCTGTTCGCTCTATTATATGTTGATTCATTGCGAAAGAAGAGTCTTCAGATGCAGGTCCATTCGTTACTGCTTTGGAAGTGTATCCAGAAGCAACAAAGGGGATAGCATTTATACGAGAGAGCACAATGGCCGCCCGCTCTTCTTCGGCTCTCTGTAGCTCTTGTTCTATCTGTACTAACCGATCTACCGACAGGTCCTGAGTCTTGACCCGTTCATACTCAGCCCTAAGACGTCTAATCTCCACATCTTTTTCCCTGAGCTGAATATCTGTTTGCTCTTTTAATTCCTGCAACAAATGCCATTCAGTGGTTAAAAACCGATTTTCGTTAAGAGTAGCGCTTTCTATTCTTCGCTGAAAATAAAAATAGGAAGAGAGTAAAAAAATACTGGTGGCAAGTACTATGATGATGTTGGACCTGAGTAAAAAGGTCTCGGAATTAATACTCTTTTTTATACTCATTACTCTTTAGTATACCACAGTTTTTCCTTTACATGGTATAGTACTACTGATGAAAAAAAGCATCACTAACCGGCTTCGGTTTAAGCTATACACACTCATTATTCCGCTTGTCGCACTTACCGTTCTGTCAAGCGGGGTACTCTCTTCCCTTGCTTCTCAAAAAGCGCTCATCAGCGCGGCAAATCAGCATTTAGCCTATAAGGCAGAACAAATACGGGACTATATCTATAGCGAATGGACCATACTGGAACGTTTGAATCTTTCCACTACAGAGGAATACACAGAAGCCGCTAAAAAATCCTTTCGATCCTATGCTCAATCGCTACTGCGAACCCAAACAGAAGAACTGTTGATCATCGATAGTAAGGGCTCTCTTTTACACCGGTTCTCTCTTTCTCTGACTCCAGACATGGATGATGCTT
>JAFGIM010000104.1 GCA_016929605.1 Spirochaetales bacterium | reverse complement strand
AGAGGACCAGTTGCGACTTACTGTCGTCGATACAGAGAATATGTAAACCAAAGGTATCCAGGCTTTGTATGTCCATAGAGTCCTCCTGATATGATTAGTATTGGGCATCTGCTGTTCTTTTTCCAATGAATCAAGGCTCATCATTGCCCAAGTGTCAGAAAAAACGTAGGATAGCCGTATGGTTGTGTATGTACGAAAAAAAGCAAAAAGAAATCGGTATAGAGCACGTATCTCCAATAGTATCGCAAACACCATCGCTCGATTTCGCCAGAGCCGATACGCGCAAATACTTAAAACTCTGTTTTTTCGCGTGTGTATCTGGGTTCTTGTCGCCCATCTGTTCTTTATCGGCCTTACATCGTCCCTTATCTTTGCCTACAAATTTATAAATCCGACTGTTTCCGGTGTTAAGGTATATCGCTCGTACTGTTATCCCTGGACGTTTCGCAAGTCGGTGTATCTTCCCTTAAAGCAAATCCCTAAAAAAACCAGGACCATGATTCTCAGGGTAGAAGATGGCTCTTTTTATCATCATCATGGAATTGTCCTTGGTGCCATAAAAAACGCATGGAAGGTGAATCAGGCAATCGGTAAAACCGTGTATGGAGGAAGTACTATTACCATGCAAACAGCCCGGACTCTTTTTTTAACTCCGCACAAAAACTATGTACGAAAGTATCTTGAGCTTATTATCGCCATTGAGCTTGAGGTTATTTTGGACAAGGACCGAATTTTCGAGTTATATCTTAATAACGCGGAATGGGGTAAGGGGGTATTTGGAATAGAAGCGGCCTCCCGTCATCACTTTAAAAAGACTGTCAGTGCCCTCTCCCGGGACGAGACAATCCGTCTGGTTACCCTGTTGTCTTCACCCATCGTCTATACCCCCCAAACCCTCAAGAAGAGCCGGATCCTGGCGGAGCGCTATCGATACTTGAGTGAACGATTTTAGGCGATATAAATATTCTCGCTAGTCTCCCACATTGTTCCTCCGTATATTAACTTATGTATAGAAAAGGAGGAATGGCTATGGGTAAGACGATAAAGATAGCTTTTTTTGATACAAAGCCCTATGACCGCCTATGGTTTGAGAAGACCGCACAAACGGGGGAGTTTGGCGGTATTGTATTTCAATTCAGTTTTTTTGACGCTAAACTTTCTCGCGAAACAGCCCCGCTTGCCGCCGGTCATGATGTTGTGTGTATCTTTGTGAATGACCATATGGATTCATCTGTTACCGAAATTCTTGCCGACAATGGTGTTGAGCTCGTGGTTCTTCGATGTGCCGGGTACAATAATGTGGATCTTGAGGCAGTGTGGGAGCGCATTCATGTTGCCCGAGTTCCTGCCTATTCTCCCCATGCCGTCGCGGAGCACGCGGTGTCCCTGCTCACAACCCTTAACCGCCGCATTCATACCGCCTACAACCGCACTCGGGATGGAAACTTTGCTCTTTCCGGTTTGGTCGGCAGGGATTTGCATGGCCAGACCGCCGGTGTTATCGGCACGGGCAAGATTGGCAAGATATTTGCCCGGATAATGAGCGGTTTTGGCATGAAGGTCTTGCTGGACGACTTGTATCCAGACCAGGCCTTTGCCACCGAGATTGGAGCTCATTATGTATCCCGGGAAGAGTTACTTCGAAACGCCGATGTGATAAGCCTTCACTGTCCTCTGACTCCAGAAAACCGCTATTTGATAAACGAAGAAAGTCTTACCCTGGTTAAAAGGAGTTTGATCCTTATCAATACCGGGCGTGGGGGGCTAATAGACACCCGGGCCCTGGTTGAAGCCCTTAAGGAGGGACGTATACGGGGAGCTGGTCTTGATGTGTATGAGGAAGAAGAACACTATTTCTTTGAAGACTGGTCTATGGAACCGATTAAGGACGATGTGTTAGTGCGTCTTCTTCAGTTTCCCAACGTGTTACTTACCTCTCATCAAGCCTTTCTTACCGAAGAGGCCCTTTCGGAAATTGCGCGGGTTACCCTGGGGAACGTAGCAAGCTGGGTACGCGGCGAAAAACTGGAAAACGAAATTTGTTATCAATGTACGCGAATTGCCGAAGGTAAAACATGTGTTCGGGAGGTTACCGGCACCTGTTGGTCAAAGGCAAATACAACAGAACTTCCGGTGTGTACCCGATCCTTTGACCCGGAAAGCCATCGGTCAGAGGACGGGGATGAACCGTGTAATGATGGGGTAAAATAAGGGAAGAGCATGACAAGGATAAAAAAAGTGCTATAGTGCTGAGACAAGGAGTTATACATGAAAAAAATGTCACGAAACGTATTTTTTGTCCTTTGCGCCTTATGTATGTGTGTTGCTAGTATGACGGTCTGTGCCAAGGAAAAGTTCTCTCTGGAAACATACTGGAAGGATTCCGGAAAATCATTTCCCGCGGGGAAAAACTTTAGTAAGCCAGGTAAGTGGTCCGCCGGTCAGTATGTTGTTGTTGGCACTACAGTGAAAAAAAAGCCTGATTCGGTTACCCGAACCCTTATCGTTGCCAAGGAAGGGGATGGGTGGATTATTGAATCTAACAGCATCGACAAGAAAGGGAAAAAAACTGCAAGTCAGATGCTCATTAAGGGCTATGATGCTGCCATAGAATCCGCTGATCTAACAAAGATTAAGGTTGAATGGATGAAGATGAAAAATGAAGATGGTGAAATTCAAACGATCGAAGGCGATCAAATGGCCATCTTTAATATGTTCGCAAAAAAGGTCTACGAAAATCTTATTGTAAACATATCAAGCTT
>JAFGIM010000103.1 GCA_016929605.1 Spirochaetales bacterium | reverse complement strand
GGACATGATGGAGTATTACCTGTATCTTAGTCGCGCCAAGGGCAAAACCTGATTCGCGCAAGGAGCGGGGCACGGCGCGAATCGCCTCTTGCGCATTTATGATGAGCGTTGGAAGGATAAGAAGGGCAAGGGTAAGAGAGGCGGATAAGATGGTTCTTCCGTCTCCCGCCCCTTCTGCCTTTCCAAAAACCGCACCGGAGGTAAGCGGCGAGAGAAAGCGAACGAATATACCCAAGCCAAGCATCCCGTAAATAATTGACGGAACACCTGCGAGATTGTAAATATTGGTTTTGATAAATCGGTTCACTCGTGTGTCGCGTGCGTATTCTTCAAGATAGATTGCACACCCGATTGACAGGGGAAAGGCTATAACAATCGTTAAGACAATCGTCATAAGAGATCCAAAAATGGCGCTCCGTACACCGGCGAATAATGCGTTTGACGATTGCGAAGCGCTGAGGAAGTCGGACGAAAGCCAGAATCGAAAGATCAGATGACCGTCTTCTGCGTTTTCTTCAACCCAATCAAGAACTCCCTGCCGGTTCATCATGGATTCGCTGAGGCTCCAGGTGCGAACCGCCCGTGGATCAAGGACTTCTTCCATATACAATTTTTCTATCTTTTTGCGAGAGAGCCCAGAAAGGGGTGTTTCCGCCTCGAGGGCGCGAAGGCGACGTTGACTGATATTCTCGCCAATAACTGCAACCAGCTCTTCATCGCCGAGCGATTCGCGCGAACGCATGTTGCCCTCATCATCGTAGGGAAGGATATCTTCTTCGCTTACGCTATATTCCAGATAGGCATAACCGGCGGTTTGGTCTATTACCGAAAAAAGAAGGGTAATCAGGGCTATGATGGCGAATATAGTAGACGCCAGGAACAGGGAGGCCATAATCCGTCCCGTTCGATGTCGCTTGGAAAGTGTCGTCATTAATATTCCTCCCGGTACTTGCGTACCAGAGTGCTTGATACAAGATTAAGGGTTAAGGTGATAACGAACAGCAGTAAACCGATGGCAAACAGAGAGTTGTAATCCATCGAGTCGTATGAAAGGTCTCCGCCTGATATGCGGACGATGTGGCCGGTCATGGTTTCTGCGGCCTTGAATGGATTAAGGGTAAGGGCGGGCCCTGATCCTGCGGCAAGGGCTACAATCATGGTTTCCCCAACAGCCCGGGAAAGGCCAACGATGCATGCCGCGGCAAGCCCTGAAAAGGCGGCGGGCATGACGATCTTTAGGGATACCTCAATCTTGGTTGCTCCAAGGGCGTATGCACCTTCGCGAAGGCTCGATGGTACGGAGGACAGGGCGTCCTCGCACATGGACGAAATAAGGGGGAGGATCAGGACTCCCATAACAAGGCCGGCGGAAAGGGTGTTGTATACATCAACTTGCTCGACTCCAAAGATACCCCGCAGGGCGGGCGTCACTGTTTGTAAGGCAAAAAATCCGTATACAACCGACGGGATGCCGGCGAGTATTTCAAGGGCTGGCTTTAATATGGAGCGCACCCGTTCGGGTGCGTATTCGGAAAGATAGATTGCCGAGGCAAGTCCGGCAGGCAAGGCAATAAGCATTGCCACCAAACTGGTCAGTAGTGTAGCGGTGAACAGGGGCAGGATGCCAAAGGCTCCTACTTGCGGTTGCCAGCGGATGGTACCAAAGAACTCCAAAAGGCTGACTACCCTAAAAAACGGGAAAGATTCCTTGCCAAGGGTAATAACGATTCCTATCGTCGTTAAGACCGAAACTCCCGCGGCAAATATTAAAAAGCCGCGTATAATCGATTCACCCGGCCTCTTTCGGCCGGCAAGGCTCTCTCCCGTCATTGATTAGTACCTTCCTTTTACAGCGTCCAGATAGGCATTCTTTGCCTTTTTCAAGTCTTCCTGAGGAGCGGGGAAGTATCCAACGCGCTTGATAACGCGGTTTACGTTACTCAGGTAGAAGGCAACGAAAGCGGCAATTTGCGGCTTGTCGTTAAGGGTCTTTGCCGTGGTGTACAGGAACAGGGGCCTGGCAAGCGGGTATGTCGCGTTATCAACGGTTCCCTGATTTGGGGTTACCGAGTTAACGGATATCGCATTCAGTTTTTTCCGGTTTTCCACATAGTAGGCATACCCAAAGAAGCCGATCGCGTACTCGGACGCTTCGATTCCCTGAACGAGCACATGGTCGTCTTCGGACATCTGCAGATTTTTGGCGTTCAGTAGAAGTTCTTTTTTCTTCTTGAGTACTTCTTCGGTAAAGTAATCAAAGGTTCCCGAGTCTGTGCCGGGGGTATAGCGTTTGATTTCCTTTTTTGGCCAGGAAGCGCGTACATCAGACCAATACACGGCGGTAGAGAAGGCAAGCGCAATCTCTTCCATGCTCATGTCCTTTGCAAACTTGTTTTTCTTGGATACGCAGACGGCAAGGGCGTCGGTACCAACCCTGATCTCTATTGCCGGGGACCCGAAGGAGGTTGATGCTTTTTCCGCCTCTGATTTCTTGATGCCCCGTGAAGCGTTGGCAATGTCTATTTCTCCCTTGCCAAAGCGCTCAAACCCGCCGCCTGAGCCGATTGAGTCGATACTGATTTGTCCTTGATAGCCTTCTTTTACGAAAAGCTCTGCTACGGCCTCCGATAGCGGGTATACCGTTGAAGATCCGGAGGTAATAATGCTACCGGTAACCTTGAGGGGGTCTACACCAGGGAGCATCTTATCTGGATCGTCACTCATCTTGTCTATCCATGGGAACTTGACCGTCGAGCTTTGCGCTGCTACCAGGGCAGCGGCAAGAAAGAACGCGGTACGGGCTAGATTTCTTTTCATCTGTAATCCTCCTGCTATGTATGGAAAACATACGTTTTCCATATAAGAATTGCGTCAACCGATTGTTAGATTTTGGTTAGAACTTAACCCTGATCGAAAGGGGTATTCCCATGGTAGAAACCATGTCGGCGTCTCCTTTTTTGGAGAAGCAGAACTCAAGACCGGTATCGATGGTGGCACCCTTACGGGCGGTAAAGGTAACGCCGGGGCGTATGATAAGAGCGTTGCCGTCAAGACCTTCTGCTTCGGGAGCGTCCCCCATTACATGAATGTTGTTCGCGTACAGGGCCGCGGTAATCATGTCGTTATACTTCCATGAGAAGTTCATCATGTTGTAGAAGGTCATGGATTCGTCGGCGAACGAGAAGTTGTTATGGCTGGTGAGCGCCCAGTTGCCGCTCTTATAGCGGGCGCGGACTTCCATACCATGTACTGCAGCGTCTGACTCATCATAGTTCATGACTCCGGAGTAACCGGCAACCAGGGAAATCCCCTCAAGTCCAAGAATCTCTGCAAAAAGGCCGATGGTGGCGTTATCTTCCTTATATTGCACAAAGGTAAAGGCGAGCTTTGCGGTATCGGTGATGGTGTAAGCGATTCTGGAACCAAACACCTCGGAGAGTGCCTTGTCAGTTTCCAGATCGCTCGTACCAGCAGAGGCTTGGAGGATTAAGTTCCCTGTCTTGAACTCAACGCTAAGATCGTTTTTTCCCCAGAGAGCGGTGTTGTCGGATTCCGCTACCTGCTTGCCATTGAGCAGGGCTCCATACTTAAACTTTTCCCACACCAGCCAGGTACTCTCTTCGTCTTTTACGCGGTTGATTACGCGGTTGTCGAACTCACCTCCGGTCACCTTGAATTGACCGAGCTTTATCCATCCCCAGTATTCGTCAACCTTAATGGTGCTATCCACGGCATTTACCTGGAATATGATCGAACCACCTACGACGTCGTCGGTCCAGACAATACCGACCAGATCTTTAAGAGCCCATTGGGGACCCTTGTTGTTTCCGCTTTCTTCAAAATCAACCGTAGTCAGGTTAGAAACCGTTCTAAGGTCAAAAGCCATCTTTGACTCGGCGGTCAGGGCTAGTGCGCAGATTGCGAGCATCGCGAGCGCCATACACATTCTTTTCATGTTCTTCCTCCACATATCGAAAAGGCATTGTTTCGCTGACGTTTGGTCAGCCATGGCAAAGCTAACCTTGCTTTGTGTGGATTTGATAAGGACTTAGTTACTTTTGTATCTGGCGTTTTGTGTGGGGTAAAAAATAACCAAGACTTAATCCTTTTAAAACAATTGCGCTTCATACTCGCCCACATGAAACGATCAATCGTGTATGAACGCGCCTTGAGCGCGGTTGTTCAACTGGAAAAGGAAACCTGCGCCACGCTCTCCGTTTCCTCACATCAATTTATTGAAGCTGTCTACCGTTCGTTTGAACAGTTTGCCCGGGAGGATTCCTTTTGTATGATATGTAGGGCGCAAAACGCAGGGGCTATGCCATTGGTGCATGGAGAAGCAGCAGGGGAGCTCTGTCCGAGTGGAGAGCGGGATGCGCTTCGCTCTCTGCTTGCCCACTCTAAGGTTGAGGTAGTTAGAAGCAACGATGGATCTTTTGTGAGCGGGAAGTATCGCACGTATATGGTAATCCCGGTGAGCGGTAAAAAAGATGTGTTCTTTTGTATCGTCATCGCACGGGCAAAGGGGCATTTTAAGGATGTGGAAATACAAGCGGCCCGGCTGATGCAGATCTCCTATTGCCAAGCCTTTCGATCAATCCGCTCGCGCAACAAAAAGGTGTCCGCTCTTGCCGAAGATACCAGGCATCACATGCTCTTGGCAACACAGGCGATCGCGTCCCGGGAAAAAGAGAAGGGAGATCAAATCGCCCGTACCATGGATTGGTCCGCCGGAATAGGGAGTGATTTTGCCCGATCCTGGCAAACGGCGGATGGGGGTGCCTTGTTGGTTATTGCGGATGTAACCGCTTCCGATGCCGAAAGATTAACCGCGCTTATATATCTGGATACATGGTTTTCCTTGTACTCGCGCTCTACAATCGACGCGGTAAAAATTCTTGAACGCCTAAACGCCGATGTAATCGCCCGTTCATCTGAATGGTATATTTCTGCGGTGATTATTCAGTGGGACGCAAGAAAGAAAATTATTAACGCAAGCGTATGCGGAAATGCGTTTCTGGTGTTTTTTGCGCACGAGGAAATGGAATCTTCGATTATCTCGTGCGATCAGGCAGCGGGAGTTTCACGGGACTTTACCGCTAAATCTGTTTCACAAGCGGTAACAAGCGGCGACATTGTGTGCGCGTTTACGGACGGTTTGAGTTGCACCCTTAAGCGCAATGGCGACTTGTTTGGAATGGAAGAGATAGGGGAAATCGTCAAGAAGCACTATTACCTGAGTGCCAAGGATCTTGGTTCAAAGATATTGTCTTCCGTTGAAGAAAAGGAAGAAAAAACCAATAACCGGGATGACCGAACAATACACATTTTAAAGATCGAATAGGAGTGACTATGGACATAGCTACACGAACGGTGGACGGTATTGCGATTATGGATGTGATTGGAGAAATAGATTTATATGCTGCTCCTGAACTGCATAGCCGGTATCATGAACTTAAGACAAAGCATGGTACACATCATGTAATCGTGAATTTGGAAAAAACGAGTTATCTTGACTCGAGTGGAATTGGGGTCCTGTTTCAATTTTTTACCGACGCTCGAAACCGCAGGGTTAGTTTCTTCATAACAGGGGTACGAGGAATGGTTGAAAAACTGTTGCAGTTAAGCAGAATGAGCTCCATATTGCCAATGGAAGCGACTGTGCAAGATGCGCTTGGGCGTATTCGTCAAACGTGCGAAAAGGGGGTAGTGGTATGAACTCAGAAATTTTGGTAAGCGATACCCATCCCTTGATGGCGCGAAAGTATCTAAATTATGCCGAATTTAAAAGCGACTACCAGCAAATACGGTATTACACGCTGTTGCTTGTTAAGCATTGTCGACCAAAATCGGATGAAAGGCTGTTATTGGAGCAACAGGTCAGCGAAATAATCAAGAACGCTATAAAACACGGCAATGAATGTGATCCATCACGGCTTATCAAGGTGTGGTATCGGTTTACTGTTAACGAGGCCCGTCTTATTGTAGAGGATGAAGGCTCTGGTTTTCAGGATATAGAAAAGTGGAACCTTTTTAACAGTAAAAGACAGGAGTATATCGATAAGGAAGATTATGGTGCCCTGATGAGCTATGCATCCTGGCGCACGGCAAAAAGTGATACGTATGATGGTGGGAATGCGATGTTCGCAGCCATTGAGTATTGGAATCAGGGAGTTGTGTATAGCACGGCGCGTAATACTGTGGCGCTTGGTAAGGTTTTTTCTCTTGACCCGATAGAGTCGGAGGAAGATGAATGACGGTTAAGGAAGCGGCGCATCCGGTTGTTACCGGAGAGCGTATTTGTAAGATTGCCAGTTCCTACGGATACGTCGACTGTGATGTTCCTGTGTATGAATTGCTTGCCGACATCGCTGAGCCGGGTCAAAGACCCATTGCCGTAGTCGGTCCTGCAATGGAGGTCCTTGGCGTTATCCATCCGCGTGAGTTGGTAGAGATCCTGGGAAAGCCTTTTGGGCGGGATCTTTTGATGCGGCAAAAAGTTCAGGACATCATGCGCGATGCGGTAACTTTTCGCTATGACGAGTATATCCAGGAAATACGCGATCGGATATCAGGCGATTTGGAAGGCGGCGTAGAGGCCCAGTATGTGTTGGTCGATGAAAACGCAGCCTTTAGTGGCCATGTTTCCTCGCGGGATATACTTGTCCATGCAATGGAGGAGCACCGACGGGAGCTTAAGACAGCACAGTCAATTCAAGGGCGCTTGGTCCCGCCTTGTTTGACTGTGCGGGGGAAATTACTTTCCGTTGTGTGCTCCTCGGTTATGGCTCAGGGTGTGGGTGGTGATTATTACTATGCGCGACAGTTCGCTCAAGGAAAATGGTTTTTATGCTTATGCGATATATCCGGTAAGGGAGTATCCGCCGCGATTATTACCGCGGTGCTTGCGGGCTTTCTTCATAGTGCGGATTTGTCTCTTTCTTTGGAAGAAACCATACGAAATCTCAATGATCTTATTCTTGACACCTTCCAACTCAATAAATATCTTACTGGTTTTTTTTGCGTCTTTGATGAGCTCTCCGGTGAGCTCAGGTATTGCGATATGGGTCATTCTTTCTTTTTTGCTGTTGAGGGTACGCGGATGTTTCAGGTGTCGGAACAAGCAGATAATGTTCCGGTAGGGCTTGTTGCAGACGTTACTCCTGTTGAGCGTGTCTTGCGGCTATCTCCGGGAACAACCTTTGCAGTGGTGAGCGATGGATTTGTGGAGCAGGAAAACCGGAATAGTGATTCGTATCCTTTGGATCGCCTTGGAGCCGCTATCGCCTCGTGCGAAAATGGCGATTTACTTCGCGCTAAGGTAAAAATATTCGAAGATTTTTTTACCTTTAAAAAGGACGTTCCGCAACGCGATGATATTAGCCTGCTTTTGTTTCGATATGATCAAAGGTAGGCTCGCTCGTCGGGATGTTCTGCTCGGCTCTTAATGCGCGCACAATCGCCGTCGAAATATCAACGCGACAAAATGGCGTTATAAGGTATATACCGTCGCAAGCATCAAGGGCTTTTGTGGCTTGTTCACTCGCAAGGGATATTCCAAGCTCTGCCCACTCCTCCCTTGTGGCGTTTTTAAAGGCATCGACAATTGACCGGTCAACCGAAATGCCCCGTATTTTCGCGGAGGCGAGATATAGGGCATTCTTTGCGCTTACGATTGGAAGTATACCCGCCAGCACTGTGCATCCAAGGGCCTCACTTGCAAGATAGAGATTATCCAGGGCGCGCGAAGAGCTTACCGGCTGACTCATAAAAACGCTCATGCCCGCCGCTTTCTTTTTTAGAGCACGAGCAAGCTCTGCTCTAAAGTTTAAGGCGTTTACGTTCAGGGCTCCGCACACCGTCATCGGTTTTTCAAACGAAGAAATATTCCACTCGCTTATTGCACTGGCTAATTGAATAGATGACCAACGTGCGGGAAAATGAGACTGTACCGGTGATGCTCTTTTTTCCGCGCTTACCGGATCGCCGGTCACCGCAAGTACCGTGGAAAGACCTTCCGCATCAAGGGCAAGAAGCGCAGACTGTAGTCCCTCTCGCGTGCGATCGCGGCACGTTAGATGAGGAATTACCTTAATGCCGGTCTCTCTCCATACGCGAGATGCCATTACCACGCTATCGGCGCGAACGCGTGAGGTCGGATTGTCGGCAATCGTGACCGCATCCGCGCCGGCTTGTTTAAGAGCGTTCGCGCTGTCTATCAGAAACTCGCTTTTACCCGCGCCTTTTTCTGGCGGATCTATTTCTACCGCTATGCGCGGGATTTTGTAAATCCCATTCATTTTTGCCTGACCCTCTTAACTGCTTCCATCATGTTTCTAAGGCTTTCCCGTGCCTCTCTGTTTCCCCGTGTTTTAAGCCCGCAATCGGGGTTTATCCATATACCCCCCGCAAAGGAGGGCAGGGCGCTAATAGTGGACACAAACTCCTCTACAGTCGGAATGCGAGGTGAGTGGATGTCCCAAACACCGGGACCTACGGCCGTTTGAAAGTTTGATGCCGCAAGAGATTCAAGGATAGAAAGATGCGATCGCGATGCCTCAAACGAGATAACATCCGCGTCCATCGCGTCTATTTCGCCAATAATGTCGCTAAACTCGCTATAGCACATATGCGTGTGAATCTGCGTCTCTGGCCTTACCTGTGCGTGGGTTAGTCGAAACGCCGGTATAGCCCAATCAAGATAGTCAGATCTCCAATCCTCTGCGCGTAGTGGAAGCTTTTCCCTAAGTGCTGCCTCATCAATCTGAATAATCGATATTCCGTTTGCCTCAAGATCCAATACCTCGTCCCGAAGCGCGCGTGCGATTTGAAAGCATATGTCCGCTCGGGAAATGTCTTCCCGAGGAAACGACCAATTAAGGATGGTTACCGGCCCGGTGAGCATACCCTTTACCGGTTTCTTTGAAAGGCTTTGGGCGTACACGGCTGTTTCAACCGTAAGGCTGCGTTTGCGTCGCACATCATCTGCGATAATCGGGGGTTTAACGCATCTTGTTCCATAGGATTGCACCCATCCAGCCGATGTATACACAAAGCCCTCAAGACCATCCGAAAAGAACTCCACCATATCGGTTCGCTCAAACTCGCCGTGAACCAATACATCAAGACCGATTTCTTCCTGAAAACTAATACACTCCTGTATCATCTGGCGGATTGACTTATCGTAGGCCTCTTCGGTTATTTCATGTCTACGTTTTTGTGCGCGGAGCATTCGCAATTCATGTGTTTGTGGAAACGATCCAATCGTGGTTGCCGGAAGCTGGGGAAAACAAAATCGTTTGTCCTGTATCTTTCGCCGATCGGAGCGAGATGGAGTCCGTGTTGTTTCACTCGTATCGGGCAATATCTGTCTGGTTTCTCTGGTGGTGTTCGCTGCTGTCGTACCATGGGCCGCCGTATATTCGCGAGAGGCAAAGAAGACAAGCTCGTCAAGTTTTTCCTTGGCAAAGGAAAGCTTGTCGCGTATCTTTGCATCCAATCGGGTTTCTCCGTCAATGCTTACCGGCACATGAAGCAAACTGCACGAAGTGCCAACGATAACTTCGGGACAGAGCCGCTTTATCACTTCCAGGAGGTGTTCTGTTGCCCCTTTGTCGGCTTTCCAGATATTGCGGCCACTAATTACACCCGCGATAAGGGCTGTTCCGGGATGCGGGGGTTTTTGCGTAAGCAGCTCGATGTTTTTCTTTCCTTCTATAAAATCAAGGCCAACCGCCTCAAAGGGAAGGCGGGTAATCGCATC
>JAFGIM010000102.1 GCA_016929605.1 Spirochaetales bacterium | reverse complement strand
ATAATACCGATAAGGACCTGTTCATCTTGTACGTGCGGTATGGCAAAAGTGTCGTGCATGGGGATAACCGGTATTGACTCACCCCGCAAACAGGCAACATCAACCCGTGAGGAAACAGAGGAAATCATTCCCTCTCGTATCTTGATAGTCTCTACTACCGCTCCTATTGGGAACACAAAAAGACTATCTGATACACGCGCTATCATTCCGTCAATAATCGCAGTGCTTAACGGGAAGATAAGGCGGAACTCCGTAAACGTACCGAACTCACTGTCAATCTCGATCCGTCCCCGATTTTCTGTAACCACCGACTTAACAATATCCATGCCGACTCCTCGACCGGATATTAAAGAGACAGAGTCATTGGTGCTAAAACCAGATGCGAATATCAGGTTATACACTTGCGCATCGCTCATAGCCATGGCAGCATCCGGTTTTACAAGGCCCTTATCTATTGCTTTTGCAAGTATCTTTTCCCGATCAAGACCACGTCCGTCATCCCTTACCGTAATAACGATTGAATTACCATGCCGCTCCGCCTTAAGCGTCAGGGTCCCTTGCGGTTCCTTTTCCAGGGCTCTTCTTTCGTCCGGTGTTCCCATGCCATGATCTAATGAATTTCTGACTAAATGCATCAATGGCTCTTCCAGTTTTTCGATTAAGTTCCGATCGATCTCCAAATCCTCTCCGGTGCATATGGTCTTAACAGATTTACCAAGCTGTTTGGAAAGATCGCGGATAGCCCTGCGAACATTCCCAAAAAGAGAATGAAGCGAATCTGTCCTTAGTTCCATTGCGCCATATTGCAGACTTCGTGTTATCTTACGCATCTGCATAAGCTCAGGACCACCTCCGGAGATTTGTCCCATCGCGATTAAAAGCTCGCCAATCATATCTACCAGGAAGTTGACCTTGGAGGCACGCACCTTGATAACCGGGTCTTGATGTTCCACCACTTTTGGCGAGTCCGAGTTCTTGCATTCTTTTTGCTGTCGAAGCGTTTCCCGAAGCTCTTCCGAACTCAGGTAATTCTCTTGTACTGCTATCTCTCCAAACCGTTTGTTAAAAGCAGTTTCTTTCTGCTTTTGTAATACACGCTGTACATCTTCTTCCCTCATCTTTCCCGAAGCCACCAGTATCTCTCCAAGATTTGAGCATTGCTGACTTGAAAGACTTTTTAATCGCTCTACATACGATTCAAGAGGAACATCATTAAACATGACATAATCATTTCGTTCCAGACGGGAAAGAATAATCCGGGACATATCAAGCCCTTCCAGAAGAAGATCTATGTGGACTGGAGTAACTATAGATTTGCCGGAACGCACATCATCTAGAACATTCTCTATATTGTGAGTAAGTTCACCCAGGGTCGCGATTTTTAAAAAACCGCACTCGCCTTTAATCGTATGAAAAATTCTGAACAAGGTTTGAATCGCGCCCTGATCTTCCGCATGCTCTTCCAGAAGTAATATTGTTTCCTGGGCACTATCAAGCCTGTCTCGAACTTCAGTTAAAAAAATCTGAAAGGTTTCTTCATCACGAGTTTCTTCCGGAGCACCCTTTTGTTGCGCTTCTTTTTCTGCGCCGCACGAAAAAGCATCCATGGCGGCGGACATCTCGTTCTTTGTGACTTCATCTCTGGCTTGTGTGTATCTCTGAAGAAGATCAATCCCCAAAGAGAGAACTTCTACAAAGGACTCATTACCCGACTGCTTCATTTCCTCGGTAACGCACTTTCGAAGCTTTTCAATTAAAGTGCAGGGAGCTTCTTCCTCAAGAAAATAATCCTTAAGTCCGAACAAGGCGTCCGATACGTCGGAGAGTAAAAGGAAGTCTCCGGTTTCATACTTTAATAGCAGCGAGGTAACCGTTGAAAACTGTTCGTCTCGATTCACTCGTCTTCCTCATCAAGGTAAGAACTATTATGTAATAAACGATGGATCATCCCGCGGACGTCCCTGATGTATTTACCCCAAGTCTAGGAGACGCCTTACGCGAATTCAAATTTACTCATAGGATTTTTTTCAATATTTACATTGCTAATGATATTTTGGAGATTTTTGATAGCGTTACTATTAAAAAAGCCGCCCGGAGGCGGCCTCACATTCATTACTGCGGAAAATCAACCCGATACCAGGAAATGGTAGTGTCTAGATTAAAGGTCGAGATATCCATTGACGGCAAAAAACTAACCGCGAGCGGAGGGACTTTAGGGAAATACAAAGCCGGTTGAGTCCAGCTTTTTCCGCCGTCCACAGTATAGATGATACATAAAGAGCTTTTACCCTTAACGGATCCAATGCTTACCAATGCACCATTATTTCCTTCCATGCGGATTGCCGTCGTCTGATTATCATTAGCTTTTTGCCGAACGAAACCAGTTTCTAGATAATCGATATAAGAGCCAAGTTTTTCCCAAGAAGTGCCCGCGCTATCGGTCCGGTAGATCCTACCATCAATTCCGCATACAAGGCCGATGCCGCTTTCCTGGCATAACGCAGTTTCGATCACGACCATGCCCTGCGGAAGAGGTATGGGACTCAAAGATTCGCCTCCATTTACGGTTTCAAAAAGGGCCCCCTTGGACCAGATCCAACCAGTATCTTTAGAAGCAAAGGAAAGGCCCTTTCCACGCGCCGCCGGTATGTTCGCAAGAGCCGTCCATGTCTTCCCTCCATCAACCGTCATCCGTACACTTGATCCATTACCTGTTGCGAAAAACGTTGTATCATCAAGAATCGTTAAGCCAAAAAGACATAAAGAGGTATTATCGCCTTTCTTCCACGTCGTACCACCATCGCGAGAATAACGTACAGTCCCTATCTCGCCAACAGCGACAGCAGTGCTCTCGTTTATAAAAGCACCGTTATAAATGGTACCATCGGTTTTAGCCGAACAAGCTATTTCCGTAATTGCTTGATTATTGCATCCAGATAATAGTACCGCTACAGCAAGCACCAACACCCATTCATACTCCCGAAACCACGATTGTGTGCGTATCATGTTGTCTCTCCTTTACAAAAAAGGATGATACTCTACAACGTAACGGGGAAACATGGATTGTTTACAACAATACCCGGATAATTGACACACTCTTATTTAAGGGAATCCACTGACCAAGCTGCCCCATATGGATGGGGAGAACGTCGGCGAAAGTCGCGAGGGGACAAGCCGTTTTTTTTCTTAAAGGCACGGGAAAAGTAGCCTTCGTCGCTATAACCGATTCTTTGCGAGATTGATTGGATGGGAAGCCCGGTATTTCGCAATAGAAGTGCCGCAATCGATAATCGCAGTTCTTCCAAGTAAGTCATCACACTCATACCTGTACAATCCTTGAAGATTCGATTTAGAGTTGTCCTGTTCGTTGCAAAACGGTCTGTCAGGGAAGGGATGGAAATTTCCTCATAATAGTGTGTATGAATATAATGAAAAATATTCCGGGAAAGAACATCGCTCCCGGGAATAAGGGATTGCGGGAATTCTGAATCTTCATACGAGACCCGATCGATAAGCAGGAGTAATTCTAATAAAAATGACCGGGCATAGCACGGCCATAAAGGGCCTTGCAACACGTTAACGTGAAGATCGATTTCCCGACACAGGTCGCTCATACGCACAAGCGCGGCATCGGTAAGGAACCGGTATGCATGCCCATTGGATATACTCGTAAGCGCACGGTATTCAAAGGTGTCGGGGAATTGAGTAAAACAGGTGTTAATCCCTTCGGGTTTTAAGATAATCGAATACGCCCGGGGCGGTTCCCCCGCCTCATCATAATGAATCGAGAGATCACGGATAGTATGACCGGGAGCTGTACAGATACAAGCTGGACCATGATAAACGGATGTTGCGTCGGCTCCAAGAATTTCCAATGAACCGCGATCCCATAAAAGTACCGAGTAATATCCGGATTGCGCACACGGAACTTCTATATGTGTTTGGATAACCAGCGGAAGGGTAAAACCTGTCGAGAAAATTTTTTCCCGGGTAAGATAATCCATAAAAAAAATATAGCATAGAGTCGGCTATTACCGCTATAATGCGAGCCGGAGGATGCACTATGACGAGTAGACAAGATAAAGCCGCGGGAATGTTCGCAAACTCTTACAATTGTGCACAGGCAGTATTTACTTCTTTTTCGGATATTTCCGGTATTGATGAGGAAACATCGTGCAAAATTACCTGTGCATTTGGTGCCGGTGGAGGCAGAAAGCAATATTGCTGCGGTGCGGTATCAGGATCACTCATGGTAATATCAGCCCTTACGGGAAGGTCAAAGAGTGGTTCCAAAAGCGATCAAGAAGATTCGTACTCATTAGCAAGGGAGTTTTTCTCCCGCTTTGAACTATTACACAAGACGAGTGAATGCAAGAAACTTTTAGATGGAATTGATTTTCTTACTGCTGAAGGACAAGAACGTTTTAAACAGGAAGGTATGTCTACACGATGCACGGGATTTATAACAGACTCAATTGCTATATTGGAAGATATCCTAAACCTCGCATGATGAAGCATCCAAAGAAAGACGTCCTTGGACGACTTTCTTTGGGTCAAAGAGGTGTTATCGGGTTTCTTTGGTAGAAAGAATCGCGCCAAGCACAAGTAAATGAGCCGACAGAATTTTTAGGAACGACAAGAACGTATTCATATTTTTGAACGCGCCACCCAAAAGGCCTCCCTTACCAATAATATCGACGATAAAAATCACCACAAGCCACATAATAAGGATAATGGTAAGAGCTATGCTGTTGAAGCGAGAGGCATCCACAAAGAAACCAGCGATTAAGAAGATACCAGAGACCAACTGCAAAACGCCAATCAATACAATGATCAAACTGGCAAGATCTCCCTTGGCTATTGCGTGTACCGCGTTTGCTACCTCGTTTCCGGCAAAACCAGCCTGAAGCTTGCCCAAGAGACCTGAATCAAGCTGTAACGTAAGAATACCTGATACAATCAGAAAACACGCCAACGCAATACGAAGGATAAGGCCAGAAAGAGTGAGTTTACCAAGCGCCATTATGCGCCTCCTTAGAATTATATTAATCTTTATTGTACGCCTGTTTTATCCACCTGTCCAGAAAAGGAGTGACCGATTACGAACGAACGGTAAACTTTCGTAGCTCAAACCTCGTACGTATTCCGAGTTTGGAATAAAGCGAGTGAACGTAGTTCTTTACGGTACCATAGCTAATGGACAGTTCTTGAGCGATTTCCTTGTTTGCATACCCCTTAAATAACAAAGTGGCGATCTCCATTTCTCTTGGAGAAAGAGAAAAGGCAGACAGGTCGGGGGAACACTGATTTTGGCTCTTACTGCCGTTGATACATCGAATGTTACGACGAATGAGCATGAGCGTAGAAATAATTATCACGGTTATAGTCAAGGGAAGTTTGGAAAGAATGTTTCTAACTTCAACAGGAGTCGGCCATAAAGGATCAACGGCGGCTCGCTCCAGGAGCCCTGAGGGAATAAGTGTAATAAAAAGAAAAAAGAACAGCCTGTCTTTCTTGTTTGATCGCACCAAAGAAGCAATCCAGATAACATACACCAACGGAAGGATAAAGACTGTTTCTCCAAGCAGAATACCAGACAAGGGAACAATTCCAAGCAATCGAAGAGTTAACA
The DNA here is from genome assembly GCA_016929605.1 of Spirochaetales bacterium. Taxonomy (GTDB): domain Bacteria; phylum Spirochaetota; class Spirochaetia; order Treponematales; family Treponemataceae; genus Teretinema. Next base: position 6,500 of record JAFGIM010000102.1, on the reverse strand, counting down.
ATACTCCAGACAGAATATAAACTACCAGAGAAAGAGGACCGATCGGGGATACACCGAGGATACAGGGGACTAAATACGCGGTAGATACAAATATACCATATTGAAGAACCAGTATACATAAACCAAGACTTACCGAGGCTGTCCGAGAAATTGCGAGCGCCTCATTGAAACCTGTTTGAGCGGAGGCTACAGATACTAAAAATCCGGTGACATGATTGGCGAGAAGCAAACCTAAAAACACAAATAAGGGACGATCACGGGATGCTGAGCAAGCGGCAAGACGCCCGGTAACCAGGGCAAGAAGAATGAGGGCGGCGGCAAGAGAATTAAGAATAATTGTGGCAAATAAAGACCAGTCCATTGCTTTCCTCATTAAAGTACCAGTATGACCATTTTCACAATAGCACATTCGAATATATACCGCCATAGTGTGTATCAAGGAGATCGTCATGACAATGTTATTCTGTCTTTTGTCCATGCTTTTCGTATCGTGCGCGAGCGGCGTTGATCCAAAAAACTGCGCTCTATTGGAAGCACCTGAGATATCCACGCTTAACCCGGCCGAGCGTATAACCCTATCCATACCTGGCCCCGGAGAACTTACTGGATCGTACGCCTTCGATGATCCCGTATCTCAAGATTTACATACGGTGTTTCAGGCAACATACGATAGATCTATCCATGAGGGTATGCAAGTAATGGTTCTTTCCCCCAGGCAAGGATTGTGGGAGATGGCCGAAGGATATACCGATGAACAAAGAACAAAAAAAATAAGTCAGGACACCCAACTACATTATGCAAGCATTGGAAAGATATTCACCGCAGCCATCATCCTTAAACTCTGTCAGGACGGCATACTCACCCTGGACGATCCAGTTGCCCGCTGGTTTCCCCATAAGAGTATTCCCTCAAGCATGAAGATCGACCATTTATTGCGTCATACTTCCGGCCTTGTGTCAAACGAGCTGATCCCGGCTAATGCTATAAATAAGGGGGAAATCATGAGCGCCAACGCGATTATCGGGACTGTTTTTTCCGAACATCCGGATTTACTCTTTCCCCCGGGAACAGCGTATCACTACTCAAACACCGGCTACATACTGCTGGGACTAATAGCCGAACGATCAAGCGGGAAATCCATGGAATCTCTTTTTTATTCGATTGTCACGACTCCAGTCGGGTTAAACCACACAAAGTACCTGAGTGAAAAAAATGCAAACTCGTACGACTTTGTGTCGTTTGACCAAGCCGGCACGGCGTATCATAATGCGGAACATCCAGAGCGTCCCTATGGCGCGGGATCCCTTATTTCCACACCGCGCGAAGCGGCTCTCATGCTTGCCGCCTTACTTAACGGAAAAATCCTTGACGCAAAGCACACCGCTTTAATGATAACGGACATGAACCGAATCGCGAAGGGAGAACACTATCAAGTATATTACGGGAGGGGACTCTCGTGCATCAGAATCACCAGGGAAGGATATCGCTCGGATTACATTGGGCACAAGGGATTCATCCCGTTTATGCTATCCTCTCTTTTTTACTGTCCCCAAAAGAATACGGTCATGACACTTACGAGCAATCGATATATAGAAACCCTTGATCCCCTGATGTTCAATCTTTACGAAAAAATACGCAATATTGAGTAACCGGTAACATTCACGATATACTATAGGTGTTATATAATCCAAGGAAAAAAGTATCTATGAAAAATCGAATGTTACTTGTTTGCGTCTTTTGTTTGCTGACGGTTTTGCTCGTGGTTGCCGGGGAAAAGGAAAAACCGTATATGCTCTATTTGAGTGTGGGAGGTGGAATCGCCGGCCAATATCATGAGCAGTATTCACCGCTGGCCTTGTATGGTCCTTCGTTACGAATAGAGGGCGGATGGGCTATTCGCAATGATTTTTTTCTGTGGAACGGTCAACTAAGCTATAACACTGAAACTCTTTCCAGTTCTAGAGGCATGGGCTTTGAAGTTGAATCGGAAATGCTTGGCATTCAAACATCAGTCGTAGCCCTCCTGCCTGTAATGCCTTTTAAGACATCTTTCGGTCTGGGTGTTTCTATAGATTGCGTTGGATTATTTACCGAGAACTTTTATAAATACGAAATAGATGTATACAACGCCCTCTTTGCATTTCTTGGCCCGTCACTCTTTGCCGAGAACAAAATGTTGGACCGTTGGACGTTTCGCCTACAATGCTCAGTACCCCTTGCTGGCATCCAATGGAGCCCGGTATGGGTAAATGGATCCGGTGGTATAAATAAAACTACATTGATCGTAATTCCTGACTTTCTTTATGTTGACGGGCGCCTTTCGGCACTCTTACGACTAAGCAACCGAACCGAGTTGCTGTGCATGTACACCTGCATTATCGAAAGCCATAAAAAACCATTTGACTCAAGGCTATTTAACAACTTTCTGAGCCTTGGCCTGGAAATTGACCTTGGAGCGACAAAATGAAAAAAAAGTTCATGCCCCTCCTGATTATATTCATTCTTGCCATTCTGGGAAGCTCCTGCTCGCTTATTCTTAACGAAGATCCTTCTGATTCACCACTTGAAGTATATGACTCGTTTTGGAATGTACTTAACCGGGATTACGCAGGCTTTTATACCAAAACATACCAGGACTGGACTGCTCTTCGCCTTACGTATCGCGACGCTATCATCAACAATCCTAACGACGAAACGCTTCTTTCGGCTTGTACTGATATTATCAACCAGCTTAACGATGGGCACATGATTTTATTTACCGGCACGCAGGAGATAACGGTGTATCCCGATTACACGACGATTCCCTTTGACCTCTCCGTTATTCAAAAAACATATCTGTCGCAGGAAAGTTGGGATGCCTCTGGTTCTATCTGCACGGGATTTCTTCCGGACGGATCGTACTATATGCATGTCTCCCGTTTTTCCGGCGAGGGATGGGGAAAAAACTTTGCCACAGAGCTTGATCGATTCGTTCCGGGTGGTTTTTTGATAATAGATCTAAGACACAACGGCGGCGGTAATTCCGAAATTGGGGAAGATCTACTCGCACAGTTTGTCGGTGAATCTGTTCAGTATGGCAGAGACATCCTTCATTTGGGAAGCGATACAACACCCCTGAATCGCGAGCTATGGCTCCATCCCGCACAGGGCGCCCCCAGACAACATCGCATCGTGCTATTAATAAACGAGACCAGCGCAAGTACCACCGATATGGTTATCGCCGCCTTCCAGGCGCATACAGAGGCTTTTACCATTGGTAAGCCCACACAGGCAGAACTAATCGGGAACAATCTCCCGCGAGAATTAACTAACGGTTGGGTACTTCGTCTGGGCACCGTCAATAATATAATGATTGGCGATACTATCGTGGACGGGGATATCATTCCGGTTGACCTTGAGATAGACAACACCAAAGAAAGATTGGAGCAAGGAATAGATGATCAACTTGAAGCGGCGTTGAGCTGGATACAAAGCCAATAATAGCATAATCATAAAAAAGGCTCGCGGTTAAGCGAGCCCTTACTGCAAAACGGACTTAATCTTCCTTTCGTTTGCCAAGAACATTGTGATCCAGGAACATAAGACCAAACGGCGTTCCTCCCGACATCTCAAGCTGATCGAGAATATCACGATCGTTTTTCTCTTCCTCGATCTGCTCATTAATAAACCAATGCAGCATCAACTCGGTCTTTGGGTCGTTTACCTTCTTGGCTAGTTCATAGATAGCGTTTATCGAGGCTGTTACCGTTTGCTCATGAGCGTATACCTCTTCGAAGATTTCCTTGGGGGACCCGAACTTCAGTGGGGGACAGGGTATCGCCGCAAGCTCAACCTCAGCCCCGACCTCATACAGGTACTCATAGAACTTCATTCCATGTTCCCATTCCTCGGCAGCCTGAACCTTCATCCAGTGAGCAAACCCCGGAAGAGCATTGGCGTCAAAATGAGCCGCCATTGCCAAGTACAAATACGATGAATAAAATTCCTTGTTAATCTGCTCGTTTATCGCCTTTTTCAATTGATTATCCAACATGTTATCCTCCTATAACAAGTATAATCACGATACCGGTTCAAAGCAACTTTTAGTTACTGTTAGCAGGATTGTTGGTAATTCTGAGATTTCGGCATAAAACGTGATAGTATGCTAGGAAGCGCTTGCGTAAGGAGAACCCATGATAAACCTAAAACAATCACTTTCCACCGGTATAACCATCCTTTTCCTTTCTTTACTAGCGGTTTCCTGCGCACAGGAGGCTGACGATGAAGCTCGCCTTAATCCTGAAGAAACCTTTACCCAAGTCGACGCGCCCCTTTCATATACTGTAGCCGCCCTTAATGTAACTGGTCCCTGGGGATACCAAAAATCGGCAAATAAAGAACGGCTCTACCCGCTTTTAGTTTCGGGATGCTGGGGAGAGGGAGAGAGGAACTACCAGGAAATTGAACAGCGTTATCCAGCCTTTGTTATTGACTATCAAAAAAACGGGGTATCCGACGGAGAAAAGCTCGCGGACTGGATAGACCTGGCAATTGCCGAAGGCTACCGCATCGATCCAAACCGGATATACCTGACAGGATTTTCCATGGGAGGTTCGGGAAGTTTCCCCCTTGCCCGCGGCATGCACAACAAGGGCAAGTTTTTTGCCGCAATCATCAGGGTTGCAGGTCAAAGCGAATCGGATCTTGGCGAAGAGATAGCCAAAGAAACGGCCGTTTGGTATCACATCGGGCTTACCGATACCGAAAAGCGAGTCCAGGTTGCACGCCAAGCTCTTGAAACATTCCGCGTGTATGCGTGTAATAAAAAAGCAAAAGAAACAACAGAGACCGACGATATTACCGGTCATGAGCGCACCACCATAACCCTTGCCCGATCGGGTACGCCCTATTTTAAATACAGCGAATACACAGATATGGGACACACCCCTTCGCCCTGTTATAAGGATAAAGAACTCTTTCCCTGGATGTTCTCCATGAGTCTTGATAACTAATGGGTTAAAAAGCTGTAAGAAATCTCTCATTCGGTGTACAATTACACTTACCACTTTGTACCGGAGACCACGATGAGAAACAACGTATTTTTGCGTACTGCTACAGACGAAACCGAGATTTCTTCCGCCCGCTATAATCTAATCATTGGCGCATGCCTGGTATGGGGATTTGTAATCAATTACCTTATCGTTACCGGTATTGATCCGCGGGTACTTCAAAGCACCAATACCATTGTGTTTTTGCTTGCCTACTTTGGTCTTTGCTTTGCCGGCATATGGCTCTTTAACCATTCAACCAAACCGCTCTATAGCTTTATTGGCTACAATCTTGTCGTCATACCATTTGGGTTTTGCCTAAACCTGATAATCTCGGCCTACGATCCCTACATCGTTTCCAACGCAATACAGCTAACCGGCGGGGTTACCCTTATCATGATGATACTCGGGACACTCTATCCACAGTTTTTTTCGTCCATCATTAAAAGCATTTCTGTCATACTGCTAATCACGATTATCGTAGAGGTTATCATGGTGCTCTTTATGCGTAAATCGAGTGCTATTATCGACTGGATTATTGCCCTTTGTTTCTGCGGATATATTGGCTATGATTGGGGTCGAGCAAACCGCATCCCCAAAACAACCGACAATGCGATCGACAGTGCCGCCGCTATTTATATGGACATTATCAATTTATTTGTCAGGATCCTCCGCATCATGGGAAGAAGGCGAAGATAAACAGGAGACACCACTAATGAGCACAACACAATTTTTTATTGGAGCATTTGAAAAAAGCGATTTTATCACCAAAAACAAGGCATCCATTTTCTTGTACTACAGCGTATTTATGCTTATCTTGCTTTCCCTTTTAGGCGTCCTTTACGCGATTATGCCAATCTCTCCCGAGTTACGCCTTAAAGGACATTTGGGAGCCGCGGCAATCTTTATACTAGTATTAATAAGCCTCCTTTTCTTGCGAACCGGTAAACTCCATCTGGCGGTGTGGTCTTACGCCTTTCCCACGATACTCGTTATTGTTGCGCTCAGATTTATTAATGCCAAACCCGCGCCCGAAACAGCCTTTACCACATACATCTTTTATATGCCCTACCTTATTGTCTACGTTGCGGTATTCGGAAAGCGATGGCAAGTGCCTGTTGTAACAGCTCTCTTTGCTATTTCCAACTGGATCGTTTGGGCAATGGTAAAAAACGCAGGAGCTGTGTTGGATGGCACGACCTCTACCGGAATCATCAACAGCACCATGGGCTTACTAACCACCGGAGTTCTCTCATATTCACTTATCACCATCGTAGAAAAATACACCATGGTACTTCATCTATCCGCCGAAGAATCCGAGGAAAAGGTTGTAAAAATACGAGCAGCCATGGAGACCGCTCGAGGCGGACTTCAAACCGGAGCAACCCTGATGAAAGAAGCCGACTCCATGACGCTTGCCGCGCAAGCCATTGGACGGGCTATAGAACACATAACAGGCGATGTACTTTCCCT
>JAFGIM010000101.1 GCA_016929605.1 Spirochaetales bacterium | reverse complement strand
ATTCCGTCTTGGTGTGTACTGAACCGCCATGGCCATCTTGAGTCCCCAGATACACACGGATATTTCGCTGTGTAGACGCGGCACGGAAAGTAAATCCGAGCTGCCAGTAATCCCGGAGCCCGGGTCCCTTACTGCCTCGTACGGGCTGATACACTGTATAACGGACGATATCAAGCGATCCCTGCCCATCAGAAAAAGAAGGATACACAATAGATCCAAAACCAGAGTCGTCTCCAACAGGATCGTACAAGACAGTCGCGATCTTGCCACCAAGGAGGTCAGGATTGGTGCGCAATGATAAAAAAGATTGCACAGACCGGGCCACAACATCCTGATACATTAAGAAAAATGGTATGCCGATCAAACAGGACAGTGCCAGAAACACGGCATGAAGGTAATACACAGTAGTGTTTTTTTTCATACCAGGCCTCCAATACATGCAATGATGCGGTTAAGTGCGTCTGTGGCAAAGGGACTCGAAAAAAACACAAAGAACACAAAGGCGGAAAAAACATAGACGCGTTCCGGATCAATAAGAGACTGAACAACCCGGGCGAAACGACTTTGCGCAGAAGGCTTTGTGGTACCAGAGCGAACAAACGAATACTCAAAACGGATAGCCTTATTAGGGCATACTTCAATACATTCCCCGCAATGAGCACATGATGAGAGCACCATTGGTTTACGCGATTGTATTGACGATTTGTCAATTGCAGAAAATCGACATTCATACACGCACTTCATGCACTGGTCGCATGCATCCATATCGATAACCGTCCGGACACACGCAGCGCGCGACTCTAAATTCTGTAAAGCCCCAAGCGGACAATAGGATATACATTGAAATCTTTTTTTTGTGAGGTACGGAAGAATTATCACAAGGCAGATATAAAGAATGATAAGAAACGCAGTAATACAGAGACCGATCAACCCGCCGGTATTATAAAACCCGGTAATAAGGCTAAATGGATTAAGATAGTAAATATAAACAGGAATTAAAAATAGCACTGACAACAACACAACGATTGCCGCAAACCATGTATTAAAAATATGCAAGCGGTTGGCGAACCCATCAAGGTGTATCAACGGTTTTTTACGTATACGCGAAAAGAAATCCTCGTACCCCCCAAAGGGACACACCCAACTACACCACCCTTTACCGATAGTGATAGCAACCATTGACCAAATAAGGGCAAGACCAGTTACCGACAAAACCCCGCCGGTGATGACAGCAGAGAATGGGAGAGAGCGGGAAAAAATGAGATATAACGGCAGCACGGGAAGAAGAAACGGATTAAAAGGAATTGTTCCCGACAATACCGCTGCCTCTCCCAGCAGTATGCTTCCATAATTATCCACCATCGTCCAGATGTACGAGAGTGCAAAGAGTAGTGTAAAAACGCTTGTGCCGATTCTTCTATATTTGGAAAAGCGGCGGGTAAGAATCATCCGGGAAAAAATAACAACCAAGAATAGCGAGTAGAGCCAGGAACCTATAGAGGAAGGAGAACCCGCTATCACAAAGAGTTTGACCATCAGGACCATACACGCGATATACAAACCAGAAATGAGTAGTGTCATCCCTTACTCCCCGTACTTATTGAGTTGCTTCTGCGCTTCTTCTGCCTCGCTTGATCCGGGAGCAACCGCAATACACGATTCAAAAGAGGCGATCGCCTCGCTGAGCTTACGCGCTTTAATAAGATACAAACCCTTGTATAAATCCAGGAGAGACTGATCATGAGCTTCAAGCGTGCTTCGGCGAGAGGAAAGCCAGTCTATGTCGGTTTTCATTACCTTGTAGCGATTCATGGGCGACTTAACAGAAAGTTCATAACTATTAATCATGCGAAGGAATCTTAGATCGCTTATCTCCGGTCCTGCTGCAACTGCCTCGTCGATCAGTGCAGTACCGTTTTCCAGACAGGTTGTTGCCTTTATCGCGTTTTTATTTTTTTCCCACACGCCTGCTTCCAGAGTTATCAAGCTTCCGTAATATCCTTTTGCGATCGGGTACTTGTCAATCAACGGGGCGAGGATCGCTTTACCCCTTTCAATATTTCCTTCGGGAGTAACTTCCGCCGCATTATGAAGGGCAATACCCTCCTCTATCGCACGACGATCATTTGCAAAAAAAGCCGCAATTACCAACACACCAAGAACAGCACACAATCCACTTCGTTTCTTCATAGTCTTTGTCTCCTTATCTTAATAGCCGGCGGTTCCACAAAAGAGAAACCTGCCATCTCCTTCGTTATTAACGCCATAGGAAAAAGTGAAATACGCGAACACGGGGTTATTGAGAAGGACGCGCACGCCCAGGCCATAGGCATCAAAGAAATCCTTATCCCTCACCTTGGTGGAGCTGAGCGTTTGAGAGGCGTCCACAAAGACAAAGGGTTGAACAACACAGTTCAGTATTGGCGGTATATATGTTTCCAACACGGTAAACCGAACCTCCGCCGAGGCAAGGACATAGTCGGCGGCACGAAGTTCTTGCTGCGAATACCCCGAGCGCACATTCGCATCTTCCGTGTAGTACAAATCAAACAGCGCCTCCTCGGGGATTTTGGTTGGCGAGTATCCACCACTTCCCTTAACCGCAAAGGTTAATCGTTTGGTAATACCGAGTCGTGCGTACACACTGCCTTCTCCCTTTACCCCGGTATGCTCCGGATACCAAAAGAGTCGAAGGTTAACGCCGCCTTCGCTTTGATGGCCTGTTTGAACTAATATTCGTTGGCTAATAAAGGGCTGAACGGAGAGCAATCCCCCGGAGGAAAAACCAAAACCTTCCACCGTCGGTTCAATTCCGATTGAAAGGTCCGGTGTTATCGCCCATCCAGTGGTAATAGAGGCAGCAAAGCGGTTTTCCACATCCTGACCATCACTCTTTCCCGGGTAGTCTCCAGGACCAACATAAAACAGAGAGCCACCAAGGATAACCGGAGAACCGCCTACATGTGACTGGAGGTATCGAATCCCGCTCTTGTTATATCCGGCATACAGATAGAGCGCGTCCCGCCTTCCACCCATGGCCACTTTGCCATACATGGCCCAGATGCCGCCGCCGCCAAAACGAGTTAAAAAGCCGGTTGTCACATTGATAACCAGGGTTCGCTCATGTAAAACTTTTTTAGGGGGAATAATCATAATCGACGCTTCATAAAAATAACCGGTTTCGCGAAGCCGACGCTGTGAGACTTCTGCCTCCGAAGCAACATCCTCTTCAGATGTGTATCGACCCGGTTTTATAGAAAGAAACGATATAACGGTTTCGACTTGTATTGGCGGAGAAATCACTTGATCGTCCAGTCTCTCCAGAGCGCTTTGAGTCCACAGGTATTCCGCCTGATCTATGAAAATGCGGATTTTCCCAACCAAGATATCAGGGGATGACTCGCCATAAAAAGACAGAGAACAACAAGCTACTACGACGCACAGCAATAATCTCTTCACATTCTACCTCATACTACTATTATACGCATAGTAGTATGATAAAACATGAACTGTCAATGACATAAATGTTGTTTTTTACTTTTTTTGTGTGTTATCAGGCCCGAGAGGCCAAAAAAGGCTTTCCATCAGCATTGTGACGTGCACAATGTGCCCACACCTGGGGCCAGGCTTCCAACAAGGCGCCATAGGCAGCAAGCTCTTCCTGGAAGGCCATAAGCCCAAGCCCACAGCCGCCTGGCCCAAAAAGGAGGGCAGGTTCCCTTATTTTT
>JAFGIM010000100.1 GCA_016929605.1 Spirochaetales bacterium | reverse complement strand
TCCTGTTTTGTTATGCAGATGAAGGATTCCTCCTGGGGTTCTGACGGCTTGATGATCTTTTCTGACTGCGCCGTTATTCCTACTCCCTCTTCCGAACAGCTTGCCGATATTGCAGTCTCAGCGGCAAAAAGCTGCCGGGAGTTTATCGGTGTAGATCCCGTCGTTGCCCTCTTGTCTTTTTCTACCAAGGGATCCGGGGGTAAAGATGATAATGTTCTGAGGGTTCAGGAAGCTGTTCGCCTGTTGGGAGAGAGATCCTGCGATTTTGTCTATGATGGCGAACTTCAGGCCGATGCGGCCTTAATTCCTTCCGTAACCCAGAAAAAGGCACCGGGAAGCCCGATTACCGGTAAGGTTAACACCCTGGTATTCCCCGACCTTGGAGCGGGAAATATCGGCTATAAACTGGTCCAGCGTCTTGCCGGGGCAGAAGCGTATGGCCCCTTCCTTCAGGGCTTTGCCAAGCCGATTTCTGACCTTTCTCGGGGCTGTTCAGTTGACGATATCGTTATTACCGCCGCGGTAACCCTCGTTCAAGCCGGGAAAAAATAGAAAATAGAATTAAACGTAGGATGTCGGTTCAGTCTATGCTATACTCTGAACCGACATTATGGACAAGAACCTGTTTGAAAAAAACTTTGAGCGAGCCCTGATTGCCGGACAAAAACGACGGTATACCGAGGCAATCAAGATTCTTGAAGATCTGGCAGCTCGAGGATATGCCGATGGTGGATCCCCGATAGGGGGAAAATCAGGGTCTTCCCGCTCTGCAGATCAAGCACACCCCGAAATTTATCTCTATTTGGCACGATCCTGGCATGCTGAGGGAAAATTCGCCCGCTCCTCGTATTATTTACGCTCATATATTAATGCACGACCGGAGGATGGCTCAGGCTGGTTTTTTTTCGGACGATCCTCACTTTCCCAGGGGTATCCCGAGCGGGCGGTGTGGGCCTTGCGCAAGAGTCTTGCTCTTAATCCCGATTCTATTGACACCCGAGCCCTGCTCGGTTCTGCCTATCTACGCTGTAAGCGGCCCTCGCTTGCCCTGGCGGTTTTTGAAGAAGCCCTAACCCTTGCTCCCGAGGATCAGAGGCTTAATCAGGGGTACTTAAACGCCCTGTTTGTGGAAGCGGTTAGAACGTATAAGCGAGGCGAAGTTGACCTTGCCCGACAGATGTTGACCTTTTTAATTAACAGAGAGGTTGATGGGGTAGTTCCCCGCTTATACCTGGCTCATTCCCTACGGGATCTGGGATACCTGGAAGAGGCCCTGGGTGAGTATACCAATGCGGGATCGTTCGCCCCCGACGATGATTCCCTTATCTGGTTTCAAATATCCGTGTATCTTGAAATGGGTAATACCGAAGAAGCTTCCCGCCTTATGGCTACCCTGGGCGAAGATGCCCAGGAGATATCTCCTGGGTTAATCGGTTTGCGCATCGTCAGATCACATCTTGAAAAGGATTCCTGGGCCCAAGCGACTCAGGCAGCCCGTACATGGATAAAGCAGTTCGGCCATTCGGCACAGATTCATGCCCTGATGGGCGAGGCCTATCGTAATCTGGGGGATATAGAGAAAGCGCTTAATCATTTTACCCGTGCTCTTGAAATCGAGCCCCGTGATCAGTCTCCCCGATATGGAATCCTTATGGTGTATCTGTCTGCACAGGATTGGGGCGGTTTATCTCGTGAGCTTGATAAAGCCCTGAAGGCAGGTCTGGACCGAGAGACTATCGACTACTATCAAGCCTTATGTCGGGCGAACCTTGACTCTGACCCGGCATCCTTGTTGGTGGATTTGCAAAATGAGGTGCGTAAGCGGGGCGCGGTTCCGGAGTTGCTCGCTGCCCTAGCCCGTACCTACTTTCGCCTTGGCATGGCAGACCTTGCGATTGGCTGGTATCAAAAGGTTCTTGACCTGCAAGAAGACAACGAAGCGGCCTTTTTGGGATATCTTGCCTGTTGCGAACAGGAAGGGAATCATCGTCGCCTGGAAGCCGCCTATGAGCAGTATCTTTCCAGATGGGATGATAACGAAGTTATCAGAAAGGAGTATGTCTCCTATCTTGAACAGCATGAACGGTGGGAAATTGCCGCCGATCAGATCGAGATACTTTCTGCGCAGGGTAAGGTAAGTAATACCGATCGACAGATTGCGTATTTCAGGCGGAAAGCGGGACAATGGCGAAAGGCTGCGATTCTTTATCGATCCATGCTCAAGCAAAAACCGGACGATCGCACATTGCTTTCCAGCCTGGTCTACTGTCTGGATCGCATGGGCGAAAGCGATGCGGCCCTTGCCTTGATGAAAAGCGCCAATCGTGCCTTTAAGGCCGATGCTGATTCATTGTTGATCGAAGGCCGCTTATGCTTGCGTTCTGGTAAGGAAGACGATGCGTTAAAGGTCTTTCGTGCCGTTGTGGATACCTATCCCATGGATGAGCGGGGATGGGAAGAGATTGCAGCTTTGTACGACCGCCGTGGCGTTCCCGAGATGGCCGCAACCTTCAGGCAAAAGGCCCGCGACAACCTTGTGCGCAAAACAAAGAAACCGGTAAAAAAGCGCTAATCGCTTTTTTTTACTTTGCGAAAACCGCTATACCCGACTATGATGCTTTTAAGGAGCATATATGGCAAAAGTCAAACACAAGGGGCTTTCATCTAACGCCCTGATGATGGTAGTAACTGGATGTTTTTTTGTGGTTCTTGGCTTAACAGGAGTCTTACCGGTAAGCGAAGGCCTTTTTAGCCTTAATCATGGCAGAACCACCCTGGAAATTGTATTTGGCGTGCTGGAGATTCTGTGCGGGATCTTTATCCTGGTAGATGCCTTTAAAAGATTTCCCGCAAAAACCTCCCGAAACGTTCTGCTTGCGATAATCGCTTTGTGGATTATCAGAATCTTTATTACCCAGATACTGCAGGGTATCGAGCTTTCCGATCGGGGAATATTATTTCAACCCAGTTTTTGGTCCTGGCTCTTTACCCTGTCCATGTATGCTGTGGTGTCAGTAAATCTGTGGATCCTTTATAGGGGCGAATAAAAGCCATAGCTTTTATACAAACAGATTAACCGTACTGTTTGAGGCCGCTTCCATATAGGTTGCCACTCCTCCAATTTCTACTCCCTCAAGCAGTTCGGTTTCGCTTATACCCATAATATCCATGGACATCTGACAGGCAATCATGCGCACTCCGGATTTCTGCGCTTGTTCAAACATTGTTTCAACTTGATCAACCCCTCGACTCTTCATTCTTCCCTTCATCATACGGGCACCGGCCCCTCCAAAGTTCATTGACGAAAGATTGAGCTGTTTCATGCCCCGCGGAAGCATCATGCCAAAAAGCGTCCCCATAAGATCTTTTTTTGCCTTAACTTTCTGATTTTTTCGTATAACCGACAGCCCCCAGAAGGTAAAGAACATGGTGACCTGTTTCCCTGAGGCAGCAGCTCCATTTGCCAGAACAAAGGAGGCAAGTGCCTTATCAAGATCGTTGGAAAAGACAATAAGGGTTGATCCATTGCCCACCGATGCGCTTGGTTTTTGTGTTGCCCCTGTACTGTTCTTTTCGATAACTGCGGTAATGCGACCTGCCGTTGAATCAATTGAAACAAGCCGATTCCCGGTGAGCGTACACCAGGATTGGGCATCCCGCGCAAAGCCGGGATCGGTTGCGGTTACGGTCAAGATGTCGCCATTGGAAATTTTTTCAATTTCCTGTTTTAAGCGCATGATCGGTCCGGGGCATTGTAAGCCGCAGGCGTCAACGGTAAAGGAGGAGCTATGTTCATTGACGATAGGACGCCCGTCATCCTCGGTAGAAACAATTGGTTTGTCAAAGAGGGGCTTGGGCTCCGGTGTACGACCTTCAAGAATCGCCCGCTCCGTTTCCGCAGCAAGCCATGTTTTATATCCGCCGGTCAGATTTACCACGTTGGTAAAGGCATGTTGCCGCAATACGCGCTCGGCAAGATATCCCCGCAATCCTACTGCGCAAAACACCACAATTGGTTTGTCGCGGGGAATTTCGGTAAGCCGCTGTCTGAGCTCTGTTTGAGGAATAACGGTTGCGCCGGGTATTGAACCCAAGGCAGCTTCCTCATTACTGCGCACATCAATAAGGAACGCGCCTTTATCCTGAAAGGAGGGAAGCTCTTCCCAGGTAATCGTGGAAGAAACCTTGTCCAGGACATTTTCTGCGATAAAGCCAACCATGTTTACCGGGTCTTTTGCGCTTGAATAGGGAGGGGCATAGGCATGATCAAATTCAGCAAGATCGTGAACGGTTCCTTCCTTACCAAGGATGGCAGAGATAACATCTATTCGTTTGTCTACGCCATCGGGTCCCACTGCCTGAGCGCCCCAGAGTGCACCCGTATCCGGATGATAGAGAATTTTAAGGGCAAGGGGGAATGAGCCGGGATAATAGCCGGCATGGCTTCCGGCATGGGTTACCGCTTGCCTGTAGGGAAGGTTGGCACGCTTAAGCGTTTTCTCTGTTACCCCGGTAGAGGCAACGGTAATATCAAAGACTCGTGCGATGCTGGTCGCGATAGTGCCCTTCCAGGGGCGGCTATCACCGTGAACCGCATTGTAAGCACAAAGTCGGGCTTGTTTATTTGCCGGTCCCGCAAGCGGTATGGTAATCATAGAACCCAACAAGGGGCTTTGAAATTCAATGGCATCTCCTACGGCACGGATGGAAGGGTCAGATGTATTAAAATAGGGATCCACCTTTATAGCTCCGTTGGAAGCAAGATCGAGTCCTGCCTCCCGCGCTATAGCCGTATCGGGCTTTACACCGATAGACAGAATAACAAGATCGGTTTCGATTACCTGTCCATCTGCAAGGGTAACATCAATAAAGGAGCCGCGGCGAGTAAAGGAAGATACCCCGTTTTTTAGCCGGAGGGTTACTCCTTTTTCGCGAAGATGACCTTGTACGATCGCGGCCATGTCGTAGTCAATAATATTCATAACCTGATCCATTGCTTCTACGACGGTAACCTCAAGGCCTCTCTCCTTTAGGTTTTCGGCCATTTCAATACCGATAAACCCACCGCCAACGACGACCGCACGTTTAGTGTGCGCCTCGTCAATCTTGGCCTTTATACGGTCTATATCGCTAACTGAACGCAGGGAGAGGATGGCGCTGTCTTCTATGCCGGGTATGGGGGGACGAATCGGGGTTGCGCCGGGACTGAGGATAAGGGTGTCGTAACTTTGTTCAAAGTAGGTGTCGTCTGTAAGGTTTTTAACCCGTACCGTCTTTGCTTCGCGATCTATCGACACTACCTCGTGAAGGGTTTTGGCAACAACGTTTAAGCTTTCTTTAAATTTGGAAGGAGTCATGACAAACAGTCGTGACCGCTCGGTAATAACCCCACCGGCGTAATAAGGGAGTCCGCAGTTGGCAAAGCTTATATGTTCGCCTCTTTCGTACATGGTTATTTCAGCTTGTTCATCAAGGCGTCGTAACCGGGCTGCAACACCCGCTCCGCCGGCGACTCCACCTACTATTACATATCTTTTCATACCTGCCCCCTTGTAGTTCGTGTACAGGTTTAATTGTAGTAGAAGGCGTAATTTCTTTCCGTGATAAAGTTACCTTAGAAATTATTGGTTAAGAAGCAGCTTGAGTTTTCGGGCGTTTACTACCGCCTGTCCCTTTGCGTGGTTATTAAAATAAATTTGAACAATCCGGGACGAGGCAGCTATCCGGTGTACGAGCGGGACTAGATCGCTTAATTGAGTGTCCGAATACAGGTAATCATAGCGATCGCGAGAATTCGTCCCATACCAGCTTTCTGCATTACGTCCATGGAGACGAATATAGGCAGAGGCAGCGGTTTGGATGGAAAGAGGAGCGGGAAGGTGTTTTAACTGTGGCATGTCGGTAACGCACCAGCTGATTCCACGCTCGCGAAGGGAGTCAAAGACGCGTTTGGTTTGCCATGAAGCATGGCGAAATTCAACTACCAGGGGAAGAGGGCTCAGGGTGTTTACCAGGGCATCCAAATATCGCCGCTCATCTACTTCGTAATGAAAGCTTTGCGGAAACTGAAGCAGGACAGATAAAAGAAGGTTTCGTTCAACGAGCGGTCGAAGTGCCTGCCTGTATTCTTCTGCCGATTTTCTCCATTGGGAAATAGATACCTCATGGGTCAGGCTCTTATGCGCCTTTACCGAAAAACGGAGGTTCCCGTTTGATTTACGCGCAATAGCGTCCATTTGGTACTCATTGGGCATACCGTAGTAGGTGTAATTGATCTCCAGGGCCGTAAAGTGTTCGGCATAGAAGGCCAGAAATCCTTCCCTGCCAAGATCGTGCGGATAGAGAACCCCTTTCCATTCAGGATAATCATAGCCTGAGGTTCCGATATATATGTCGGCCATGATTAATGAACCTCCGGAATCCCGGCAAGGTCGGTGGTGTAGGCAGGAGAGAGAAACTGACGCCTCATGGCCCATGTTCGCTCTGCGGTGGTGTGACTGCCGGTTCGGAGCATGGTTCGGCCGTATCGGCTGTTGATTTGATCAAAACAGCGCATAAGCGCCTGTTTGTCTTCCTTTCGGCTATCGCCCGTGGGAAAAAGTTCCGCTTGCGCCTGTGTGTCATCAGTAAGGTCGAGCAGGTTTATCATTATCTTGCGATAGCGATGTCCGCTTCGATAAATTTTGTGCAATAGGGAAATGGCTGTTTCTAAAATATCCGGCAGGTAGGAAGTGCTTTCCGGCAGGGCCGCAGCGCATTGGTTGTAATAGGGGGTGCCGCTGTCATCCCAGGGATTGGTCATAAGAAATACGGAGATGCATCGAACCGCGCTCGATTGTTCTCTGAGTTTTCTCACTGCCTCGTTGGTATACGAGGCCAGGGCTTCTTCCAGCTCGGCAAGGGTTAGAACAGGACGCGCGAATGATTTTGACGAGCAGATATTCTTGTTTGCATCCTGCACTTGCCGATCCATGGCGGCAATTCCATTGAGTTCCTGTATGGTGCGCATACCGGTTATGGTCATGTGCTTTTTTGCCAGATGAAGCGGGTACTCTTTAAGATCCTTTGCCGTTTGTATGCCCTGCTTTTGTAAGTGGGCGGCCTTTGACCAACCGATACCCCACACATCGGCTGCGGGCAGATCTGCGAGAACCGCATCAACTGATTGGTCTGTCCCGCCGGCAAGGGAATACACCCCGTTTGCCTTTTTAGCCAGCTTATTGGCTATTTTTGCGAGCGTCCGCGTTGGTGCGATTCCCACCGATACGGGGATCCCGATTTCCCTTTGTACACAGGTACGTATGCGCCAGGCAATACCCTCGTAATCCGGGCATTTCCAGTCGGGGTAATATAAAAAACATTCGTCAATAGAATAGACCTCGACATCCGGACACAGCCTGTTATAGATACTGACAATTCGCGAGCTTATATCCGCATAGAGGGTATAGTTTGAACTAAAAGCGGTTATTCCCTTTTGCGAGCATGCTTCGGCAATCTTGTACCAAACATCCCCTCGCTTTACGCCAAGGGCCTTAGCCTCCGCGTTAAGGGCGATTACAATTCCGTCGTTGTTGGACAGGACGACGATCGGTTTGTCCGCCAAATCCGGACGAAAAAGGCGCTCGCACGAAGCATAGAAGCTGTTCGCGTCCACATGGAAAATCATAGCTTCCTCACTATACCGGTAACAGTGCCGAATATCTCGGTTTCTTCCGTAACCAGCAGATGATTTCCCGTTCCGTCGGCAAGGACATACGAATCGCGGTCGCGGATAAGCTCCCTGCACATAAACTCGTCATCCTGGCGAAACACGACAATACAGCCGGGTACGGGAGGACGGGAGCGGTCAACGGCAAGAAGGTCCTCGGGCAGTATCCCCCGGTACACCAGGTGGCTGCCACGCATCCGCATAAAATAGGTTGCCGGTGCATTGGTGACCAGAAGGTCATTGAGATCAATTGTTCGAGCCTCATAGCCCCGAGCGGGTGAGGGAAATCCGGTTTCTGTTGCCATGTTGCCTCTTTATCGCGGAAGCACTCGACATACCGCGAAATAACTGATATGCTAATCGTATAAGCATAATGCTTACTTGTCAAGGGGGGATTGATGAGTCGTTCTGAAGAAAAAAAAACGATCGCGGACAGGTTTGCTTCAATACGTACTGACGCTGGCCTTTCCCGAAAGGCCTTTGCCGAATCGCTTTCTATTCATCCGGTAGTTGCCGGTGATATTGAGCTTGGCAAACGGGAGCCTTCGCGGGAGGTGTTGGTGAAATTGGTTCAAACCTATGGTGTGGATGCCTCATGGCTCCTTACTGGAAGGTCTGCTGTCGCGCCAAGTGCGAGTGCCGGGGAAGGTATGGTTGCAATCGCCTGTATCGATCAGGAAGCTGCGGCGGGACGAGGGGCGGAGATAGCCGACTATCCTGAGTCAAAAACCATAACAGTTCCCCGCTCTTTTATTGGCTCTCGCTCGCCTTCCCACGTGCGCTCCGTTCCTGTTCGCGGCGACTCAATGATCGAGGCGGGACTTGATGACGGGGATGTGGTTTTTTTCTCTGTTGACGAGCGCTCGGGAGACGGTATTCATGTGGTTTCGGTTGGAAATCAGTTACTCGTAAAACGGGTTGAGTTTGATCATACGTCCCGGACAGTTCGCCTGATCAGCGAGAATCCCCGCTACGGACCTAGAGTCCTTGAAGGTGCCGATTTGGAATTATTTTCGATTGAAGGCCGGGTTATTGGGGTTTTGCACCGGATGTAAGCGGCCGGGATCGCTCCCATCTGAGCGTTTCAATCGACGTTCGCGCTCCAAGGCACACAGGGTTTTCAAAGTCATACCATATCTGCATTCTGGCCCGATACCACACCCGCAATTCGCGTACTTTTTTTTCTGTTGTCAGCTCATCCCGATCTTGTATCGCGGCAAGGGCTGCCTGTGCGTACGATCCTGCGTATCCAAGAAGAAAGCCGCATTCATGTGGCGGGGGAGGGAACATTCCCCCATGGGGATCATAGCGGGCAATGGTAGCGGGAGGCGGGGTGATCGTTACCGGTCGGAAAAGCCAGCCATCTTTTTCTTCGACTTCACCAAGAGAAAGCGTATATACAGGAATATGGTCGGCAAGAGAGCACAGGGGCGGGAGGAAGTGTGCGGGAAGGTCGCCTCGTACGACGGCTCTCAGGATTCTTTGTTCCCCTTCCAGGATGGCCATCAATGAGTCGTGGAGAAAAAGACAGTCGATGGTCAGATGCTCTTTTTGCGTCATGGCAGTTCCAAATTAGTGTATTTCCATGGTACTATGGTGACATGAATTATACCATGAAACCAAAGGTTCGTACCCTGGCAGACACACTCGTTTCGGTCATTTCATCCTGGGAAGGAGTCGAGGCAATTTGTCTAAACGAGGCTGCAGCGGCGGACACCCTTGATCCTTATTTCGCCCTTATTCTGGATGTTTATGTCTCCTCGGCGATTCCCTCTCCCGCTCAGCGCTCTGTGGTGTATCCTGCTCATACCGTGTTTGAGTCCTCGCCCACAGCCCATAAAGATCGCTTCCTGTGCGGAGAATACCCGGTGCGCATAGAGTACAAGAGCGTGGAAAAAATCGAAGAGCTTACCGCCATTGCCCTGCGCTCCGGCTCAGAACTGTGGAAGATTCGCGATAGTGGAACCTATGCTTTTTATCGGTTGGTAAACTGTAAACCCCTGTTTCAGCGCTCTTCCTGGCTGGTAGATGTGTGCTCCCGTATTTCTTCCCTGTCAGATTCCTTCTGGGTAGAGATGCGCTCTTTTTATCAATCTTCCATGGATCATTATTTGGCAGACCTTG